>NZ_FSRT01000001.1:1744190-2093028 GCF_900143015.1 Fibrobacter sp. UWB11 | reverse complement strand
TTCTATTCGTAATGGCTTAAGCTCTAATCTCACCCGCATAGCGGGTGGTTGTTAAAGCCGCTGCTACGCATCGGCTTCTTACCTAAAGGACTTAATGAAAATGCGCGGCTTCTCGGCCGCGCTTTTCTGTACTCGTCATCCTGAACCCTGTAAGGGTGAAGGATCCAGTGATTTCTTGCTGTTGTATTATTCCTTAATCGTATATCCCGAGCGGAAGTTTTCGATCAAGCAACTGCTGATGCTCACGCTCGTATCGTATTCGGGAATGTCCTCGCGTTTGACCCATGTGGCGCAAGCGAGTTCTGCCTCTTGCATGTGAATGGTCGGATCGCCATCAAGTTCTGCTGTGTAGCCCGAAATGAGCGATTCCGAGAACGGCCACGGCTGGCTGCCAAAGTACTTGATGTTCTTCACGCGGACGCCTGCTTCTTCAAGGACTTCGCGCTTAACCGCCTGTTCCAGCGATTCACCGATTTCCACGAATCCCGAAATGAGGAACATGCGCGTTTTATCCGGATTGTCCAAATTGCGAGCCATTAAAAGCTCGTTGCCATTGTGAACAGCGACAATCACGACCGGCGAAATCTTGGGATAGACGGTGTTCTTGCAGCTGGGGCAAATCATGGAACGTTCTTTGGTTCCACGCTTCATGAGACATCCGCATTTACCGCAGAACTTGTTCAAACTTTCCCATTTGGCAATGTGTGCAGACGTTGCGCCACCGAGGCGTTCCAAATGGCTTTCAAGCGTGCGGAACGTGCGATTGCCACGGAATTCGTAACCTTCTGGAATTTCAGGCAAGTTCGAATTACACAAGAAATAAGCATCACCATCGATGCTAATCAAGTAATGACATTCGCATTGCGGAAATTCGCTCACACGCGGAATGTCGAAGTTGTCGCCTGCCTTCTTGAAAAGCGTTTGCTCGCCATTGAAAATAATCAAGTAATCGGTGGGCTTTGGTGCAATGTCTTTAAATTCGTTATCAAGCTTGTGCGGTGCAATTTCGTGAATCATAGGATATTTTATTTCTTATTGAAAAATTTTTTGGCGGTCGAGACGCCCACGAACGAGAACAGAATTCGTGCAATCATTTTGGGGGCGCTATGAACCTGCGGGTAGATGTTGCGCGCGTTACGGACAATCCACACAAACCATAGCGGTGATAAAAATGCATGGCTAAAGCGTAATTCCAGGAACTGAATGAACTTGTCCAAAAATAGGCGGCTTTCGTCTGGCAGTTTTTCGAAAACGCTTGAATCTCTTACAGCCTTTGCCCATTGCAAGTTCGTCTGGAGCTTTTCACTCCAAGTCTTGTTGCCTTCGCCGATGGCGTTGTTGCCGTGAATGCGGTATTGGATGACCTTATCTGCGATAGCTCGGTAACCATTTTCTGCGGTTGCGCAAAGCGTAATCCATTGGTCGTGTACGGGGACCTCTTGCGGAATCGGGAGCACTGTCTTCAAAAGCCTTGCTTTGAAAGCAACCATACAACCGGTCACGTTCGTGTATCCGGTGAGGAGCGCTCGTTGGCTCAGTTGCTCGACCGTTTCAGCCTTTTTGCGCCAAGACGAATCCGTGACTTTGCCTTCTCCATCGATAATTTCGGCATTGCCAAAAATCATGGAATTGTCGCCAATCTTCTGGCTCATCACTTCCAATTTGTTCGAAAGCCAAATATCATCTTGGTCAGCAAGGAAAATCACGTCGTCGTCAGCGAGCAATTCGCGAGCCTTTTCCAAAGCTGTCGAAAACGATGCGCGGTGCCCTCTGTTCTTCTCAAACTTGGTGATTTCTAGCGGGAGCTTGTCTTTGTAACGTTCCAAGATTTCGCATGTAGAATCTTTGGAACCGTCATCCACTGCAATTATAACATCGGCTTGTTTCGTCTGCGCGACTAAAGAATCAAGCATTTCGCCAAGATACTTTTCGCCGTTATATGTTGCGAGTGTAATGCAAATTTTCATGCTTAATGCCTAACGCCAAAGGATATGCCACGCGAGGTAAGCGCGGTATGCAATTCTAAAATAGAGGCTGTTCGTGCTCTTGCCGCCCGTGAACGAGACTGTGTTTTCGTGACGGCGGTATAGCTGCAAAACTTCGTCTTGGTAACCGCACTTGAAATGCTTTTGGGCATAGTACGAGACCCACAAATCATGCGCGACAACTTTCGGCGGGAACGGCATGCAAGCGTCTTTCACTTGTTTGGTAAAGCACATGCAGGCACCGAGCCAGCAATTGTTGATGATGTTTCGCAAGAGCGATTTTTTCATCGGCCATTTTTCATCGTAATGGCGTTCCTTGATGACGTTCAAGTTGGCATCGACGAGCGAACAGTTGCAAAGAATCGTGTCATAGCCGCCTTCCGTGAGGAACTTTTCCATCTTGTCGAGCTTGCCCGGCAACCATACATCGTCCTGGTCGGCAAAGTAAATCAAGTCGCCCGTGGCTTCACGCATGGCGTTTTCAAAGTTGTGTGCAACGCCGTGATTTTCGTTGTGGAAAATCTTGATTCGCGGATCGTTGTAGCTCTGGACGATTTTCAATGTATCGTCTTTCGAGGCATCATCAGAAACGATGAGCTCGTCATCTTCTCTAAGTTGCGGAATAATGCTGTCCAGCTGTTCCTTGATGTATTTGGCGCCATTGTAGGTCGCCATGCAAATGCTTCTTCTCATACCTAGAACCAACTATACAAAATTTTGTACATCAAGAACTTTAAGTACGATAATCCGAAATCCTTGTGGAGCAATTTTGCGACTTGGAAGAACTGTTTTTGCCCTGCGCGGGCGATGGCGCGTGTGAAAAAGCCTTTGCGGGCCTGTTCTGCGCCAAGCGTATTGCTGGTGTGCTGACGGTAAAGAATCGTCGAGTCGTCGAGAATCGAAATGACTCCGCCTTTGAAGTGGACGCAAAGGGCGACCCATTCGTCGTGCATGGTAGCGCGAGGAGACATAGGGAGTGCTGCCAATTTTGCGGCGCGGTTGAACATCATCGTGCAACCGGTGACCACGTGGCGCACACAAATTAATTCTGGGTGCTTGCGGAAAACGTCAATTTTCAAATCTTTGTTGAACGATTCCGAAAGTAAATTAAGTTGTTCGTCGACAATGCCCAAATCCGTCGCTACGAGAATCGGCACGTTTTTCGCGGCAGTTCCATCCATAACAACTTTCGGGGCTTCGGCAACAGCCTTCTCGATTTCCTTCATCCGAGCAAAAGTCTTTTCGATTTTCTCCGGCAACCAAATATCGTCCTGGTCGCAGAACATGTAATACTCGGAATCCACATTTTCGAGCAAATACATAAAAGACTTCGCCGCGCCTCTGTGCTTTTGCGAGTCTTTTAAAATCGTAACTCTGTCTGGAAACATTCCGTGAAATTGCTCGACGATTTTCATTGTATCGTCCGAGGAGCCGTCATCACGAACATACAAATGGAACTGTTTACAAGATTGCTGGAACAGCGATTCAAGCTGTTCCCAGATGTACTTGCCGCCATTGTAAGTGGCTAGCAAAACCGCAATCTTGTAGTTGTTCCGTTCCATTGACTTCCGCGAATCTACTAGTAACTATTAACGAGTATCTAGTAACTTTATTCCAGATACGTGTACCCGTAAAGTCCGGAACGATAGATGTTCAAGAATTCCTTGCCTTCCTGAAGCGTAATCTTTCCTTCCTTCACAGAGCGCGTGACCCAGTTTTCCATGTTGCGGACAAGAGCCTTGTCGCTGAAGTTCACGTAGTCGAGCACGTCTTCCACGGATTCACCGTCAATCACCTTGTCAATATCGTAGCCGCCCTTGTCGTTGCAGACAATGTGCACCGCGTTCGTATCGCCAAAGAGGTTGTGGAGGTCACCGAGAATTTCTTGGTAGGCACCGACGAGGTAAACCGCGATAAAGTACGGTTCGTCCTTCTTGATCGGGTGGAGCGGAATGGTGCGTGCCACTTCGCCGCCGCGAACGAACATGTCAATCTTGCCGTCGCTATCGCAAGTCACGTCCTGAATCGTCGTCTCAATCGTCGGCTCTTCGTCCAAACGCTGGATCGGCATAATCGGGAACACCTGATCCACGCCCCAGCTGTCCGGGAGGCTCTGGAAAAGGCTGAAGTTGCAGAAGTACTTTTCGGCGAGCAAGCGCGGGAGTTCGCTCAATTCATAAGGCGGATGGCGCAAGTCGCGTGCGAGCAAGTCCACCTTGCGGGCTATGCTCCAGAACAAACGTTCGCTCATAGCGCGCGTCTGCAAATCCACGTCGCCCATCTTGAAACCGCTCAAGGTGTCGTCGTTAATCTGCATGGCATCGTGCCAGCTTTCGAGCAAGTTCTTCGGAGAAAGGCTCTTGTAAATGCCGTACAAGTCCTTCAGTGCTTCCGGAGCGTCATCGCTAATTTCGTGAACGCTTTCGTCAAAGAATGCCTGGCCAGCCGTTTCAAGCACGTTGAACACCAAGATGGAATGGTGTGCCGAAAGAGCACGGCCCGATTCCGCAATGATATTCGGGTGAGGTACATCGGCATTTTCGCATGCTTCGAACATCGCGTACACAACGTCGTTTGCGTATTCCTGGATGGAATAGTTCACGGAACTTGCGTTAGAACTACGCGTACCGTCGTAATCGACACCGAGGCCGCCGCCCACGTCCACGAATTCAAGGCCCATGCCCATCTTTCTAATTTGGACGTAGAACTGCGACACTTCGCGGAGTCCATTCTTGATATGGCGAATGTTCGTAATCTGGCTACCCAAGTGGAAGTGGATGAGCTTCATGCAGTCTTCCATCTTCTCTTCCTTGATGTAGTCGAGAGCTTCCAAAAGTTCAGAACTGTTCAGACCGAACTTGCTGTGGTATCCGCCGGATTCTTCCCACTTGCCGCTGCCAGAGCTTGCAAGCTTGATACGAATACCGATGTTCGGGCGCACGCCGATTCGACGAGACAAGTCAACAACCAAGTGAAGCTCGTTCATCTTTTCGACGACAATGAAAATCTTCTTGCCCATCTTCTGTGCGAGGAGAGCAAGCTCGATAAAGTCTTCGTCCTTGTAGCCGTTGCAGATAATCAACGCGTCCGGATTTTCCATGTTCGCAAGCACCGCGTGGAGTTCCGGCTTGGAACCTGCCTCAAGGCCGATGTTGAACTTGGAACCGTGACTCACCACTTCTTCCAAGACCGCGCGCTGCTGGTTCACCTTGATTGGGAAGATGCTGTAATGACCGCCCTTGTAACCGTATTCAGTCGTTGCCTTCGTGAAGCACTCGTGAATCTTTTCGATGCGGCTGTCCAGAATATCCGGGAAGCGCAACAACACAGGAGTCGAAACATCGCGCAAGGAAAGTTCCTGCACGAGCTCGTAAAGGTCGATGCTCGGACCGCCATTCTTGATCGGCGAAACCGTCGCGTGACCCTTGTCGTTAATGTCAAAGTAACTTACGCCCCAACCCTTTACGTTGTAAAGATCTCGGGAATCGTCAATGCGCCATTTTTTCATTGTTTAGTCTCAAGAATCAGGTGTCAAGTTTAGTTATTAGTCAATAGTCATTAGTCTGTAGTTTATACTAGGCGACTTTGTCGCTTTTATAACAACTAATAACCAATGACTAACTACTAATGACCGACTTTTTTAGTCGACTAATACAGGATTAAAGTCTTCGTTCCACGGGAGACCGTACTTCGTGAGGGCTTCCATGAACGGATCCGGATCGAACTCTTCGACCGTATGCACACCCGGCTTGTTCCACTTGCCCGTGAGCACCATCATGGCACCGCACATAGCCGGAACGCCAGTCGTGTAGGCGATAGCCTGGCTGCCGAGTTCCTTGTAGCATTCCTGGTGGTCGCAAACGTTGTACAGATAGTAAGTCTTCGGCTTGCCATCCTTAGTACCCTTGAAAATGCAACCGATGTTGGTCTTGCCAACAGTGCGGGGGCCGAGGCTTGCCGGATCCGGGAGGAGAGCCTTGAGGAACTGGATAGGAACAATGTCCTGACCCTGGAACTTGATCGGCTGTGTGCTGAGCATGCCCACGTCTTCGAGGCAACGCATGTGGTCGAGGTAGCTCTGACCAAATGTCATGAAGAAGCGGATGCGCTTGATGCCCGGAATGTTCTGGGCGAGAGATTCAATTTCTTCGTGGTGGAGGAGGTACATGTCCTTCTTGCCAACCTGTGCGAAGTTGTATTCGCGCTTGATGCTCATAGCCGGAATTTCAACCCAGTGGCCCTTGCCGTTTTCGTCCGTGTCCCAGTAGCTGCCCGGAGCAGAAACTTCGCGGAGGTTGATTTCCGGGTTGAAGTTCGTTGCGAACTTGTAACCGTGATCGCCGCCATTGCAGTCGAGAATGTCGATTTCTTCGATGGTATCGAACTGGTGCTTCAAGGCGTAGGCGCAGTATGCCTGAGAAACACCCGGGTCAAAGCCGGAACCGAGCAATGCCGTGAGACCAGCCTTTTCAAACTTTTCTTTGTAAGCCCACTGCCAGCTGTAATCGAAGTAGGCGCTAAAGCCCTTTTCCTTGCAGCGCTTGTCGTAGACCTTGCGCCATTCCGGATCGTCGATATTTTCCGGCTCGTAGTTAGCTGTGTCCATGTAGTTCACGCCACATTCAAGGCATGCATCCATGATGGCGAGGTCCTGGTAGGGGAGAGCGATATTCATCACCAGGTCCGGCTTGTATTGCTTAATGAGAGCAGAGACGTTCTCGGCCTTGTCAGCGTCCACGGCGGCAGTCGTGATGACCGTCTTCGTATTCGGGCGGAGTTCCTGAGCCAACTTCTCGCAATTTTCGCGATGACGGCTGGCGATGCAGATTTCGCTAAAAACTTCGCTGCAGGTGCAGCACTTCTTGATAGCAACTGTGGCAACGGCGCCACAACCGATAATCAATGCTCTTGCCATTTTTTGTTTGTTCCTCATTTGTTGAGAGTTAATCCATCGGGATGGCGATCCCGGTAGAGAATGTTACTAGCTAAAATTTAGGAACTTTTGCGTGCCGCGTGCGGAACAGAGCGCATAACAAGCCTGTTTTGCTTTGTTCCTGAGCACTTCTTTCATGTCATTCCCCACTTGATGGGGAATCTCCTTGCGCAAGACTTGTGTTGGGCGTTCCCTTGCCTTGGGCAAGGTCGGGCTATATCGCAAGAAACGCCCGTGCGCACCTGTGGCACCCCCGCGCAGCTCTTGCGACGGAGCCTTGCTTCGCCACACCGTGGTCACTATCCCTAACGCAATTTGTCTGTACAAAACGACTACAAATATTCAAATTTGTAGTCGTTTCTTTAAAAACTTTTCAACCAAATTCGGAATATCTAAACATTTTCCGTATTTCGTTGAAATTTTACCATAGATGAACTAAATAAAAATCCACGGCTTTATCACCGTGGACATTTTCAAATGGACTGTTTAGCGTTGCGCTCTACGCTTTTGGATTTCGTCTAGCGGAACGCCCGAAATGCTAGAGATGTCTTCATCAGTTAATTTGCCATTGGCAAACATGGCATCGATCCAGTCACGATCACGTTGAGCAATCTTTTCCGCCATTTCTTCTTCTTCGACTTCGGCAATGGATTTGTATCCATAAACTTCGCTGCATTTCTTGAAATCCATTTTAAACTGCTCCTTGGCTTCGCCTTTAAAACAGTACTTCATAAGCGTGCAAGGCTAGCGTTGCAAAAATATGCTGGCGTATTTTTATTACCGAGCCGTCGCCGCGGACGCTGTAGGCGTCAAATATATAAAAGTTTGGGTGAGGATGCCATCCCCCAAAAATTGTGATTCCCGTTACTCTCATTCCTAACAAAAAATGGTATTTTAAAAAGACTTCTCGTTCACCTTCAACGATTAAGGAGTTTGGCTATGCTTCAGAAATTGTGGAATAAATGCAAAAAATGCGGTTGCGATAAAGCCGAGGACTTTGAAAAACTTTGCGAATCGTGCAAAGAAAAACGTCGCGAATTTTGGAGCGATATCAAGAAAATTGTTGGCGTTGGCGGTGCCGCCTTTTTAGTGCTCATCGCGGGCGGCAAATTAACGAAAAAATCCTAATCCCTATCCTTCGTCAGCGCGTATCCGCGGATTGTTCTCAAACGCTTTGTTTTCGGGTCGATGGTCACGCCCCAAAATCCGGTGGATAATAGTAAGTAAATTTCTTTGCCAAGATGTTTCCATGTAATGAAAACATCGTTTTTCCCGGCTGAAATGTCTTTGTATTGGATTTGTTCGTCCCAATTGGTTCTGTGTTCCTGTTCTCCATTGACAATGTAAGGGAAGAATTTTGCTATCCATCCGTTGATGTGCGGGGTAGCTCCGCAACCGAGATCCTCAGGGACGTATTTGTAGATTTTCCTCCAAAATTTCATGTTAATCTTGTTGTTGAAAGTCTGGATAAATTCATTTAGAATCGGATCGAGTTGTTCAGCCCACCAGGGCATGTCAAAAATATTCGCTAGTTTATCGAATGAGTCTTTCAGTTTTTGCCAATCTCGCTTTTTTCCTTTGATGATAATTTGAGGAATCCCGCACAAAGTGTGTATGGAGTAAGAGTAATATTCCGAGCTGATGGCCATGAGCGTTGCTTTTGCAACGAACTTGTCAATTGCAGTGGATGTGGAAAAGTCAATGTCGAAAGAACTTCTTGTATCTTCCGGGAGTTTTTGGTAAAGTGAATCGTATATTTGTGCAATGTTTTTTTTCCATGCGCTAGGTGGCGATTGCAAAGTAAGCGCATTGTCGTTTATGACAAGATTTGTGTCTGCTTCGTTTTTTACGAATTTATCTTTAAACTTATCGCGATTGTTTTTGACATGCAGACGGATTCCGTCCATAATCAAAAGCCAAATGTCATCGGGATAAATCTCGATAGAGTGGTGATTCGCAAAAGCGGTCCCGACCATGGCAACAAAAGGGTGTGGAAATTTGTAATCGTCGATATATAAATCTTGGATAAACTTTTTGTCTGTACGTTCTTCTAAGAGAACTTGCTGACCATCAAAATCCATGATTTCGGTCATGGCGTATTTGGGCTTGCTCTCTTTGACTTTTTTGTCCTTGACAATTGCGTCAGCTGCAGAGGTCCCAAGCCCAATTGCAAAAAACAGGATGAAAATAAATTTATTCATGACCCGATATATAGAGGTTTATTTCTGCACCATTTTTTCGTCAACGCTTTCGATTGTGGGTACAATCCAGTCTTTGACATTCTCTTCGGATCTTGTCGGAGCGGTCATTTCTATGGCGACAAAATTTCTTTGGGGCGTTATGCGAAGCGCTACGCAATGAATGATGTCAGGATCCTTGGGATAATGACAATTGTAACCGTAGTTGAGCTCACTGTTGTAGATTGCCTCCTCTTTGGATGTCGATGGGTAGTAATGTGTAAGAACGTATTTGATATAAAAGTCGATATACTCTGAATCGCTCAAGTTTTCAGCAGGGTGAAAGTTTGTATCGGCTTTCATAAACCTTGGGGCCATTGCCCTAATTCTTGTAATGACATCGTCTTTGATAAATGAAAAAGCGGAGAGGCTTCTTTCATAGGTGTAAATCGGTTTTGCGTATTTGTAATCGTGATTTTTGTTGATGAATTTAAGATCAATTTCTGTGGGTACTGGAATTTCGGTATGGAGGTACAGATTACCTGTCAAGAAACGATAGTTTGTGTATGAAGGATTACTGCTGCTGGATCCTGCACAACCCGCAAAGAAGAGGGCGAAGGTAAATGTGATGAATAAGATAAATTTTTTCATAATTCTCCTTTTTTATTTGAAAATAATAATAAATTATTCGCTTGTCTTTACTCTTGCACCGTTCAGCTTGTAATAGCGGATTTCTTTATTGTACAGATTGCCGTACTTTTGCGTCTTTCTTTGTGCGCGGCGCTCTTTAATTGGAGTTGCTTGCGATGTGTCTCGCGGGAACCATTTTTCAAGTGAATCTAAACCTGCATTTCCGAGAACGGCTAAGTCGTAAGCAATAACCTTTGACGCTCCCGCCGCGAGTGCAGTATCCAATTGCGCCGAAAGTCTTGCGCTATCGGCAAGCGTGTGTAAATCGTCCGTGCGGAACAGTTCCATATCAACCCAAAATTCAATCCCGTATTGCGAACAAACTTTGGCGACCGCCCGCTCGTAGTTGCCAACGGTTGCAGTGCTTGCGTGAGCTTTGCCTGCATCGCTTGCCCCAACGCCCTCTTGCACGGCGATGATATCCGGCTTGAAACCTGTGGCAAAAAGCGATTCGAAAAATGCTTGTAGTTTTTCGGGCGTTTCCAAATTCTGGTTGTAAAACGGAGCGGTCATGACTTTCCAACCTTTAGCTTGTACAGCTCGCGTGACCGGAATCAAAAAGTGCGTTGCGAGTGCTGCCGCGGTCGCATCTGCTCTGAGCCCATCCCAATAATAGCGCGCAATTTCTTGCGGAATATAAACCCCTTCAATTACAGTTTCGTTTCCATAAAGAGCGTGCAGTTCGTCGAGCACTTTTATATTTCTCGCTGCCAGTGTATCGAGTTGCGATATCGTCGGTGGAATGTACCAATTTTCTCCATCGTAATAAAGTCCGAGCCAAATCTTGTTCCCGGCTGCCTTTGCCGCATCGATGCTTTTGGGGAAAAGCTGGTTGTTCTTGTATTGCGTGTTCTGCAAAAAGTCTAGCTGCGAGGGGTAATACAAGTGCGTTTTTTCGACCGCCGCATATTGCAATACGACCTGTTCCATGCCGAGCTCATGCAATCTTTGGTGCATATGCGTAAGCGAATCCGCTGATTGGTATGCTGTCGTCCAACCTGCGTCAAAAACTCCGTCCAAATTCGCAGCCGCACACACCCCAAAACCGCCCAATGCGAGCGCAAACGAAAAACAGCGGGGGAGGAATTGTGTGACGTGCATAATAGAAATATAATCTGTTTTTTATGTATATTGGAAGGTGCTGTCGCATTATGCTATGACGGACTTAATTTGCCATCAAGTCTATAATCGGAAGTTTGCCAATATGCGTTTCGGATTTTTACATATCTTATTTTGCGCTTCTGCCGCTTTTGCTCAAGCCGTGTCTGATACGGTCTCGTTTGTCAACTTCGAAAATCATGAGGTCGGCGTTTATGGCAATGCGGAGGCTAAGGAAGATTTCAAGCGCGACACCATGGATAAAAGCTGGTGGTACGCCATGGATAAGAATGGTGGCCAAAATTCTAAAATCGTCTATGATGGCGAAGAACACGGCAATGTGTTGCAACTCAAGTATCCCAAGGGCTGCGTTGGTCCGAATGATAATGATACGCCCGCTTGTGCCGCTCAAATCATACAGCCTCTCGAACGAGTTGCCGATACGATGTGGAGCGCGTACGATATTTTCTTTGAGGAGGGTTTTGAATTCCAATTGGGCGGAAAACTTCCAGGGCTTTGCGGTGGCAAGTGCTATACGGGAAACGCCTTGCCCGAAACGGGCGACGGCTGGAGTGCCCGTATCATGTGGCGCAAGGGCGGGAACGCTGTCCAGCTGATTTACTTTATGGGGCAACATTCTGAATACGGTGATGATTTCAAGTGGGACTTGGACGGAACGGTTCCTCAGGCGCAATTCGCGATTGGCAAATGGCACCGCATTGTCAATAAAGTCTCGATGAACACTGTGTCGGCTCCCGGAAAAGGTGATAAGAATGGTCGCGTGCAGGCGTGGCTCGATGGCGAACTTGCGCTAGATGTAGATACATTGCGCCTCCGCGACTACGATACGCTGCATGTGGATAAATTTTATCTCTCTACATTCCACGGCGGAAGTACTGCCGATTGGTCGCCAACGCACGACTGCTATATCCGTTTCGACAACTTCACTGTTTCTACAGATTCCATTGCTGTAACGGAAAAAGCCCCCGATGAATCATCTAGAGTTCTAGTGATACAGCGAATTCGCCCCGAAATTCACTCTGCTAAGCCATTCCGAGTCAATGGCTCCAAAGTTGGAACTAAAAAAGCACACTACGAAGTTGATGTGTATAAATGAAGTGCTTGTTGAAACTTCGCCTAAGGGGTTTGCCCTTAAAAACCTGAATGCTGAGAATGCTAAGTGCGTGTTTAAGGACGCAAATTGCGACCTCCAATTTTTTTTTCATAAATTTCATTAATTTTTCCAAGTTTTTTCCCACCAAATACTCCGCCGTTTCAAACTTTTTTGAGCTATCTGGAAATTCTGGATAGTTGGAGAAAAAATTTTGTTTTAAGGGACACTAAAAGGGACTTTTTAAAGGACATTTAATGTGCCAAATAATCTGCCATTGTAACGGTTCATTAAGTTTCTTTTTCACTATTATTCGTGCCTTTATGCGAATTTTACAATTTTAATGTATCGCTAAATATGCCATTTAATGTGCCGTTTAGAGGGACATTTTGGGGGACATTTTGAGGGACATTTTGAGGTGCAAGAGGGGGAGGTTTCCCCCTGTCTTCAGCCCCGTTACGCTGAGTTTGGAACTTGCCCCGGACTTGTTCCGTGGCTATCCTTTCGTCTAATGGCTCCCTCCCCTCAAAACATATCACTTCATTCAACATATGTCTATCTAAAAAAAAGACCCTTACTTTTAAAATGCGAGCTAGAAGGATGCGAAGAAAAAAGTAAATCAACATTTGGATTTAATTCCCAAATAGCATCCAAAGATATTTGTACCAAAACATTTAACGCTTTCAAATATTTAGGATTTTGGCGATTTCCTTTTACTCGTTTACGACGATTAATATAAGACCTGATATTTTTTGCACAACCCGTGCAAGCGTTAATTACTGCAAACGGGCTTAGTTTTCTCATTCTTTTTTCAAAATCATCTTTTCCAAATTCATTCCAAACTTTCCTAAACAATTCGTTTCGTTCTTTTTGTTTTATGGGATCTTTGTTATTACTACACTGATAAGAAACAGCTTCAACAACATCCAATAAAACTTTAGGAGGAAGGTTTTTAGAAGGCTTTTGGTTATGATATGCTTCAATCAACAAATTTATTATATCGTTATCGATAGAGTCTCCTGTAGGACCATTTGCTGGGCGAATCGCCCTCTTTGTAGATTGATTATATTCATGTTTGTGTGGAGACTCTAAAACAAGAACAACTCGAGGTAGCTTTTGATGGGCTGATATACATTTTTCCCATTTTCTACTCCTTAAATTAGCGACACCTCTACAAGCGTCTAGACAAGGATGATTTGTAAAACACGGTTCATCTACATAAACAGTTTCACAAAGTTCTTTAAATATTATACAATGTAAATTTCTATTCATGTTTTCCCGTCCTGTTTTTCTTTCAAATTTTTTTTTATTTATCTTTTTATTCTTCAAAATTTTTTAATCTTTCCAATTTTTCTACATCTGCCAAACAAAAAAAGCAAACAGAAAAATCTCCATTTTTTTTGCTCAATACAGGAAACATTAAAACTTGAAGATTTATAGCAAGGTAATTGACTCATCGACATTCTTTCATCTACGTTGGCTACATTACTTGTGACACAAGCAACAATCCCTCATGCAATATTGACATTAATTCTGTAAATTCATCTCTGTTATTAAAAAACTTGGTCGTTAACGTAGATTCATGAGAACACTTGTTTCTTATGTGCCTGCAAAGAAATAAAATCCCACCATATTTTTTGTTATCATCGCTACCATATCCAACAACTGTATTCTTTAAAGTTGTCAAATTCGCCATAAAACCACTTGCACTATCAATATTTCGCGCACCACCGACACTATTATTCATATCATTTTCCACACTCCCCATCCCTGAATAATTGGGTTGTAGATTTTGAATCATTTGACTTATCATTCCTGTTGGAACACCCTTACGAACACATAATTGAGACAGTTCCTTTTCAAAATTTTTTGCAGTAAATTGAATTATATTTAAACATTCGTGATAAGCCGTATCCGACAAGGGGAGATCATCTAAAAATTGATACGTATATCCCCATTTATACAAAAGAATAACATTTGCATCCGTATGATTCAGCGAAAGAGAGCCTGTTTTGCTCGTAAGGTTTTTTGACGGAAATAATGTTTCCGCCCTTGTAAGATATCCAGAAAAAGTTGCCCATTTTGATATCTGTTGATGTAAAATCCCTGTCGTTATCTTTTCTAGCTCTACCAAGCACCCACTGTAGTTTTTTTGAGTAAAATAAATAAAGGCAAGATGCAAATGATAATCGTCGGTATCGTAATCAAGCCTAGATTGGATAATTTTTTCGTCAAAATAATCTTTAATTTCTTCTAAAATGGCAGGAGATGTGGCCCTAAAAAAAATCAAAGGCCAAACACTATTTCCAAAGACTTTTGGATCCTTAGTCAAACCACATGCATAATCATCAATGTCTTTTTTTATAGGAAACGTGATGCTATTTTTCACATTTGTGTAAAATTTACTTAAATTATCCATTTTTTCCTCTATACCCCTACCAGAATAACCATCCCTAGTAAAGGCGCTTTGCCTCAAAAAACAAATCGCATCGCGAAGTGAAGCATTCTCCAGCCATGCGCCCTTATAAACCACAACCATATTATAAACAAATTATATCAAAAAGTTTTTTATTTTTTACTTTTTTTCAAAAAAACAACAAATCGCCGATTTTCGACAATTTCCGCCTCACCTTTTTTGTTTATATTTTCCTTAAAACCCCTCCTATAGGTTCAAAATGGCCGACAACAAGAAAGAGATTGAACGGGCGGAGCTGCACCGCACCATCTGGAACATCGCAAACGATCTTCGTGGCTCAGTTGATGGTTGGGATTTCAAGCAGTATGTGCTGGGAATGCTCTTTTACCGCTACATTTCCGAAAATCTGACGAATTACATCAACCAGTACCAGTGGGAAGCCGGCGAGAAGGACTTTGACTACGCCGACATTTCCGACAAGGAAGCGAAGCAGATCAAGGACGACATGGTCAGCGAGAAGGGGTTCTTCATGCTTCCGAGCCAGCTTTTCTGCAATGTTCTGAAAAAGGCTGCAGAAGATGAAAACCTAAACATGACCCTGGAAAGCGTTTTCAAGTACGTTGAAAATTCTGCAAAAGGAAGTGATTCTGAAGAAAACTTTTCAGGTCTTTTTGACGACTTTGATGTTAACAGCAATAAGTTGGGCAAGACTGTCGCTCAGAAATGCGACAAACTCGTTAAGTTGATGAATGGTGTTGCTCAAATGAATTTGGGCAACTACCAAGACAACACTATCGATGCTTTCGGTGACGCTTACGAATTTTTAATGGGCATGTATGCCAGCAACGCAGGCAAGTCGGGTGGCGAATACTTTACGCCGCAAGAAGTTTCTGAACTACTTGTGAGAATCGCTGTTCATGGCAAAAAGAACATCAAAAAGATTTATGACCCGGCAAGTGGCTCAGGCTCTTTGCTGCTCAAAGCGCGCAAGATTCTTGGACCTAACGGCGTGCGTCAGGGATTCTTCGGTCAAGAAATCAATATCACGACCTACAACCTTTGCCGAATTAACATGTTCTTGCATGATGTAGGCTACGACAAGTTTGATATCGCACTTGGCGACACGCTTACAGATCCGAAACATTGGGATGACGAGCCCTTTGAAGCGATTGTTTCCAATCCGCCATATTCCATCAAGTGGGCTGGCGATAGCGATGCGACTTTGATTAACGACCCGCGTTATGCGCCCGCAGGCGTTCTTGCGCCGAAATCGAAAGCGGACCTTGCATTTGTAATGCATATTCTCAAATGGCTTTCTACCGATGGTACCGCCGCAGTGGTGTGTTTCCCGGGCATTATGTATCGCGGTGGAGCTGAGCAAAAGATTCGCCAGTATCTTGTAGATAATAACTTCGTTGATTGCGTTATCCAGTTGCCCGACAATCTGTTCTTTGGAACAAGTATTGCAACATGCATTATGGTTCTGAAGAAGAACAAGGCCGATAACAAGATTTTGTTCCTTGACGCAAGCGCCGAATGCATCAAGGTCACAAATTCCAACAAGTTGACAGACGACAACATCCAGAATATCGAAAACAACTGGGCGGAGCGCAAAAACAAGAAGCACATTGCGAAATTGGTAGCTATCGACGATGTGGCCGAACAGGATTACAACCTTTCTGTTTCGACCTATGTGGAGCAAAAGGATACTCGCGAAAAGGTGGACATCGTTCAGCTAAACAAGGAAATTGCGGAGATTGTCAAGCACGAAGACGAATTACGCAAGGCAATCAACAAGATTATCGCCGATTTGGAGAAATAGAAAATGGCAAAAAAATACATATACATTTTCACAAATCCATCTTTCCCCAAATATGTAAAAATAGGCGAAGCTGAAGATCCTCAAAAAAGACTAGCTACAGCGAACGCTTCAACATGGACTCCTAAAGCTTTTCGCATATATGGAACGTACCAAACAGACACAAACAATTCGGACAAGATGCTTCATGATCTCATTGACACATGCACCGATAAACTCCATGTATCAGATAAGATAAATGGTCATTTGCGGAAAAGAGAGTTTTATGAGATGTCTCCCGAACAGGCATGGAATATCTTCAAAAAAATCGCAGAAATTACTAATACAACAAAAAAATTATGGAAAAATGAAAGTTGGACAACTGATGAAATACTGGAAGACATAGACTCAGAAAATGAAGAACATAATGGTGCAATTAATTCGACCAAGCGTTTTAATTTTAAAAAATATGGTATTCCGGTCGGAACATTCATAAAGTTCAAGTACGACAGCTCTATTCAGGCAAAAATTTTATCCGACTCTAATGTTGAATATAAAGGCGAGAGTCTATCACTAAGCAGGCTTGCTGAAAAATTGATGGTAGAGCGAACTGGGAAAAAATGGAAGGGTTACCAAGGGCCAGCTTATTTCACTTATAATGGAATTGTTTTAAAAGATATTAAAGGCAAGATTAGTTCAAAAAAATGCAATAGCATTGCCGTTGAAAGCAAAAAAGGGACGCCCGAAAATAAAAAGCGATTCGATTTTCAAAAAATAGGGATTCCAGTCGGAAGTATTCTAAAATTTAAATACGATGAATCCGTTCAGGTGAAAACTCTATCAAATTCTAATGTTGAATATAAGGGTAAAGAAATCTCATTAAGTAAACTTGCAAAGCAATTGATGTCAAATCGAACCGGAAAAGAATGGAAAACCTGCCAAGGGCCAGCCTACTTTACTTATAAAGGGGTTTTGGTGACTGATGTAAAAAACAAAATCATCAGCAAACATGGGGAAAGTAAGGCAGGTGCAAAATGAGCAAAATTGATGAGATGATTAAGAAGTTTTGCCCGAACGGGGTTGAGTATAAGCCTTTGATTTCCTTTACAAAGGTTTTGCGTGGGCGCAGATTAACAAAAAACCAATTGTCTTTAAACGCCCCATTTCCTGTATTTCACGGAGGATTAGAGCCATTAGGTTTTTATTCTGAAGCGAATCGTCCTGCAAATTCCGTAATGATTATAAATGTCGGCGCATCAGCAGGAACAGTTGGCTTTTGCGATAAAGCGTTCTGGTCTTCAGATGGATGTTTTACTCTTGAATCTTCAGAAAACAATAGTCGCTATCTGTACTACGCAATTCTTTGCCAAGAAGGTTTTCTAAAGTCTCGCGTTCGAAAAGCAGGAATTCCTACACTAGATTCATGCGTTGTTGAAAAACTAATCATTCCTGTTCCTCCTTTAGAAATCCAAGAAGAAATAGTACATATACTAGATAAGTTTACGGAGCTAACAGCGGAGCTAACAGCTCGCAAGAAACAGTATGAATTTTACCGCGACATGATGCTGACATTCAAGACTGATGTTGATTCTATACCTCTTGGAGATTTATTTGAGTTTAAAAATGGACTTTCCAAAGGAAAGGAATTTTTGGGCGAGGAACTCACTTTATAAGCTTTAGTGACGTGTTCAACCACAGATTTCTGCACAAGTCAGATATAAAATCTCTTGTCGAATGCACTGATGAAGAAAAGCAAAAACTTCATGTTGGTAGAGGCGACGTTCTTTTCACACGAACATCAGAAACAGCGGAAGATGTAGGACACGCATCCGTCATGCTTGATGATATTGGCGACTGTGTTTTCAACGGTTTTTCTATTAGAGCAACGCCGAAAACAGATAAATTATTACCCGAATATTGCGCATATTGTTTTGACACATTTTCCTTTAGAACCTATGTTACAAAGAATTGTGGATTTACCACAAGAGCATCTTTAACTGGCGCAACCATTGCAGAGTATAAACTTCCCATTCCGTCTATTGATGTTCAAAAGAGAATTGTCAATGTTCTCGACAACTTTGATGCTGTATGTAACGATCTAAAAATCGGCCTTCCTGCGGAAATTGAAGCAAGAAAGAAGCAATATGAATATTATCGTGATCGATTGCTAGCATTTACCCCCCCCAGGTAAACAATAGTTTACCAAGCGTCCGTTTCGAAGACGAAGTCAAGCTATTCCAGTATGTCTTTGGCTGCGTGACTCTGAAACTAGGCGACATAGCAACTATTATTCGCGGAGGAAACTTCCAGAAAAAAGATTTCTCCGAATCCGGTGTCCCCTGCATTCATTATGGACAAATTTATACCAAGTACGGTTTGTATGCAGACAAAACATTCACCTTCATTAGTGAAACTGCTGCCGCAAAACAAAAATATGCAGAACCAAATGATATCGTGATGGCCGTTACTAGCGAGAATGTTGAAGATGTTTGCAAATGCGTTGCATGGGTTGGTAATGAGAAAATCGCCATCAGCGGACATTCCGCAATAATACACCACAATCAAAATGCGAAATATCTGTCCTATTATTTCCACACATCAATGTCCTTTGAACAGAAAAGAAAACTTGCTCATGGAACCAAGGTTATCGAAGTCACCCCAGACTCGCTAGCAAATATCATTGTTCCTATTCCCTCACTTGCCGAACAGGAGCGCATCGTTGCCATTCTCGACCGATTTGACACGCTTGTCAACGATATTTCACAGGGAATACCCGCCGAAATCGAGGCCAGAAAGAAGCAATATGAATTCTATAGAGATATGTTGCTAACATCCCCAAAAATGGATAAATAGCACTAAATTGGGTAGCATCGAAGAAAAAAAGAGTTTATCTCTCAAAGAATAATATATTTTTTACAGACAGATTGACGGAATTCAACCCTGATACAAAAAAGGTACACCATGGTTTCTACAACGAAAAAAATAATAAAAGAATCATCTACAATAGTGGAACGCCAGCCGATGTATTCTAGGGCTGGTTTTATAGCCTATAAAAAAGCCCTTTCAAGTGGAAGCCCAGTTTGTTTTACTGTAGGGAACGATATTTACATGATGTTCCCAGATAAAACAAAAAAACGCATTGGAAAAGTCAAACGTTCGGTCAAACCAGAAAAAAAGGTCTTTTCTATTATATGAGCACAAAACGTTTTAGAGTTTTTGCAGGGCCAAATGGTTCAGGCAAATCGAGTTTATACGATTATTTGGTGAAAAACAAGTTTTTTTCCGAGAGACTCGATGTCAATGCAGATAAAATCGCCAAAGATCTTGGCAATAAAGGTTTTAATATCAATACTTGGCCTATTTCGTGTAGCATCGCAGAATTTTTGCAATCCGCAAAGGCTAATACCCGTCCAAACAACAACATCAGTTTAAATTATTTACAAGAAAAAATTGCATTCACTAACAGCACTTTTATTTGGAAGGGCCGCAAAAGCTATAAAACAATCAATACTGTTGCCGCATATCTTGTTGATTACTTAACAATGAAAATGTTGGGTACAGATGGGACATTTTTTTATGAAACCGTCTTTTCCCACCAGTCTAAAATTGAATTGATGCAAATTGCCAAGAACAAGGGTTTCAAGGTTTACCTGTATTTTGTTTCTACCAAAAGTTCCAAAATTAATTGGGAACGTGTAAAAAGCCGGGTTAAGCAAGGTGGACACCGGGTTCCTAAGAGCAAGGTCAAAGATAGGTATAAAAAATCATTGCAAAACCTTTATCCCGCACTGAAAGTTGCTGATAGGGTCTATTTCTTTGACAACTCCGAATCGGCTCCTAATCGAGCCTATTTGAATTTTGCTGAATGTCGTAATGGACAAATCAAGATTGAACAATCTTGTGACGAAGTCCCTGCATGGTTTGATACTTATGTCCTACAAGAATTGAAAAAAAATAAGCATGTATAACACAATAGCCCAAACCAGTGAATCCACAGTCGTTGCCGAATACCGACCGATTCGTTCAAAGTCTAATGCCTATCAGAGCGAGGCCGATCTTGAACGTGAATTCATCAAGCAGTTGCAAGCACAGGGCTACGAGTATTTAAAAATCAAATCCGACGCTGATTTAATCGCAAACCTTCGTACTAAAATTGAAATCCTGAACCACTACAAGTTTAGTGACGAAGAATGGAAGCGATTCTATAACCAAGAACTCGCCAACGGCAACCAAGGAAGCGTAGAAAAGACCGCCACCATTCAAGAAGACCATGTAAAGACATTCAAGGATGACCACGGTCGTTCTAAAAACATCACCCTTATCGACAAAAAGAATGTTCACAACAACAGTCTTCAAGTCATTAACCAATACGTCATTGGTGAAGAGCAAGGCGCAAAGCACGATAACCGCTACGACGTAACAATTCTTGTGAACGGGTTCCCACTAGTTCACATAGAACTCAAAAGGCGCGGAATTTCCATCAAGGAAGCGTTCAATCAGATTAACCGTTATCAGAGAGACAGTTTCTGGGCAGGAACTGGGCTTTTCCAGTACATCCAAATATTTGTTATTTCCAACGGAACCGAAACCAAATATTACTCAAACACAACCCGCGACGGGCACTTGAAAGAAATTGCCGGCAGAAAAGGCGAAGTGAAAACGAGTAATAGTTTCGAGTTCACCAGCTACTGGTCTGACGGAAACAACAAAAATATCCGCGACCTTGTTGACTTCACGGCGACATTCTTCGCAAAGCACACTCTTTTAAACGTTCTCACCAAGTACTGCATCTTTACCGAAAAAAGAATGCTCATGGTGATGCGCCCCTATCAAATTACCGCAGCCGAACGCATTCTAGAACGACTCCAAGTTGCAAATACATATAAGAAGATGGGCTCGGTTGATGCAGGCGGTTACATTTGGCATACAACTGGTTCCGGCAAAACGCTCACCAGTTTCAAGACTGCCCTTCTCGCCAAGGACTTACCATTCATTGACAAGGTCCTTTTCGTCGTTGACAGGCAAGATCTGGACTACCAGACAATGCGCGAATACGACAAATTCCAGAAGGGCGCTGCAAACGGAAACAAGTCTACTGCAGTGCTTACGCGGCAACTTGAAAACAGGAACGAAAAAGGCGGCTTCCAGGAATACAAGATTATCGTTACAACGATTCAAAAACTTGGATGCTTTATTAAGCAAAACAAGGCACATGAAATCTATAACAAACATGTCGTCCTGATTTTTGATGAATGCCATAGAAGCCATTTTGGCGAACTGCACCAACGCATTACAAAGACATTCAAGAATTACCACATTTTTGGTTTTACTGGCACACCTATTTTCCCGCAAAATTCTGGAAGTGGGAAATCTCCGCTTTTAAGAACGACACAGCAAGCCTTCGGTGACAAGCTCCACCACTATACAATCGTTAACGCCATCAACGATGGCAACGTTTTGCCCTTCCGCATCGATTACATCAATACAATCAAGGCTAAGAAGGGGCGCGCCGACAAGCAAGTTTCTGCTATTGAAACCGAAAAAACTCTGCTTGATGAAAAGCGTATTAGTGAAGTTGTCAAGTATGTACTGGATCATTTTGACCAGAAGACCAAACGTAATGAAACTTACGCATTGGAAGGCAAACGTCAAAACGGTTTTAATTCCATCTTTGCGACGGCTTCGATTCCTGCTGCAAAACTCTATTATAATGAGTTCAAGAAGCAAATCGCAGAGCGCAAAGCAGGCGAACCCGGCGCTGGGCTTACCATAGCAACCATCTTCAGCTATGCACCAAACGAAGAAGACTCAGGTCTTTTAGCAGAAGAAGACTTTGACACAATGGAGCTGGACCAGAGTTCCCGCGACTTTCTGGAATCCGCAATCTTCGATTACGACAAGACTTTCAAGACCAATTTTAGTGGAAAGAACAAGAACGCTAAGGTTGTCGCAAAGAAAGATGATGCGAGAAAGGGTGGCGACAAATTCGACAACTACTACAAGGATTTGTCGGAAAAGATGAAGACGAGGCAAGTCGACTTGCTTATCGTCGTAAACATGTTCCTTACTGGCTTTGACGCAACTACGCTTAACACGCTGTGGGTTGATAAGAATCTTCGTCAACACGGTCTTTTGCAAGCCTATTCTCGTACAAATCGTATTCTCAATTCCGTCAAGACATTCGGAAACATCATTTGCTTCCGTTCCCTGCAAAAAGAGACAGACGATGCAATCGCTCTATTCGGCGATAAAGACGCCGGCGGCGTAGTCCTCTTGAAAACATTCAAGGACTATTACGAAGGCTATACCGAAAAGGGCAAGCACGTAAAGGGCTACCTCGAAATCGTCGCCGAACTTGAAAGCAAATTCCCGCTAGAACTCCTCAAAAGCGGAGAAATCCTCGGCGAAAAGAAGGAAAAGGAATTTATCCAGTTGTACGGAGCATTGCTCCGCCTCAGGAACATTCTTAGCTGCTTTGACGAATTCAAGGACGACGAATTCTCAGCAAGAGCCTTGCAAGATTATCAAGGCGAATACTTACGGCTCTACGAAAAGTACACCAAGGAAAAGGGCGAGAAAGAAAGCATCAAGGACGATGTTGAATTCGAAATTGAGCTTATCAAACAGGTGGACATCACCATTGATTACATCTTGGAACTCGTCGCAAAGTACCATAAGGGCAACTGCAAAGACAAAACAATTCTTGGCGAAATCAACAAGGCCGTCAACGGATCCATTGAACTTCGCAGCAAGAAAGAACTTATCGAAGCATTTATCGCTCGCGTCAATACCAAAACCAATGTGGATAAGGATTGGCGAGCTTTCGTTCGCGAGCAGCGTGATGCCGACCTGGACAAGCTCATTCAGGAAAATAAGTTGAACGACGAAAAGACCCGCCAATTCCTTGCCGACGCCTTCCACGACGGCACTATGAGCGATATCGGAACAGGCCTCCCCGCCCTAATGCCGAAAAAGAGTCTTTTCGCAAAGAAAACCGAAACTGCTGAAAATCTCAGTGAATTAAAGAACCGCATTTTCGCCTTGCTCAAGGGATTCTTTGACAAATACTTCGGAATCTGCGGCTTTGATGATGATGCAGAAACGCCTAAGTCGGAAAATATAATCGATCTCAGCGACAGCAATATGATTCTGCACGAAGCTGAAGAAGTTGATGATTTGTCGATGTACAAGAATGTGGCGGAAAATAGGAATAAATATTCGTCGCATAAATAGATTGATAAATTTTAAATTATGAAAAAAAAGATTTTTTCTATATCTCTTGCGGTCGTTTTTATCGCATTCTTGCTACCCCTATTTTTAGTTAAGTTATGTGGTGTTGATTTCGAAAAATTAGGACAGTATGGAGATTTTTTCGGTAGTTTTAATGCCCTTGTTTCGTTACTGGCTTTTGGTGGGTTGATTTACACAATTCATTTGCAGAGAAAAGATCTTGAGTTGCAACGAGAGGAACTGAAATTAACACGCGAAGAACTAAAACGTCAAGCGGAAGCTCAAGAAGCGGCTGCGAAAGAACAAGCTAATCAGGTAAAACTTTTAGAGGAACAAATCAACAAGGATATTCGGCCTTATATTAATGCCTATATAGATATTCAAAGTGGTCTATATTTGGTAATAAAGAATATTGGAAAATCAACATGCCGAAAATTTTCGACTACAATTTCTTTTGATGAAAATTCAAATGAAAAACAAGCTCTTATTCATTTAAAACAAAAATTGGAAGCCTCTGTATCGTTTGCGTTGATTCCTGCAGGCGTTGAATTTTTTATTCCTCTTGGCGATAAAAATCTAGATTATAAACATGTTCTTGCTTTAAAAACGCCATTGATCGCTCGGTTCCAATTTGAATTTAATGGTCGCACTGAATGCTTTGAAAATTTATTACAATTTAATGAGATTAGGTCTCATGGTGATAGACTTAATCGTAATTTGAAAAATATTTCTTCAAGTATAGATTGTTTGCGTTCAGAATTAAATTCTATAGCATCTCGTATTCGCTAAATAGTAGATTCTTGGAAACAAGGATTCTCGAAAGAATGCTGTTGCGAAAAAATATCCCGCCACTTGTTGTTTTATCCCGCCATTTAATCCGCCATTTAATCCGCCATTTAATCCGCCAAATGCAAATTTATCCCGCCAATATAAGCGAATAGTGTCGTTATAAGATTTGTAACTGGATTCTTCGGGGCTTTGCCCCTCTGAATGACGAATGGGAGAGGTGTGTCGCTCTTTCTGCAAAAAAAAATACCGCCAACGTTAAGTTGGCGGCTTTCTATCTCAAACAGATTTAATGATTAGAAGTTTTCCTCATGTACTTCAAAGTATGCCTGCGGGTGGGCGCAGACGGGGCAGACTTCCGGGGCCTTGGTGCCCACAACGATGTGTCCGCAGTTGCGACATTCCCAAACCTTGACTTCGCTCTTTTCGAATACCTTAGCCGTTTCTACGTTCTGGAGGAGCTTGCGGTAGCGTTCTTCGTGCATCTTTTCGATGGCGGCGACTTTGCGGAACTTGGCGGCGAGAGCGGTGAAGCCTTCTTCTTCAGCGGTCTTCGCGAAGCCTTCGTACATGTCGGTCCATTCGTAGTTTTCGCCATCAGCGGCAGCTTTCAGGTTCTGGGCGGTATCACCGATGCCTTCGAGTTCCTTGAACCAAAGCTTAGCGTGTTCTTTTTCGTTGTCAGCTGTCTTCTGGAACAAGGCTGCGATCTGTTCGAATCCGTCCTTTTTGGCGCGGCTTGCAAAGTAGGTGTACTTGTTGCGAGCCTGCGATTCGCCGGCGAATGCTGCTTCAAGGTTCTTTTCGGTTTGGGTTCCTGCGTATTTGTTTGCCATAAAAACTCCCTTATTTGATAGGTTTTGTTTCTAATATACCTCTTTTTTGCGGATAATTGCGGTTGTTTTCGGATACTATGGAAAAATATCCTGTATTCTGTTTCTTTGCGGTTTTTCGTCAAATGATACGAAGTGTATCTTTTGGTTTTTAAAAATGAAAATATTCATAAAAAATAGCCGTATTTTTGTAAAAATCTTTAATTTTGTATCATTTTTGTATTGCGTGTGTTCCGTTGAAAATCTAAATTTATTCATGTAAAGCTCGGGATTGAATCCTGTTTACTAACCACCAACCACTAATCACTAACATGAAACCGATAACAGAATATAAGGATTACCGCCTGTACATGCAGGACTTTTACGAAGAGCGTAAAAGGACGAGCGCGTTCTCGTGGCGGGAATTTTCCAAATTGGCGGGATTCAAGTCGCCGGTTTACCTAAAGCTTGTTTGCGAAGGTAAGAGCAGCTTGAGTCTCGTCAAGATGGATCAAGTCGCGCATGCGATGGGGCTTGTGGGGCACGAGTTTGCGTATTTCACGCAAATGGTCAAGTTCGGCAATGCCACGAAAGACTCTGTGAAAAAAGAGGCGCTCCTTGAAATGCAGAAGATTGCGCGGGAACACAAAGTGCGTGTTGTCGATGCCGAAGCATTTCGATTTTACGATTCTTGGAAAAATCCGACGATTCGCGAACTTGCTCCGATGATGCCCGGAAAGCGTCCGCTGGAAATGGCGAAAACTTGCCATCAGGTGATTTCTGCAGAACAGGTGCGTGATTCGCTTGCGTTCCTCGTGCAGACGGGTTTTCTCAAGCGCGAGGCGGAACATACATACGTGCAAACCGAAAAGACGGTAATCGGTTCCAAGGAGTCAGTGCCTATTGCGATTCGTGCGATGCACAAGGAAATGGCTTCGCTTGCAAGAATGGCTATAGACAAGTTTCCTTCGGAAGAACGCCATATTACGGGTGTAACACTTGGACTTTGCGAAGAGGCTTACGCCCGCATTTCGCAGGAAATGGATGTGTTTATCCGAAAGGCGGTGAGTATCGCGGCGGAATATGAAAATCTCAATCAAGTTTATCGACTGAATCTTCAGTTGTTCCCTTTAACAAAAAAGGTCGAGGAGGAATCCCATGAATAACGTAATTAAATTCACTATGGCGGCAGGGCTCCTTGCCTTGGCTGCTTGTTCCGATGACTCGGTGAGTGGTGCTGCGATTGAGCCGAGTACCATGGCGAATAACAGTAGCTCGTCGGATGGTGCAAACAATAGCAGTTCTTCGGTGGTTTCATCGAGTTCAATTTCTAGCAGTAGCTCGAATGTTGGAGAATATTTTATTGAATTTACGACAAAACCAACGCAGGTAATGGCTCTTACTCATGGCGAGGCCTCCGTCTATGGCGAAGAATTTGGTGCCGAAGCTCAGTGCTCTGCTGGGTATAGGAGTTATCTAGCTCGGTTCAATGTTGACTATGCTCATATGTTTGTAAAGTCGATGATGATATCAGGCTTTGACGATGCTTGTGATAGTATTTATGATAAGTTTAAAAACTCATGCGCTTCTGGAATTATCGTTGATTCTGAGCGCCATCCTGAAGGTGCTTGCAATAAAGGCAGATTTAAAGCATTTTGTTATTTGTCAAAGACTGATTCAGTAACAGTTTGCAGTAATGGACAAGATTGCGAAACAAAAGGTCCTGTTGCTGAGGTTGTATTCGATTCAATCGTGACGGATTTCTTGAGAGAATCTCGTGAAGCCTGTGACAATATTGCTGTTGGTATTGATACGACCGCTATGCAACATGACTTGCCTTCAATGCCTGCTGTGGGTATCGATACAAGCGCGAATCGTTCTTTTATCATAAAGCCGAATGTCGAAACATTGAATGTCTCTGATGATGAGCGTGCTGTATTGGATAGCCTTGCGATGGCTTATCCCTCAAAATCTGTAGTAAGTGCAACTAATGATTTGCGCATCTATAGTGCGGCGAAGTATGTTTTTAAAACTTCTCCAGAAAAGTATAATGTACGTCCTCGTTGCGATGTCAGTGTATATAGCGAAGAACAAGGGCTAATGCTTAATGTTGATTTGTCTATGGAAAATCGTCTTGAAAATACGATTCTTAGTGTCTCTGATTCTGTAATACTTTATATGGTGTCAGGCGGTTTAAATTCGCCTTTGTATAAAGAATATGCTGAAACTTTGTTCAGAACGGAGTGCGAAGCGACGGCGGGTTCGTTCTATAATTATCCTTCATCGGAAATGTTCCTGACGTTGCAGAATTTAGCAATGGCTTGTGCCGTCAAAAATTTCTCGGGCATCACGCTCGAAGCGATTCTTGGCCAGCAGGCGAATTTATGCGTGAATAAGTCGACTCTTGTCCAAGCTGTTCTAGATTAATATATTCTCGGATTCTGTCGTTCTGGAGGGTGAGTATCATCCGATAGAATCCATTGCGACAAAATCATTCGTCACCCTGTCCCGGAACAAACGTCCGGGATAAACTCCGGCGAGGGGCTTAAAACATCAAAAAAATACTAGATTGTTCTCCGTACAGTACGGAGAACTTTTTTTATGGCTATTTATAACAACATTCTCGAAACGATTGGCAATACACCGCTTGTTCGCATCAACAAGCTCAACAAGGGCGATGCCGAAGTCTATGTCAAACTCGAAATGTTCAACCCGCTCGGTAGCGCAAAAGACCGCGTAGCGCTCAACATGATTGAACGTGCCGAACAGGAAGGCAAGCTCAAGCCGGGTGCGCTTATCATCGAACCGACGAGCGGTAACACAGGCGTTGGTCTTGCTTATGTCGGTGCAGTCAAGGGCTACAAGGTGGTGCTCACGATGCCGGATTCCATGAGCATGGAACGCCGTATGCTTTTGAAGTCGCTCGGTGCCGAAGTGGTGCTTACCGAAGGTGCTAAGGGCATGGCGGGCTGCATCGCAAAGGCGAACGAAATCGCTGCCGCTAATCCGGGGAGTTTTATTCCGCAGCAGTTCGACAATCCGGCAAATCCCGAAGCGCATTACCTCACGACCGGTCCAGAAATTTGGCGCGATACGGATGGCAAGGTGGATGTGTTCATTGCGACTGCTGGCACGGGTGGAACTGTTTCTGGCACGGCAAAGTTCCTCAAGGAAAAGAATCCGAGCATCTACGTAATCGCAATTGAACCGGACGATTCTCCAATGATTTCTAAGGGTTATGCAGGGCCGCACAAGATTCAGGGCATCGGTGCAAACTTTGTTCCAAAGAATTACGACCCGAAGGTGATTGACGAAGTGTACCTCACGAGTACCGAAAAGGCTGGGAACGCCGCACGCGCTGCCGCTGCCGAAGAAGGAATCTTCGTCGGGATTTCGTCGGGTGCCGCTCTCGAATGCGCTCTTACTGTCGCAAAACGCCCGGAATTCAAGGGTAAGCGCATTGTCGCAGTGCTCCCGGATACTGGCGAACGTTACCTCAGCACTTGGCTCTGGAACACGTAAATCCGCGCCTTTAAGAAAAAGGAAAATGCCGACTCATTGGTGAGCCGGCATTTCTATTAAGTGAGGAATTCAATTAGAAGTTTATCTTGAAAGCATCTTGCCATTAAGAGTTGCAATCCAATGTTTGTCTCTTGCCTTGGCAGGAACTTCCAAAGTAGTCTTTCCCTTTTCAACTCGTGTCTTGTACAAAACTGCACCGTTCAAATCGATAATGGCGAATGTTCCACCGATATCTGTGTTGACTTCGAGGTAATTGCCGATGACAACAAAGAAGTTTGTCGGAGAGAGTCTGCTCCACTCATCCATGTGGATGTTCATCGGAATCGTATCGCCATTGTCCCTTTCGTCATTTTGCCAGTCAGGTTCGTGGATAATCGGTTCCGTGACGATGGCCTGTGCCGGTTCCTTGAAACCAAGCTGTTGGTCCATCCACTGCATTCTTTCTTTCATCTTCTTGCGGAGATGTTCCACTTCGCCATCCCAAGTGGTTGCATTGTAGCCACCCATAGGCATGCCAAAGCCACCGCCACTGCTGCTATTGCAGTATTTCATTGGCTGCGGGTCCGCATCGTTCTGACCGCTTGATTTGCCCAAGTTCGGCCAACGTTTGAAGTTTCTGTCGGCTGCGTTCTTGAGGTACGTCTTCATGGAATCGAGGTAGAGATCCAAAGTCTTGGTGTGCCAAACGCCACTGCGGAGTTCTGCCCAACGTTCCTTCAGCTCCTTCTGGTAATCGTTGTCCTTCCACATTTTGAGGAGCCAGTTCGGAGCCTTCAAGGAGCCTCCGCCCATGCCCATCATGCCGCCGCCAGCTTTGCTCGAATTTTCGATTTGCCAGCCGGTTGTACCCGAGCTTCCAAAGCCGCCTCCGAATCCACCGCCAAAGCCGCCGCCACCGCCGCCTTGGCCACCACCATTTTCGGGCTGGCTACCATTGCTCATAGCGAGGTTGAAGTCCCACGGAGGGCCAAGAGTGACTTTGCCTTCTTTAAATTCCTTGCCGTTCTTGCCTCCCTTGTCCTTGGGTTTGTGCAAGAAGAAGCTGCACCAGTAGGAGTCTGCGTTGTTCGTCACTTCCTGATGCAAAACATAGTCTACAGCAGAGCCTACGTCGACGTACTTGTCGTAGCCCTTTCCGCTACCGCCATTCTTGAACAAACCTTCAAGATCGTTCAAGTACTTTTTCAGGTATTCTTCCTGTTGCTTTTGGAGGTTTGCTTTTTTGGGGTAGTGCATAATGACGTTCAAACCATCGGAGGTATTGAAACCTTCGGCCTGAATACCGCCCTGGTTATTGCTACCGCCGCCACCCGTGTTGGTGCCGACCTTGTCGAATGCCCAAATGTAGCCGCCCGTGAGGCTATCGCCTGCGATGTCGGTTTCTTTAAGCTTGCTCACGTTGACGCGGTACTTGCCGCGTTTGATTTTTTCGACCATCACGTACACGCCACGGTACACACCGTTGATGTAAAGGTCAAAATGCTTGGTACGCGGGGCGTAACGGCCTGCTTGTCTAAAGAGCCAGTAGGCGAGCGCGTTACGTAATAAACTTTTGTCTACATAAGGACCATGGAATACCCAGTCGTCTGCAGGCGGGAGGTTGAACATGCTGACGTCCTTGCCTTCGCCTTTTTCATCGCGAACTTCAACGCTGTAGCCGGGCTTCGGGAACATAGCGGAAGACTGTCCTCTGACCTTGATGCCGATATCGTAGAGAGTGCCCTTGGCACTGTCTGCAACGTTGTTCGTTTTCCCGTCAAGAACCTTCATGGTTGCGGGAATTTTTTCGGTGACATTTTTGTCAAGGCATTTTTGCTTGGTGTCAACGAAAATAATGGGTAAGTCATAAGTCTGTGCAAACAAAGGCACAGATATTGCGTAGATTAGCGCGCAGAGTAGTTTTTTAGGTTTGATTGACATGCGGATACTCCTTAGGCAATACTCCTTATCGTAATCTATATGAATTGTCAATAGAGGGATATGTTTATTGCGTGTTGCTCGATGAAAGTGTTGAGAGTTTGACATTTTTCAAATGGGCTGAAATTTGCCAATATTTCTCAAAAAAAGCATCCCGTTTAGGGATGCTCTTTGTAATCACAATTTACGGATTGGTTAGCGATTCATCATCTTGCCGTTAAGGGTTGCTATCCAATGCTTGTTCCTTGCCTTGGACGGAATCTCCACCGTAGTTACCCCGGTCTTGATTTGGGTCTTGTACAGAACAGCTCCGTTCAGGTCGATAAGGGCAAATGTTCCACCGATATCTGTTTGAATTTCAAGCATGTTGCCATTAACCTCAAAGTAGTTTGTCGGTGATAGTCTGCCTAATTTGCTTATTCGTATTGTTTCCTTTTGCTTTTGCTTTTCTTCTTCTTCCTTTTGCCAATCGGGTTCATGGATAATCGGTTCTGTTACGATGGCTTGGGCCGGTTCGGTAAATCCGAGTTGCTGGTCCATCCAGGCCATTCTTTCTTTCATCTTCTTGCGGAGATGTTCGAATTCGCCGTCCCAGGTTGTTGCATTGTAGCCGCCCATGGGCATGTTCATATTCCACATGCCGCCGCCGCCACCGCCTTGGTTGCAGAATTTCATTGGCTCTGGATCGTTGTCGCCCTGACCGCTAGATTTACCCAAGTTCGGCCAGCGTTTGAAGTTTCTGTCGGCGGCACTCTTCAGGTACGTCTTCATGGAATCCAGATACTTGTCCATGGTCTTGGTGTGCCACACGCCGCTGCGAAGTTCCGCCCAGCGTTTTTTGAGTTCGCTTTGGTAGTGGCTGTCCTTCCACATGCCAAGGAGCCAGTTCGGAGCCTTCAAGGAGCTGCCCATCATGCCTTGGCCACTTTTCATGCTGTTTTCAATTTGCCATCCGTTGCCCGAACTGGTGAAGCCGCCCATGCCGCCGCCAAATCCGCCGCCCCACATGCCGCCGCCCTGGTTCCAGCCACCTTGACCACCTTGGCCGCCGCCGTTTTCAGGCTGGGAGCCGTTGCTCATGGCGAGGTTGAAATCCCAAGCGGGGCCGAGCGTTACTTTGCCTTCGGTCTTGACTCCGTTCGAGTCTATCTTGTCCTTGGGTTTGTGCAAGAAGAAACTGCACCAGTAGGAGTCCGCGTTGTTGGTCACTTCTTCGTGCAACACGTAGTCCAGCGCAGAAGTCATATCGACGTATTTTTCATACCCCTGACCGTTCTTGCCGTTCTTGAACAGGCCTTCAAGATCGTTCAAGTACTTTTTCAGGTAGGCTTCCTGCTCACTCTTGATGTTTTCCTTCTTGGGATAGTGCAAAATGACATTCAAACCGTCGGAGGTGCTGAAACCTTCCTTTTCGATGGGACCATTGCCTGCGCCACCCGTGTTAGTTCCCGTTTTGTCGAAAGCCCAAATATAGCCGCCAGTCACTTCTTCGCCGCTGATATCTGTTTCTTTGAGCTTGCTAACATTGACGCGGTATTTGTCACGCTTGATTTTTTCGAGAAGCACATAGACTCCGCGATAGACCCCGTTGATGTACAGGTCGAAATGCTTGCTACGCGGGCTGTAATGGCCTGCCTGCCTAAAGAGCCAGTGTGCAAGTGCGTTACGCACCAAGCTCTTGTCAACATACGGACCATGGAAAACCCAGTCGTCAGAAGGAGGCAGCCCGAACAGGCTTACATCCTTGCCTTCTCCCTTTTCGTCACGTACTTCCACGCCGTAACCTGGCTTGGGGAACAAAGCCGAGGATTGTCCACGGACTTTTATGCCAATATCGTAACGTGTTCCTTTGGCACTATCAGCCACGTTATTCGTCTTTCCGTCCAGTACTTTCATTGTGGCCGGAATTTTTTCTGTGACTTTGCTGTCTAGGCATCTTCCTTTAGTGTCAACGAATACTATTGGTAAATCGTATGTTTGCGCGAGCGAAAGGCCCGCCGCAAAACTACACGACAAAGCGAGTTTTTTTATCATAGCACAATCCACATTCCTTTTTTTGCTAGCTATAAAAATAAATGCACCCATAGGAAATGGGTGCGTTTATTTATGTTTACACGTTGTTCTTGTTTACAACTTTACAACGCGGATTTTCAACGGAAAATGGCGCTTTTTGAATAAAAACGGCAATTATGCTTTTATTCTCAATCTTGCGTATTCGTAAAGACCGAGTGAGAGGGCTACTGATGCATTATATGAATGAGCTTCGGGCTTCATCGGGATGCGGAGCACTGCGTCGCACTGCTTCTTGATGAACGGGGGGAGGCCCACGTCTTCGCCACCGACGGCAAGCACCACGTGGTCTGCAAAGTCGAAACCAGCAAGGTTTGTTTCGGTGTCGGCATCGAGTCCCAAAATCTGGTAACCGGCCATCTTGAGTTCGCCAATGGCTCCTTCGAGATTGTCCGGACGGCAGATGCGGAGCTTTTCGAGGGCGCCTGCAGATGTACGGGCGACGCTCGGTGTAATGCCGCACATGCCCTTCGCGGGGAGGAGCAAAATGTCGACTCCCAGGGCAAGAGAACTGCGGATGCAAGCGCCAAGGTTACGCGGGTCTTCGATGTTGGTTGCAACAGCGATAAGTTTCTTTTCGCCGGTATCACGGGCCTTGAAGAATTCTTCGCGGACATCCATCCAGTTGAGGAGTTCCTTCTCGTTCATGAGGGCTACAACGCCGTGGTTCGGGCGGGCGTAGCTATCGAGAATCTTGGAATCGACCTGCTGAACGTGCACATGGGCGCGTTTGGCAAGCTTCTGGAGTTCATAGAGCTTCGGGTTGCCGGACTTGTGCATAAAGAGCACGCGGTGGACCTGCAACGGGCTCTTGTTCAAAAGTTCTTCAACTTCCTTGATCCCTCCAACTGCGACTTGCGGTGCTGCATCGGCATCGCCAACTGCCGGTACGACGCCTTCTGGAACTGCGCGGTTTTCATTAAAACCGCGGCGCTCGCTGTTGAAATCGCGACGGTCGTCAAAGGTGGGGCGGTCGTTCAAATTGCGGCGTTCTGCGCGTTCTTCGAATCGGCTCGGACGGTTGGCGAAATTGTCGCGGTCGCGACGGAGGTGTGCCTGGCTTCCGATGCCTCCACGGCGTTCCGTGCGGCTTGCCGGTTCGTCGTCCGGGTGTTCGCGGTTGAACTTGTTTTCGTCAAAATTCGGGCGCGGGGAGCGGCCAAAGTTGCGCTTGCGATCGTTGCCAAAACCGCGACGGCTGTCGTCATTGTTGAAACTCATTTTCTGGATTCTCCATGAAAAGGTTTAAATTGTCATGCCCACCGCTGAGCGGGCATCTCTATTAAAAATTTAGAATACGCGCGTCTTGTTGCGTGCTAGTACTTTTCTCTACAGGCAATTACCGTGTGCATCTTTACATCAGTTTCTTTTTGCTCAAGAGGTTCTTTGGATAGCTGTGCCGGGGTCATAATACCCGCTTTGAACGAATTGGGGTATTTGGCGAGGAACCGGTCGTAATAGCCCTTACCATGACCTTGTCTGCTACCGTCCCAGTTGAACTTGACACCGGGGACCAGGAACACTGGAATGTCTCCATCGAACTTCTCGATGCCTTCGCGGGGTTCCATAATACCATAGTGCCCCTTGACCAAGTCTTTCTTGAGGCTTGCAATCTTGTAGAAGTGCATAATGCCTTCACCCTCGCATTTAGGGAGCAACAAGCGGCCTTCGGTGGCGAGTTCTTCGAGGATGGGCATGATGTTCGGTTCGCCTTTGAGCGGGTAGAACGCGGCAATGTTCCTTGCATCGTGGTAGCCCGGAATGTCGTGGATTTCTTGCCACGGTTCCTTGATAATGTCATCGCCCTTTCTCATGCGGCGCATTTTCAAAATCATTTCGACAATAGGGCTGCTGCCGAAAATCAGCAATACGAGGATTACAATTACTATGGACGCTGCCATATAAAACCTTTATTCTTCTTCGCCAATGCGCTTTGCCGTGGGCAACTTGTCACGCAGAATTTCGTTCCAGACATTCTGCTGCCAGTGCATCAGGTGCGCTTCTTCGTAGCGAGTCTGCCAGGGGATGTTTCCCGGAGCGGCAAGCCAGATCAATTGCGATTTGTTCGCAAGGAGCGCTGCATCGATTTTCAGTTCCTCGGCCTTTTCATCGCGCCATGTTTTGAGAGCGCTGAGCAAATCGGAGTGCGGAATGACCGGCGGTGGTGGTGCCTTGGGAAGTCGCATGGGCCAGTCACATTCAGGGACGGCTACAGCTTCGCGGAGCATGTTGAGGAACGATTCCAGACGATCTCCCTTAAAATTGCGGGGGAGTTTCGGCAGGTACGTTTCGTCGACATCCGGAAAATGCGAATTCTGGGCGTTCACAATCGCAAGCATCAGTTCGGACTGCATTACCTTGTAAGGCGGTCGGTCGAGTTCTTCGGCCTGCTTTTCACGCCATTCCCACAAATGTTTGAGAATGTTCAGTGCGCATGGCCCGTAAATGCTAGAACCTGTAATGCGCCAAGGATCTTTTTTCGGAGCATTTGGTGCTTTTGCGTGTTCAATGAGTGCGTTGCACTGTTCCGTGAGCCAGCACATGCGTCCGGCTTGTTGCAATTTTTCAGCTAAGATAGCACAAAGTTCATGAAGGTAGAACGTGTCGTGGATAGCGTATTCGCACATGTCCAACGAAAGCGGTCGAATCGTCCAGTCGGCTCTTTGGTTTTCCTTTTTGAGCTCGTCGCCAAAATATTCCTTGACCAAATCGGCAAGCCCGAGGTGCTGTTCTCCCAAAATCTTTGCGGCAAGCATTGTATCGAAAATGCTCTTCGGTGAAAAACCGTAAGTCTGCCACAGGAGCCTAAGGTCGTAATCTGCACCATGGAAAATCAGTGTCTGCATTGCACGTGCCTTAAAAAGCGGTGCAAGATCCAGCCCACAAAGCGGGTCCACAATATAATGGTGTTCGCCAATAGTAATCTGGATGAGGCAGAGACGAGCCGTGTAATGGTACATGGAATCCGCTTCGGTGTCGACAGCGGCCATGTCGTATTGCTCCAAATCCGCAAGCAAAGCTGCGAGCGATTCTTCGCTATCTACCAATATGTATTTCTCGTCTTTTATCATTTGGAAAAGAAATGTAATAAAAGAATTCGATAGCGCGCTATTTTTCCCCCGAATTTACCCCAACACAGCACTTTCCCCGCGCAAGTGTGCTGTAACGCACAGTGAAAATTTCCTAAATTGCACCCCATGAAAAAGATTTCACTTACCGGTATCAAGCCGACGGGCACACCCCATCTCGGCAACTATGTGGGCGCTATCCGCCCGGCTCTTGAACTTACAAAGACTTACGACACGGTCTATTTCATTGCGGACTATCACGCTTTGACGACTGTGCAGAACGGCGCCGAAATGCGTGCGAATATCTACAAGGTCGCTGCAACTTGGCTCGCTCTCGGTCTCAACCCGGAAGAATCCCTGTTCTACAAGCAGAGCGATATTCCTGAAATCTTTGAACTCAGCTGGGCTCTCAGCTGCTTTACGCCGAAGGGCTTTATGAACCGCGCCCATGCCTACAAGGCCAAGGTCGAAGCCAACACCGCTGCTGGTGTTGATGTGGATTCCAACGTGAACATGGGCCTTTACTGCTACCCGTGCCTCATGGATGCCGACATCCTCATGTTCAGCGCCGACATCGTGCCGGTGGGCAAGGACCAAAAGCAACACGTCGAATTTGCTCGCGATATCGCCATCAAGTTCAACAAGCATTTTGGCGAAGACGTGTTCACCATTCCGGAACCGGTTTTCCAGGAATCGACTGGTGTTATCCCGGGTCTCGATGGTCGCAAGATGAGCAAGTCCTACGACAACTACATCGACATCTTCCTCGAACCGAAGGCACTCAAGAAGCGTCTCGGCAAGATTGTGACGAACTCCCAGAGCATCGAAGAACCGAAGGATCCGGATACTTGCAACGTGTTTAAGTTGTACAAACTCTTTGCAACGCCGGAACAGACCGAAGCTCTCGCAGCACGCTACCGCGCCGGCGGCATGGGCTGGGGGCATGCCAAGCAGGAACTCCAGAACGTCCTCGAAGAACATCTCGGTGCCGCTCGCGAAAAGTATTTCTATTTGCTCGACCATACCGATGAAATCGAAAAGATTCTTGCTTACGGTAAGGAACGCGCCCGCGCCAAGGCCAAGGTCATGATGGACCGTGTGCGCCATCTGTTAGGAACTTACTAAACGTAAGTTCCTTGCGACTAGGGAAGGCTCCGCCCTCCCTAAGACCCTCCTTTTCCAGATGCCGAAGCTGATGAAAAAGACCGCTCGGTTTCTAAAAAATCATTTTGCAAGGCTCTTGGCTTTTCTGCCGGGAGCTTTTGCGTTTTTCAATTGATTTTATTAAATTACAAGCGTGCGAATTCTTTTTTTAGTCCTATTGCTGTTTCTGAACGTCTATGCCGAAGCTAAAAGTTCCGGTTCTGCCCGTTCGCGCTCGCAGACAAAAAAAGAGAAAACCACTGTTGTCGAAAAAAAGACTGCACCGAAGTCCGTGGACAAATCAAAGTCCATGGATAAGTCAAAGCAGGCTACGCCTATCTCAACAACTTCGGTTTCTTCAAATTACGAAACCATAGCTGAACTGGAAAAAGATGACGTTGTTCGTGATACTGTCGTTGATACTGTTTATGTTGTTATGCCTGAAAAGACAACGCCTGTTGCTAAGGAAGAATGTAATGTTCCCTTGCCGCATCAGTCTGCGTTTCTAGGTCAAGGACTTTCTGTAGGTATCGGCGCCGGCCTTTTCAATGCATCCAAGGATTGCGATTGTTTGGGCGTGTGGCAAGGTCAATTGGAATACCATTACAAGGAATACATCACGGGTGGTTTTGATGTTCGGTTCTTTGGTGGAACGCTGGATCGCGACGTCATGCTCATGTACCAGCGCTATCGATTGAATGTTCGTTTCCATCGGGGCTTTACAGGTGCGGACTTTTATATTTCTCCCATGTTTGGTCTGGAAACGACCGATTTGTCCGAATTCCGAAATGAACTCCGTGATGGGGTAAAAAAAGATGAATCGTCTGATGGCGAATCTTCTAGCGACGATGACTCTGATTCTTTGCAAATCGAAAAGAACTGCGAAAAAATGTTTTCGCTCGACGGCTTCACTTTTGGTGTAGAAGCTGGCATGGGGCTTGTCATTTTCCGTTATTTGGGACTTAGCGCAGCTGCTTCTTATGAGTTCAACTTATCATGGGCGCAACTGGTGTCGTTCAGTCCTGGCGTTGCTTTTAACTTGCGTGAGGCATGGCCTTGGGCGGGCAAAAACCTCCGTTCTACGTGGGTTTCTTTTGAAATGATTTTCCAGCGCTATTTCAACCGTGGCGTTAAGGAATGGGCTGTAGCCGGATTTATCGGTCTCCAGTTCGGCATTTAAAGCATACTAACTCCTAATTCCTAACTCGACTGCCTCCCGAGGTTTGACATAAAAAATCCTTTTTTCTATATTAGGCACACCGATTTAATCGGAACCCTCCCAGGGCCAATGGTGGTACCTGGGCGATAGACCAAAGGGACTCATTATGAGACAATACGAAACGATGGTGATCATCGACGCTATGATCTCTGACGACGCTATCAAGGCTGAAGTCGAGACCATCGGCAAGAACATCACCAGCGGCAACGGCGAAATTCTCCGCCGTGACGACTGGGGCAAGCGTAAGCTCGCATACACAATCAACAAGCGCCAGCACGGCTACTATGTCATCTTCTACTACAAGGCAGAAGCTGCAACGGTCGCTGCTATGGAAGCCGCTCTCAAGCTGAATGAAAACGTTCTCCGTTGGATGACCCTCGCTGATTATCCGATGAGCGAAATCGTTTATGATCAGACTCAGACACAGTCCACCGAAGAAATCATCCCGGTTGACGCAGAAGAAGGGGAGGCTGAATAATGGCTTTTGAAGATAAGAAGCAGGCTACTCGTATTCGCCGCAAGAAGACTTGCTGGTTCACTGAGAACAACGTCAAGTTCATTGACTACAAGGACGAAAAGACTCTTCGTCGCTTTATCTCTGAACGTGGCAAGATCATCCCGCGCCGCATTTCTGGCACTTCCGCTAAGTATCAGCGTATGCTGAACGAAGCTATCAAGCGTGCCCGTCAGATGGCTATTCTCCCGTTCGTTTCGGACAGCATGCGCTAATAGGAGGAACTAGACTATGGAAATTATTCTTAAGGCTAATGTCCCCCACTTGGGCAAGATGCTCGACGTCGTGAAGGTTAAGGATGGTTACGCACGTAACTACCTCTTCCCGCGTAAGCTCGCTGTTCGCGCAACTAAGGAAGCCAAGCTCGAAATCGAAAACAACCGCGCTGCTGTTGAAGCTCAGTTCCAGAAGGAACTCGCTGCTGCTGGTGACGTGGCTGCAAAGCTCGCACAGGTTTCTGTCAACCTCGAACGCCGCGTTGTTGAAGGCGAACGTCTCTACGGTTCTGTGACCGCAGGTGACATCGCTGAAGCAATCACTAAGGCTGGTGTTAAGGTTTCCCGTGCTCAGATCGACCTTGCTGAACCGATCAAGCAGCTCGGTGTTTACACCGTGACTGTCAAGGTCTTCAGCGACGTTGAAGCACAGGTCAAGGTTTGGGTGGTTGCTGAGAAGTAACAAACCGAGAGTCGCAAGTTCAAACTAGTTTGAACTTATGACCGAGGTGCAGTTACGGACGGGTGCGTAGCACCCAAATGTAATTCTCAACCCACTTAAAGTTTGAAGGCCGCTCCTCAAAAGGGGCGGTTTTTTGTCGTTATTGTGCCATTTTACAACGTTTTGACGATGTTGGCAGTTGAAAACGTAAGTAAAAAATTATATTTTGTATAGGGTTTGATTAAAAGAGAGTGGTTTATGATGAAAAAAATTGCATTGTTTGCTTTTGCTATGTCGGCAGCATTCTCTAGTGCATTTGCCGCGGGTTCCTGTACAGTCAACATATCGACTAATAATTTGGAGTTCACCGGTAACCAGGTGAAGCCTACCGTTAAAAAGGTTATATGCGGTAACGATGAGTTTTTTGAGTCCGACTTTACCAAAATTACTTACGGTAAAAATATAAATGCCGGTTCTGATGCTGGTTCCGTAACCGTGACTTTGAGTAATGGCGATGTTGCCACGAAGACCTTTGAAATTACTCCTAAAGGCGTCCATATAGTCATTGACGATGTAGAAAAAGAACTGGGTGGTAAAACTCCAGACCTGACTTGGACTATCGGTGAAGATAGTGAAATGAGCACGCTTAATGCCGATACTTTGGATAATTTCACTTCGGCTTTGAATAAAAATTTGAAATTGGTTGTCGCCGAAGGTGAAGAAGAAGTCGGAGCCAAGTTTAAAATTTCCAAAGATCCGTCTGTAAATTTGACCGAACTTTTCCCCAATTACGATTTCCTTATCGATCCTGCGTCTATGGTCATTATCAAGACCAAGATTAACATTGTTGTCACGAGTACAGCAAAAGTCTATGGTGAAAGTGATCCGAAGGATTTCAAATACGATATTGTTGGTAACATCACCGCAGCTGATTATGAAAAGTTAGGCAAGATTACTTTGGCTCGCGCTGAAGGTGAAAATGCTGGCAGCTACAAGATTAGCGTTAGCATTGATGGTACAGAGTATAGCGATAAGCCGCCTAAAATTACAGGCTGCGAACCGGCTTACTGTAAAGAAACTGCCGATTACTACATCTATGCTGTTTCTGGAACGTTTGTTGTTCAGCCTGCTGCTGCCACGGTGACCGTGGATAACGTCTCGAAAACTTATGGCGAAGCAACTCCTGCATTTACATACAAGGCTACAGGTCTTGTCGGTACGGACGAACTGAAGGATGTTTCGCTTACATGTGCAAAGTGCTCTTCTACTGACCTTGAAAGTGTTGGCGAGTATGCAATCTCTGCAAGCGTGAATGTCAAGTCGAATCCGAACTACAAGGTGACGACAAAGAGCGGTACGCTCACTGTTAAAAAGAAGGCTGTCACGGTCAACGTTGACGAAGCTGAAAAAACTTATGGCGACAAGGACCCGAAGTTCACCTTCACTGCAGATGGTCTTGTCAAGGGTGAAAGCCTTAGTGGTGCAACTCTAACTCGTGCTGAAGGTGAAGATGTCGGCAAATACAAGGTTAGCGTTGATTTCGCAGAAGGTTCTAATTCGAACTACACGTTGACAGTCGTGCCCGGTTACCTTACCATTACGAAGAAGGACGTTACTCTGAAGGTAACGAACATTACCAAAAAGTTTGGTGAAAAGGATCCCGAACTGGCTTACACAGTTGACGGTATTGTAACGCTTGGTGGTGTACAAGATGAACTGAAGGGTGTTGCCTTGATGCGCGAAGCTGGCGAAGATGCTGGCGAATACGCTATTACAGCAAGCGTCGATGAAAAATCAAATCCGAATTATGTTGTAAGTACCGAAGATGGCAAGTTGACCATTACTGCTAACAACGACAAGATTGTGGTAACTGTTAAGGGCCATACCGAATTGCTTCAATATGATGGTAAAGAACATACTGTGAAGGGCTTTGACATCTCTGCCAATAGCGAAGCTTACTCCCTCAAGTTTGTTGAATATACCGGTGATTCTGTAGTTTCTGGAAAGGATGTCGGCAAGTACACGATGGGCCTTTCTGCAAGCGCATTCAAGAATACTTCTGTCAACTATACCAATGTGACTTTCAATATTACGGATGGTGCATTGCAGATTGATCCGAGGTCTTTGGTGGTTACCGCCAAGGCTGATACAATCACCTTCGGTGATGAAATCCCTGCTGAATTTACGTGGTTTGCAGATAGCCTCTTGGAAGGTGACGAACTCGATAATATCCACGTGACTCTCAACAAGTCGGGACTCCTCGATGCCGGTGAATATGCTTTGACATTCGATCAGAAGAATCCGACAAATAGTAACTATACCGTAACAAAGTATGTTGCAAATGCTCTTACGGTGAAGCCCAAGGTTGTGACCGTGACCGTTCAAGATACGTCTAAGTTCTATAGCGAAGCCGATCCTGAAAAGTATACATATAAGGTTGAAGGTCTCCTTGAAGGCGATGAATTGCCGGAACTTGTGCTGAAGCGTCAGGAAGGTGAAAACGTGCTTCTGGATGATGAAACTTATGCAATTTCTGCAACATTCGCCAAGGAAGAACCGAGCAAGAATTACAGCGTGAAAATCCGTCAGGGTGAATTTACGATTAAGCCATGCACTCAGAGAATCACTGTGGCAATTTATGGAGAAAACATTGTAGCCAAGTATAATGATGGCGAAGAAATTACAGTTAATAAGAGCTTTGATGTAAGCCCGATGCGTATTCCTGGTGAACCGTGGTTGCCCGAAGAGTTCGCTTACAAGAAGGAATTTGTGAGCTATAAGGGTGAAATGACCATGACCGAAAAGGAACTTGGCGATTACCCCATGGGCCTTGTTGCTTCGGACTTTGTCAATATTTCGCCGAACTTTGAAAATATCAACTTTGTTGTGACTATCGATGGTTCGTTCAAAATCACCGATCAGGAAACTTCGATTGCTGGCGTCAAGGGCGTTAAGACCTTCGGACTTTCTGCGGGTAACCGTAGCATTCAGGTTAGCGGTTCTACTGTGGGTAAGCAGTTTGCTGTTCTCGACCTGCAAGGTAGAGTTGTCCGTAAGGGCGTTGTCGAATCCTCGAACTTTGAAATCCCGGTTCCGAATACTGGCATTTACATGGTTCGCATCGGAACATCGGCACAGCGCGTTCGCGTCAAATAACTTTAAACGCAACTTTTGTTGATGAAAGTCTCGGATTTGTGTCCGAGGCTTTTAATTTTGACAACATTTTTTGCTATTTTAGAAGCATATGCGCAAGTTTGCTCTTTTACCCTTATTTTTAGGTCTGTCTCTCGCCCAGGTTTCTTTCGCCCAGGTCCGAGACCTATTCGCTGAATTTGAACAAGAAGCTGGTGCTCCGGCTACTCCCGCCGCTCCAGAAGCAAAAGCTCCCGCGGCCCCTGCAAGTTCTGCTGCGGTTGTTCCGGTAAGTTCTTCTGCCAAGGCTCCGGCTAGTTCCGCTTCCAAAAAGTCCAAGGCTAAGTCTTCGAGCAGCGTCGCTGTTTCGAGTTCCTCTGTTGCGCCGTTGAGTTCAGCGGTTCAGGTGAGCTCTTCTTCTGTAATTGTGAACGTCCCGGTAAGTTCTGCGGCCATAAGTTCTTCGTCTGTGGAGGTTGTCGTCTCGAGTTCTTCTGTTGCAGAGGCGATGTCTTCGGCTGTTGATGTTACTCCGGCTGTAACGGCTGTCGATACATCTGTTCTTGATTCTGCAACACGCGATTCCCTGATGCGCGAGGCCGCTATTGCAGAAGCCGAAAGGGTACGTGCTATTGCCGATTCTACACGAAAGGCCGATTCTTTAGCTCAGGCTCAGGCCGCCGGGCTTACAAACTTGAGCAGCAGCTCTGTCGCGGCTTCGTCTAATAGCATGAGCCGTCGTGAATTGCTTGGACCGGTAAAGGTTTCCAAGGTTAATGGTATTGACGAAATGAAGGGCCGCTACAAGAACCCGCGTAAGGCTTTGTTCCTTTCGCTTTTAGTGCCGGGTGCAGGCCAGATGTATGTGGGCGGCAATACTTCGACTTATGTTCGCGGTGGCGTCTACATCGCTTTGGAAGTGTTCATGTGGAGTGGCTGGGGCTACTTCTCCATTTACAAGTATAATCAGCAGGTCGATAAGTACAAGAAGTTCGCAAAGGAACATTATTCGATTGGCCGTTATGAACGCGCTATGCGTGATCTTTACAATGCCGGTGGCTCGCTTTATCCTTCGACCTTCCGTAGCCGCTATATGGGCTCTCGCAAGTCGTTCTGCGAATCTATCTATGGCGATGCTTCCACGGCCAAGTGCTATCAAGAAACTGAATTGTTTGCTGGCGATGAACAGCACTACAACAAGTTTAATGACAAGAACAAAAAGCTTGCTGACGAAATGGGCGATTTCAAAAAATCTTTTGCCAACGAATCTGAATTGTTCCAGCTGATTTCAGAAGGTGTTTATGTGCGCGGTTGGGATGACGTTAAGGATGGTGGAACTGTAATCGATAATCTTAATCTCGAAGATGAAAGTTCCGAAGTGGTTTCGCTGGGTGAATCCGAACGTTTGGACAAGTACCGCTCCATGCGCCGCGATGCCAACGATTACGCTGACATGCAGGTGTGGTTCATTGGTGGCCTCATCTTGAACCATATCGTCTCTGCAGTTGATGCTGCCCTTACTGCAAATGCGCATAACAAGGTCCTCTATGAAGAGGATGTTTCTTGGTACGATCGCTTGCATTTCGATAGCGGCGTGTCGTTCAAGGATTCCTTCGGTTGGTCTGTCCGTGCAAACTGGGGATTCTAATGCGCATTATTCTTGCCATACTGCTTGCGTCAGTCGCTGCGTTCTCGCAGATTGTGGTGAGCGTTGACCAAAACGTTTACAAGAACAGTGATAAGAACGTGTTCTTGGCGGTCGGCGCTTCGGCGCTTTTGCCGGGCATGGGCGAACTTTACTTGGGCGAACAGAAATTTGTGCGTCCGTTCGTTTGGACGGATCTTGCCTTGTGGGTAACCGCTATCGGTTCTTACGTGGTTGGGGACCGCTATGTGACGTCTGCCCATAATTACGCCGTTCGTCATGCCGGGTTGACGGGCAACAAGAATGTATCGCTCCTTAACACGGTCGGTTCCTATCGTAGCCGTTCTGGCGTATTTGGTCAGAATTCTTCGCCGGACATGAACGAAGATTACAATCAGGCGATGATCCGCTCGGGCAAAAAAGTCGACGAGGAATTTTCAAATGATATCCAGTGGGATTGGGGGAGCTCCGACAATCCGGAATCGACTGAGCATATCGAAGAATTTAAAAGTCGCATGCGTCATTATCGTGTAAGCCGTATTGTGTTCCAGGTTTCTGTGGGTGCGTTGATTTTGAATCGTGTGGTTTCTATGCTCGATGCAGTGCGTATTTACCGTGCGACTTCGACCAAGTCGTTCTCCAGCCGAGTGCAGTTCGAACCTGAATTTTATCAGGACGGCGGAGCGCTCTTCATGAATGTGAAGTTTTAAATTTGTCATTCCCGCCTCAGTGCGGGAATCTCCTTTTTTATGCAACTTTTTTTCAGCGTTAATCATCTAAATACTGAATTTTAAGTTCTACCAACTGCGGCGCTGCCGCTAACTAAAATATGAAACACCTTCTTCTAATAGCCTTATCTTCTCTTTTTCTTGTTGCTTGTGGTAGTAAAGACGATTCCGCCAAGGGTGCTCCTGGTGGCAAAGGCAATGGGGGTAAAAAGGGTGGCGCTCAGCGCGTGCTGAATGTCGAAGGTTATGTGGCCGAGCTTTCATCGCAAGGCAAGAATTTCCAGACGATGGCGACTCTCGTGCCAAAGAACAGCGTTTCGCTTTCGGCGGCGACTTCTGGCCGCTTGGTGAGCCTTACTGCAAAGGACGGCGCTGTGGTCAAGAAGGGAGCGCTCCTTGCTAAAATTGACGATTCCGAACTCCGTGCACAGCTTAAACAGGCTGAATCGAACAAGATGCTTGCTGAACAAAAGGAACAGCGTGTCCGCGGTCTTTTTGAAAAGAACGGAGCTACAAAGCAGGACTTGGAATCAGCAGAAGCTTCGCTCAAGTCTGCTCAGGCTAGTGTTGAGCTGATTCGCGCTCAACTTGCAAAAACCGAAGTGCGTGCACCGTTTAGCGGCAAACTTGGATTTGTGGATGTTTCTGTGGGCGCCTGGCTCAATTCTGGGACGCCGATTGCAGAACTCAGCGAGGTCAATCGCCTCAAGGCAAAGTTTGCGCTTCCGCAACGTTACGCTTCTGTCATTAAGGTGGGCGATAAGATTGTACTCAAGGATGCTGAACGCAATGTCGAAAAGCAAGGCGTTGTATCTGCGCTAGATGCCGTGATTTCTGAGAGCAGCCGCACTCGTCGCGTGATGGTCGATGTCGATAACGCAAAGGGCGAACTCATTGCTGGTAGCTTTGTGAGCGTGAATGTCGCGATGGAAGCAAGCAACGTGCAGAGCTTTACGATTCCGTCCGAAGCGATGATTCTCGACAGGGAAGGCGCTTACGTGTTTGTGAGCCAGGGCGGCAAGGCTAAAATCAAGCATGTCACGACGGGACTTCGCACGCCGATGTCTGTGCAGGTGCTTTCGGGCCTTGATGTTGGCGATACGGTGATTGTTTCCGGCATTGTGAGCTTGCGTCCGGGCGCTGATGTCAAGATTAAGGGACTCCGTCACTCGATTAATTACGAGGTGGAGTAATGAGCGTTAGCCAACTCTCTGTTCGTCGCCCGGTGCTTATGACAGTGATGGCGCTTGTCATCCTGTTGCTTGGCTTTTTTGGCTTGACTTCACTCGGTATTCGTGAATACCCGAACGTCGACTATCCTTTGATTCAGGTGCGTACTTCTTACCCCGGCGCAAACGCTGCAGTCGTGGAAGCCGAAGTGACTGAAATTTTGGAAGCTTCCATCAACAGTGCATCAGGTATCAAGGCTCTCACTTCTACAAGCCGCGATGGATTCTCTTACATCAGCATTGAATTTGAAACGGGCATGGACTTGGAAGCGGCTGCAAACGAAATCCGCGACCGCGTGAGCCGTGTGCGTCGCCGTTTGCCGGACGATGTCGATGAACCGACGGTCTACAAGTCCGATAGCGATAGCGACCCGATTTTGATGGTGAGCCTTGTGAGCGATAAGCTCGACCCGATGGAAGTTTCTGAAATTGCAAACAACCACGTGAAGGAACGCTTGCAGACTATTAACGGTGTTTCTGAAGTGGCTATTTGGGGCGAAAAACGTCCGGTAGTGCGCCTTTGGATTGACCCCATCCGTATGCAGGCTCTGGGGGTCTCGGGTGCGCAAATGGCGGCAGCTTTGAAACAAGGAAATTTGGAACTTCCGTCTGGTTCGATTGAAGGTAGCGAAACGACACTTTCTATCCGTACGCTTGGCCGAGTTATCGATCCGAAATCGTTTGGCAACATTGCGGTGAGAACGGCTGAAGATGGAACCGTCGTTCGCATTTCTGATGTGGCGGACATCCATTACGAACCGAAAGATACGCGTACAGGTTTTAGACGTAACGGCAAGAATTCCATTACGCTTGCACTCATGGCGCAGCCGGGCAGTAACCATGTCGAAATTGCAAACGAATTCTACAAGCGCGTCGAAGATATCCGCCGTGAAATTCCCGAAAGCGTAGAACTGCTTTATGGCCGCGATACATCGATTAACATTCGCGCTTCTATCAAGGAAGTGGTGGAGACCATCTTTATTGCATTTGTGCTCGTGATTGCAATTATCTTTGCGTTCCTCCGCGAAGGCCGCACAACGTTTATCCCGATGGTTGTTGTGCCTGTATCTGTGATTGGTAGTTTCTTTGTGCTTTACCTTTGCGGGTTCAGTATCAACGTGCTTACGCTTTTGGCGATGGTACTTGCAATTGGTCTTGTAGTGGATGATGCCATTGTGATTGTGGAAAACATTTACCACAAGATTGAAAATGGCATGACACCGAAGCAGGCTGCTGTGGCTGGAACTAATGAAATCTTCTTTGCTGTGATTGCGACTTCGATTGTGCTTATGACCGTATTTGTGCCTGTCCTTGCGTTGGGGGGCACGACGGGGCTTTTGTTCCGTGAATTCGTGGCGGTGATGATTGGAACGGTGTTCCTTTCGACTTTGTGCGCTTTAACTCTTTCGCCGATGCTTTGTTCGAAATTCTTGAAACGCCAGAAACAGGGATGGTTTTTCCGCATTACAGAACCGTTCTTTGAAGGCTTCAACGGACTTTATTCCCGCTTGTTGGGCGGATTCCTTCGGTTGCGTTTTCTGTTGTTCCCGATTGTGGCGGCTCTGTTTGTGGCAGCGTATTTCTGCTTCAATAACATGAGTAGCGAAATGGCGCCGACTGAAGACTCTAATGCCGTGATGGTGAACATGAGCATGCCCGAAGGCGTGAACCTTGCAAGAACGAAACGAATGGCGGACGAGTTTGCTGACGAGGTGATTTCTATTCTTGACTCGAACGAATATACGGAATTCCAGGCGGGTGCTTGGAATGCTGGCAACTCGAGAATGCGTTTGTTCTTGAACGACGACAAGAAAGCCCGCCGTCCGCAGAGCGAAATCGCCCGTGTGATTCAGGTGCTCGGTAACGAATACCCGGATTTGCGCGTGATGGTATTTGAACCGCAGAGCATCAGTACGCAGCGCGGTGGCCTCCCGGTGCAGTTTGTGTTGCAGGCTCCGAACATCGAAGTGTTGCGTGACCTTGTGCCGAAATTCGAAGAAGCGGCAAGCAAGAGCCCTGTGTTTAGTGTGGTGAACAGCAACTTGCGCTTCACGAAGCCGGAACTCCATATCGAGATTTTGCGCGACAAGGCAAACGAAGAAGGCGTGTCCGTGAATGACATTGCGCAGGCCGTACAGCTTGCTATTAGCGATCAGACCTATGGCGATTACTATAAGGACGGCCGTCAGTACGATATTATTGGCGCAGTCGGTTATCAGTACCGCGATACGCCAGAAAATCTTTCGATGCTCACGGTCAAGAACGGCAAGGGTGAGCTGGTGAGCTTGGACAACTTTATCACGTATAAGGAACAGTCCGCATCTCCGTCACTCCCGCGTTATAACCGCTTTAGCGCTGCTACAATCCAGGCTGGCCTTGTGCCGGGCAAGACGATTGGCGATGGCGTCGAAGAAATGCGCCGCATTGCAAAGAAGTTGTTGAAGGATTACCCGAGTGTGAGCACTACGCTTTCGGGATCGTCGAAGGAATTTGAAGAAAGCTCTTCGGGCTTGTATGTGGTGTTCATGCTTGCGCTTGCGCTTGTGTTCTTGGTGCTTGCCGGGCAGTTCGAAAGTTTCCGTGCTCCGTTCGTGATTTTCTTTACGGTGCCGCTTGCGCTTTCGGGTGCTTTGGTGAGCTTGTTTGTCACAGGCCAGACGCTCAACATCTTTAGCGAAATCGCTTTGATTTTGTTGATTGCCCTTGTGACGAAGAATGGAATCTTGATTGTAGAGTTTGCAAACCAGATTGCAGAAAATACCGGATGCAGCAAGCTCGAGGCGGCTCGGATGGCGGCGGAACGCCGCTTCCGCCCAATCCTCATGACGAGCCTTTCGACGGTATTGGGCGCGGTGCCGCTCATCTTGACCGGCACCCCGAGCCGCATTGCAATGGGTGTTGCTATTGTAGGCGGTCTTACGTTTGCAACGTTCATGACGCTCTTTATTGTGCCTGCGGCCTATAGCTTCTTTGCAGGGAAGGTCGAATCAGTCCGTAGTGACGCGAGCAAAATGGCGTAGGTTTAGAGCTTAGAATTGTGAAAAACGTCATTGCGAGCGAAGCGCGGCAATCTATCTAAGTTCTAAGAGCGAAGCTGTCTAAGTTCTACCAACTACTTAACCAGCTGAAATACTTTCTCGTTTTCACGGCTCATGCCGTAGCGGGTACGTAGAATTTCTTCTTTGTAGAGGGAATCGGTCTTTAATTTTTGGATGAGCTCGTCGCGTTCTTCGATAACTTTGGCGAGCGAGTCAATCTGCATCTGGTAGAGCTTGATTTCTTTCGCGATTCTACGCTGCTCTGGGATGCTGTTCTTGCCGAACAGCAAGTGGAACACCAGGAACGCGAAGGTAATCGAGGTGGCAATTCCAATAATAAGTCGTATGTGCAACTAATTATGCTCCGTTAAAATAGAATTGGAAGTTGTCCTTTGATGTGACTAGACCAGATATTTCTAGCTCCGTCAATATAGCTAAAAGTTCCGGTGCCTTAAAGTCAAAATCTTCTTGAAGTTCCGAAAATGTTTTGCGGAACCCGTTAAAACGGTCGAAAACTTTCTGTGCCGCGCTCGATAGTTGCACTCCGCATGTCGTAAGCTGCTCAATCTTCGCTCCTTCGAGGAATGGAACCCCTGCTACAGAACGCAAACTTTCAGGAATGAATACGGGTTTTGCGCGTCCGCTGTCGAGGAGTGCGTTGGTGCCGCTATAGAGGTCACAGTCGAAATTCCCGGGGATGGCGAGGAGCGGCTTATCTTCGTCTAGGCAGAATTGCGCGGTGAGAAGGGCGCCTCCCTTTTGGCGGCTTTGGACGACGAGCGTTGCTTGGCTAAGCCCGCTGATGATGCGGTTCCGTGCGATGAAGTTCCCCTTGTAGGCGGGAGTGTCGCTTTCATATTCGCTCAGAAGTGCGCCTCCAGCTTGCAAAATGCGCTCTGCGATAGTTGCGCGTTCTCCGTCGATTTTTGCATCTAGCCCTTGCGCGAGGACGGCTATCGTTGGAATCCCGGCTTCTAGTGCTGCTTTGTGGCAATAGCAGTCAATACCTTGGGCTAGCCCAGAAATGACAATAGCATTTGTACCTTTAAGCGATGCGACTAGCCGCCTGCAGAGTTCTTCGGCGGAGGCTGTTGGGCGGCGGGTGCCGACCATCGCGATTCCAATTTTATCAGCGGAGGGGAGTGTACCTTTGCAAAAAAGCCGTTTGGGGCAGAACTTGGATGCACCGAGAAGGAGCGGATAATTGTCGCGGAAAAGTTCGCGGTAAGGTTCGTTGTATAAAAGATTCGTTTCCATATTTTTTTCAAGCGCAAGGCGCCATGGTAATTTGATAAACGTAACGATATAGGAAACGATAAAATTAACGGTATAAATAATGGTGTAACTAATTTACTGAATTTATGGAGCAAAAACAAGGGCCCGTTATACTTTCTATCTTTTATAGCATGAAATACTCGTTTAACGATTTGGTTGATATTATGGCACGTCTCCGTTCGGAGAATGGTTGCCCATGGGACCGCAAGCAGGATACACATTCGCTGTTGCCGTATTTGGTTGAAGAAAGTTGTGAGTTTATCGATGCCGCTCAAGAGGGCGACAAGGAACACATGTGCGAAGAACTTGGCGATGTGCTTTTCCAAGTCATTTTCCATTCGCAGGTCTGTAAGGAACAAGGCGATTTTTCCATTGACGATGTAATTCAAGGCCTTTGTGAAAAAATGGTACGCAGGCATCCACATGTGTTTGGTGATGCTCAAGTCGATAATGCAAATGAAGTCAGTCGCCGTTGGGAACGCATCAAGGCTCAAGAAAAAAACAACATAAAGCATGCTGGGCAGTCTATTATGGATAAAGTGAGCAAGAGCATGCCTACGCTCGCGCGTTCGCAAGATATTATTCGCCGAGTTGCTAAAGTCGGTTTTGACTGGGGCGAACCGGGGCCAGTGTTTGACAAGGCTCAAGAAGAATTTGCTGAATTCCGTGCAGAAATGGAGAACGTTTCTTCTGAAAATGCGAACGTAGATCGCCTCGAAGATGAATTCGGCGATATCATGTTTAGCTTGGTGAATGTGGCTCGCCATTGCGGCTTTAATGCGAATATCGCTTTGCAACGTGCTAACAACAAGTTCGAAAAGCGTTTCCGCGAAGTGGAACGCCGTGTCAAGGAACAGGGCAAGGAAATCAAGGATGTGGGGCTAGAAGGCCTGCAAAAGCTGTGGAAAGAAGCAAAGTTGTCTTCTTAACGCCGTCATCCTGACGTTCTGCTAACTAAGCTCTGGTAACTGCGGCGAAGCCGCTATTCCATATTGGAATGTTCTTTTTGGGAACTAGCTCCGTAAATTTTTTTTGTCCGCGCTAATCATTCCCGCGTTATATTATTCATGTGACACCAGTAAATTCTGGTTCTGAGACGGGAAGCCGGATCGAATCGCGGAGTAGAACTTACTAGTGTTACGTTATCATGAGAGTCCCGTGAGCTCCCTTGCGGGGCTCTTCCTTTGTCATGATTACGTTAGGCGTGTTTTGGGCGCCGTAGGGAACATGAGTGGAATGATAGAGGGCTCATTAGGGTGTTTGGGAAACAAAAAGGCCTGCAACTTTCGTTGCAGGCCTTTTAAACTTTCGAGAAGTTTTAGCTGGTTTGGCTTGGATTAAGCTCTTGCCTTAACCTTGTCGCCGTACTTCTTGATGAGTTCTTCCTGGATGTTCTTCGGAACCGGGAGGTACTTGCAGAATTCCATGGTGAATTCAGCCTTACCTTGGGTCATGGAACGGAGGTCCGTAGCATAACCGAACATTTCGGAAAGCGGAACTTCAGCGGTGATGGTGGTCATGCCGAGTTCTTCGCTAGTGCCAGTGATAGCACCACGACGCTGAGAAACGTTACCCACAACGCCGCCCTGGAATTCGGTCGGAGTCTGGATTTCGACCTTCATGATCGGTTCGAGGATCTGAGCACCAGCCTTGGCGAAAGCTTCGCGGAAGGCCATACGGGCTGCAACCTGGAACGCCATATCAGAGGAGTCGACCGGGTGGAATGCACCATCCTGAACTTCCATTTCGATACCCACAACCGGGAAGCCGATCAAAGAACCTGCTTCCATGCAGCTCTGGAAACCCTTGTCGCAAGACGGGATGTATTCCTTCGGAATACGGCCACCGACGACGGAGTTGACGAAGTTGTAGACCTTTTCCTGGTCGCCTTCGACAGCCATCGGACGCATTTCACCGACGACCTTAGCGTACTGACCAGAACCACCAGTCTGCTTCTTGTGAGTGTAGTCGAACTTGGCCGGGCGGGTGATGGTTTCGCGGTAAGCAACCTGCGGAGCACCAGTCGTCACGTCGCACTTGTATTCACGGCGCATACGTTCGATATAAACGTCAAGGTGGAGTTCGCCCATACCCTTGATGATGGTCTGACCAGATTCCTTGTCAACTTCGACCTGGAACGTCGGGTCTTCCTTCGTGAAGCGGTTGAGGGCCTTGGACATGTTGTCGAGGTCGTCACGGTTCTTGGCTTCAATAACAAGTTCGATAACCGGGTTAGGAACGTGCATAGAAGTCATGTTGTAGTGGTTCTTGCCATCCGTGAATGTCGTACCGGATGCGCAGTCGATACCGAACAGAGCAACGATGTCGCCTGCACCGGCTTCGGTGATATCCACCATTTCGTCAGCGTGCATACGGACGAGACGGCCAACGGAAACCTTCTTGCCGGTTGCCATGTTGGTGATCATGTCGCCCTTCTTGAGGGTACCCTGGTAAACGCGGACGTAGGTGAGCTGGCCATAGCGGTCGTTCACGAGCTTGAATGCGTAGCAGACGAGCGGTGCGTTGTCTTCGGACTTGAGGATAACTTCAGCTTCGTTGTTGTCGAGGTCGAGAGCCTTGTTTTCAACGTCGGTCGGGCACGGGAGGAAGTCGATAACACCGTCGAGGAGCTTCTGGACACCAATGTTCTTGTGAGCAGAACCCATGAACACCGGAGTGATGTCGAGGCGGATGGTAGCTTCGCGGATAACCTTCTTGAGGAGGGCCTTGTCGATCTGGTCGACGCCATACTGGCCTTCCATAGCCTTTTCCATGACTTCGTCGCTGTAGTCAGCGCAGCAGTCAACGAGCTTTTCGCGGTATTCGTTAGCCTGGTCGACGAGTTCTTCCGGGATTTCCTTTTCGATCATGTCGTCGCCGTTGTCGCCTTCGAAGTAGTAAGCCTTCATTTCGAGAAGGTCGACCACGCCCTTAAGATTGGATTCCAAACCTATAGGAATCTGCATGACGCACGGCTTGTGGTTGAGCTTTTCCTTGAGCATGACTGCAACGCGGAGCGGGTTTGCACCAGAGCGGTCGCACTTGTTCACGAACACGACGCGCGGCACATGGTAACGGCGCATTTGGCGGTCAACGGTAATAGACTGGGACTGGACGCCTTCAACGCCAGTGAGGACGAGGATAGCACCGTCCAACACGCGGAGAGAACGTTCCACTTCGATCGTGAAGTCCACGTGCCCCGGGGTATCGATGATGTTGATGGAGTCGCGTTCGCCGGTCTTGGTGTGGGTCCAGTTTGCGAAGGTAGCGGCAGACTGAATCGTGATACCGCGTTCGCGTTCAAGTTCCATGGAGTCCATCGTGGCACCGACGCCGTCTTTACCACGAACTTCGTGGATAGCGTGAATACGCTTTGTGAAGTAAAGGATACGTTCGGTAAGAGTTGTCTTACCAGAGTCGATGTGGGCAGAAATACCAATATTTCTGTGCAGTTGGATGTCTTTCATATTTTTATTCCACTAATGGAGTTGATGTTATTGAATGTTGCGCCCAAAAATAGAAAATTTTGGGGGGAACTCAAGGGCGCTTTTTCATTTGATGGTATAAAAGGGGGAGAATTTGGCTTAAATTAGCTAAAAATGTAAAAAAGCAACCTTAAAACAGGCTGCTTTTTGAAAACCTTTATGAGAAAAATTTTGTTTAAACGTTTTCTTCCGGAGTGTCCGTTGTATCACTTTCGCTCTTTTCGGTGGATTCTTCTTTGGATTCGCTGGAATCGGGATCCTTGTCGATGCTGTTTTCGACAAGTTCCGGCTTTTCGACTCCTTCGAGTGCCTTGAAGTATGCCATTGCGGTCTTGCCGACTTCGGTGGTGTCGAAGTAGGTGTATGCACCGTTACCGATAGCGCCAATGGCGGGGATGGCACGGAGGGCGATGCGACCGAGGAAGTTTGCAGAAATCTTGACACCGATTTTCTGGAGCAACTTCTGAAGTGCCGTGAGCGAAAGCTTCTGGACTACGATGCGGCTGCCGGTGCGGACGGCAACATCACGAAGGAGCGATGCTGCGCTGTGGCGGAAAAGGCACCAGACCATGGCTTCACGGCTGAGCATGGCGAACTTGCCGTAGGTGCAGGCGATATCCGAGACGAGCTGTGCCTGGATGCGCCAGACGGCGGCAATGTCTGGGATAGAGGTCAAGACACCGGTAAAACCGGCCGGGATAGAAAGCGAGGTACTTACGGTAGCGGCTTTCAATGCGGCTTGCTTGATAAGCACGTCGGCACGCTTGTCGGGATCGTTGTTTGGGCAAAGGAGCGAGTCCGGAATGTCCGTAATCAGGTTGAAGACGATTGAGTTAAACAGTTCCTGGATGGATTCGCTTTTTTTGTCTTTGTATTCTTTAAAATTCAACATGGGCTTGCTCCTTTTTTTCTCCTATTTCAAGAACATTTTAACAATTCTTGAGAGGTTTTGGGGAATCCTATATTGAAAATTACTTTTTTCTAGCCACAAGTGCACAATTTCGTCGACCCAAATGCGATCGGAGGCGATTTTTTCGACGATTATTTCGGTTTCTTCGCCATTTTCTACGAGTTTGTAGTTCAAATGGAAAGATATGGGAGCCGTTTCGCCATGCGGGAGGACGGTAAGGTCCATCGTCTGTTTCTCGGCGTTGACGCTGAAAGAAATATTGTTGAAGACTTTTTGAAGTTGTTCGTCCATTCTAAAATTCCTTCGGTGCCAGTTAGAACAAAATTTTGGCGAATAAGCCTGTGCCTTTGGGGAGTGCTTTCTTGATGGAATGGCTCTTGAACCACCACGCGGCGATTTCGTTGATCATCTCTCTCGGACTATCAACTTTGTTTATAACAATTAACGTTCCTTCGTCAGTATCTTCAAAGCAATAGTGGGTGCAAAGAAGAGTGGGGACAGTTTCCCCATGCAGAAGGATGGTGATGTTTGCTTGGTTTTCTTGCGAGTCGATATCAACGTTTTGGATTTCTCCAAATTGCTTGAAGAAATCGTTACGCTGAAAAAAGAATTCGACTGCCTTGTCGCGGGCGTTGCTGAGGAAGGACATGGTTGATTCGTCTATCGCGGAAGCGTCAGGATGTCGATGCCATCCTTGGTTTTGACGACGGTGTGTTCCCACTGGGCACTGAGAGAGCCGTCACGGGTCACTGCGGTCCAACCGTCAGCGAGAGTCTTCGTTCCCGGGCGACCGACGTTGAGCATCGGTTCGACAGTGAACACGTTACCAACTTCGATGAACGGGCAACGTTCGTAGTTGCGGAAGTGGTAGACGGTCGGTTCTTCGTGGAAGCCGCGACCGATGCCGTGACCGCAGTAGTCTTCGACAACGCTAAAGCCGTGTTCGTCGGCGATGTCCTGAATGGCGCAGCCGATGTCGTTCCAGTGGGCGCCTCTTTCGCCTGCAGCGCGGATGCCTTCTTCCATGCAGAACTTGGCCGTGTCCACGAGTTCGCGGGCAATGTCAGAAACTTTGCCGACGCAGAACATGGCGGAGGTATCACCGTGGTAGCCGGAGAGGATTGTCGTGATGTCGATGTTCACGATGTCGCCATCCTTGAGGATGGTGTTTGCGTTCGGGATGCCGTGGCAGACAACTTCGTTGATGCTGATGCAGGCATAACGCGGGTAACCGTGGTAGCCCATGCATGCGGAGATGCCCTTGTGCTGGCGAGTGTAGTCGCCGATGAATTCATCGATTTCGAGCGTGGAGACGCCGGGCTTGCACATTTCGCCCGCACGGATCAGCGTTTCGGCAGCGAGAGCGCCGGCATCGCGGATCAGTTCGATTTCTTTTGCGGATTTTACTTTGATCTTAGCCATTGTTAGGAATTAGGTAATAGGTGTTAGGGGTTAGGTTTAATTTCAGATTTTGCATCTGGGGGTAGATGTTGAATAAACGCGTTGAGCATTTTCTTTATTTCGATGATTTCTGAATTAAACTTGTTAAAAATATCGTCACTTATGTAATGTAAATCTTTTGCAAGTAGTAATTGATATTCTGATTCAGCCGCAGAACCTAGTGATATCTGAAGAAATCTTGCTAATTCAGTATTTGTCTTTCTTCCACAACCTTCTGCGATATTAGTTGGAATTGATGTTACAGATCGTCTAAGTTGTGAGGTTAGAACAAAAAGTTCTTCTTTTGGAAAAAAGGTTTTAGTCAATTCATACACATTAAGTGTGAATTGATGGCTTCTTTTCCATATTTCAAGAGAATGGTATTCTCGCATTTTCCTAAAACCTACAACCTAAAACCTGTAACCTACTTTTTCCATGCGAATCTGTCGAGCAGGTAGGCAAGTAGCATTTGGTCGTCGGTCGTGCCGTTCGCAAGGTCTTTTACGAGCGGGAGCATGCGGCTGATGCGTTCGGTTGCTTTTTGACCGCCGAAGTGCTTGCGGACTTCTTCGAGGCGGACCTTGGTACGTTCGCTCACCTTCTTTGCGATTTCGTCGTTCGTGAGCGGGTCCATCTTGATGAAGTTGATACCGAAATCAACTGCAGTCTGGCGCAAATCGATTTCTTCGACCGGTGTGATGAGCGAAATGCAGAGACCACTGCGGCCTGCACGGGCGGTACGTCCGCTGCGGTGCACATAGACTTCGTGGTCGGCGGGGTGGTCATAGACAATCACGTGCGTCACGTGGTCCACGTCGATACCGCGGGCGGCAACGTCTGTGCAGATGAGAATCTTGAGCTTCTTGTCGCGGAAGGCGTTGAGTGTCTTTTCGCGGAGGCTCTGCGCCACGTCGCCACTCAATGCGCCAACTTCAAAACCGTAACCGGAAAGCACCTGTTCGAGGTAGCTCACGTCGCGCTTGTAGTTGCAGAAAATCATGCAACTTTCAGGATTGTAGTATTCCAGAACCTTGATGGTCATGGAATCCTTTTCCATCACGTCGCAAGTGTAGTAGCGGTGTTCGAGGTTGTTTGCGATGACCTTGTCGTAGCTGAGCGAAAGGAAATCGGCACCCGGACGCTGGAATTCGCGGGCAAGGCTCTTGACCGTTTGCGGAATCGTGGCGCTGTACATTGTGCAAGAGATTGCCTTCGGCAAGTACTTGCGGATCTTCTGCATGTCGGGGTAGAAACCCATTGAGAGCATTTCGTCGGCTTCGTCAAGGACGAGGTCGCGAATGGAAAGCAAGTCTACGTTACCGCGCTGGATATGGTCCATCAAACGGCCTGGAGTGGCGACGATAACATGTACACCGGAACGGAGTGCCTTGATTTGCGGTTCATAGCTCACGCCGCCAAAGATGGCGACAGACTTGATGCCGGTACCCTTCGAGAGTTTTTCGAATTCTTCTTGCACTTGGATGCAGAGTTCTCGAGTCGGCACAAGGATAAGTGCCTGCGGATACGGATGGTCACGGACAATGACCTGCAAAAGCGGGAGGGCGTATGCGCCCGTCTTGCCCGAACCCGTCTTCGATTGCACGAGCATATCGCGGGCGGCGAGCATGTAAGGGATGGATTTGCGCTGGACAGGCATCAGTTCGGTCCAGCCGTGTTCCCGGAGAATAGCCTTCTGTTCTTCGGGGAGCATATCAAACGTATAATCGGGGAGCTTGTTCTTGGGCTCGATAATTTTGACAGGCGTTAAAAACGGATTTACTCTTTCTTTCGTTTCTTCTTTAATTTCGTCACTCATAGTGACGGCAAATTTAGCAAATTATAGAGTCCAGTGGTATTCAAACCCGAGGCTTATAAAGCAATCGATGGTGGATTTGCCGATTGTGGTAGCTGCTGCGCCTGCATCGGGGGAGGGGGCTTCATAGATGTCACGGCCGCGACTCGAAATCCCTGCTCGTAAATCGACACCGTAATGCTTTTTGAAAACGAATTGACCGCCAACGCCTACGAGGGCGCCTTTATAAAGGTCTTCGAATTTAATGCGGTACTTGTAAGCGCGTGATGGATTTTTAACTCCTTTCTTCAGCTCAATATCTTCGACATAGAAGGTGTATTGGAATCCGAGGAAAAAGAGCGGTGTAATGTCTAGCCATGGCGTGATGGGGTATGTCATGGACAAAAGCGCATTGAGCCCAATATCATGTTGTCCAAAATCCCAATGGTCGAGTTCCTTGTAGACCGTATCAGCTTTGTCTAATTTCATGTGGCGGTTGGAATAGCGGTACAAAAATTCAATACCGATAAAGCCATGCCAAGTGAGACCTGCGTAAAGACTGAGGAACGGGTCTGCATCGTCGATAAAATTCCAGAGGCTTACGGAATCCTTTGTTACGCGGTAGTTGCGGACTCGGCTTCTGGTATGGCTGCTTGTCCAGTTATCCGGGGTGAGCGGGAAATGGGCTTGAGAAAAGCCAACACCGACACCTGCCCAAATCCTGAGATTGGGAACTTCTTTGTAGAGGTCATCGGGTTCCGTTTGCATTTTAAGGCGTTCTTCTTTGGTCAGGCGGCGTTTGGTTCGCTTGTCGAAGAACGTTGCTGCGATGTCATCGCCGAGAGCAACCTTGTCGCTATTGGCTTTTACGATGCCAGCTGCTTGCGGTTCTTGTGTCGTTTCATTAAAAATGGCAACTTGGATAAATTTTCCCTGTGGCGCAAGGAAGAGAACGATGTTGTCTTCTAGCGCTTGGATTTTAGCAGCCATGCCTGGATGCCTTGCGCGTAAATAAACCGGCGGCAATCCCTTTTCTAAGTTATTCGAGAGCCAAGTGCCATAGCGTGTGGCTATGGTGTCGCGCTCCCATTCTCCGAGTTCACGGCATTTGGGTTCACCGATTCCGGTGTTGTTACGGCGGAGCGATAGACAAAATTCGTTAGTGCTGACAGGCGAATTGCCGTCGAGTGTCCAAATCAAGATGGTGGCGTCTTTCCAAAGCGTAAATTTTGAATCGAAGTAAACTTCGGAGGCGCTGGCAAATGCCGCAAGGAATAAAAGAATGGCGAGGAGTTTTTTCATTTGACAACTCCTTCGTAAAGATTCTTGCGGATTTTTTGGACAGCCATCTGGACGAGATTCGTCAGGTTCGAAATCTTGTAAGTGGTAATGGGCTGCTGTATTTCGTCAACGGCGCTGAACAATGGCCGCTGTTTTAAGTTATCCCAAAGCGTGTACGAAAAAATGGCGCTGACGTTGTCGGGCTTGCGGATGCTACCGCTCTCGTTGTGAATAAGCGCGTAGTCAAAGAAGTTTTCGCGCTTCAAGTCTGTACCGATAATGAATTCGTGCAGAATCAAAACAACGGGCGGAACATTGCCGGCTGTGTCCTTGAGTGCAACCCCTTGTTCCGGGATGTGCCCCTTGATGAAAATACGTTCATCGAGTTTTAGGCTTTCTTCGGGAAACTTGGTATTGGCGGTATCGGGGAGAACGATGAGATTCCCGTACGCTTTGCGCAATTCAGTCTCAAATGTGTTTCGGCAGTGGAGCGTTCCTTTAATTTGGATGCTATCCGTGCCGATTTCGAGGCGCTTTGCAAACCAGTTGGAACGAGTAATCACAAATGCGTTTTCGATGCCTGTCACCGCAATACCGCCATAAGGGGCCTTATGGTATGCTGGGTGGCTTGTTGTCCAATGATAAGAATCTGCACACCCGGTGAGCATGCAGATTGCAAATCCAATGGATAAAATTGACTTCTTAAACGTCATTTGCACTCGTGGATTTCGCAGGACGCCTTTGCAGTTTAGACTGCGCCCCACTTTTCACGGTAAGCGTAGACTCGATCAAGGATTCCTTCGGGAGCGTTGATGGCCTTGCGGTTTTCTTCGTTTTCGAGGAATGCTATGATGTTGTTGATGTTCACGATGGAATGGGCTTCGATGCCGTATTCATCTTGAACAGTCTGGAGTGCGGACTTGCCGTTTTCGAGCTTTTCCTTACGGTCTACAGAAATCAAAAGACCGACGACGTTTGCATTTTCGATTTGCGAAAGAGCCTGCATCGTTTCGTTGACGGATGTACCTGCGGTAATCACGTCTTCGATGATGACAACATTCGTCTTTTCGGTGTACTTGTAACCGACGAGAGAGCCTCCTTCACCGTGATCCTTAACTTCTTTTCTGTTGTACGTGAACGTCAGGTTCTGGGCATAAAGGTCAGAAAGCTTCATTGCGGTTGCGGCGCAAAGTGGGATGCCCTTGTAGGCCGGACCGTAAAGGTTCTGGGCTTTACCGTCGAAGTGAACCATGAATGCTGCTGCGTAAAATTCGGCGAGCTTAGAAAGGGATGCTCCCGTGCGGAACTCTCCGGTGTTGATAAAGTAAGGCGTTTCGCGACCGCTCTTGGTCACGAAGTTGCCGAACTTGAGGGCGCCAGATTCTACGAGAAAGTGTACAAAAGTATCTGTATTGTTCATTGAATATCCTAGGCTTTAGCTCCGATGAGGAGCGCTACAACTTCAGAGATTATGTTGTAATCGGTAATAAACTGGATGGCGAACAGCGACACCAAGCATATTACGCAAAGTACTAAATAGCTATGGAAGGATTTTTCGAATCCTTTGATCTTTAGCTTAAAAATGAGCCAAACGCCAAAGCTCAGAATGGTGCTGAATACCCATGCTGCAGATGTGTTCAAGTCGACGAGGCGGCTTGCAGCAAACGTAATGGTAATGCCCGGCAAGAAGAAGAAGGCAAAGCTCAAGACAACGAGCAGAGCGAATCCTACGTAGTAGGCAAGTCCGCGGTCCTTCTTGATAATGACTTGGGGGCCGCCGAGTGTGGTATGTTCTTCTTCGCCCGTCATCGGGTTGACGAACGTTTCCGGTTTGAACTGCTTGTAAGGAGAATTAGAAGATTCTTCCTTGGGCTTTGCAGGGCGAATGACTTCGCCAGTCAAAGGATTGACGATTTCTTTATCATCATTGGGCTCGATAATTGTCTGTTTGACTTCGGCTGTAGCTTCGGCCTTGACATTGTTGTCGGCAGAAACAGTCGGTTCCTGGACGGGGGCTTCATTCTGAATTTCTTCGGACATTGGTGACTCCTAGAGAATAAACGTTCTGCCGGCGTGAACAAACACGCGGTGTTCAAGCCAGAGTTTGAGCGCTTGTGAAAGCGTGCGCTTTTCGATGTCCTTGCCGAGTTCAACAAGTTCATCGATGCTTGCGGTTTCAGGAACGCGCTGGATGTCTTGGCAAATGATTGGACCTTGGTCAAGGTCCTCTGTGGCAAAGTGCGCTGTTGCACCGATAATCTTCACACCCTTGTGCCATGCCTGGTGATAAGGCTTCGCACCCTTGAATGCCGGGAGGAACCCGTGGTGGATGTTGATGATGCGGTACTTGAATTCTTCGGTAAAGTTCTCGCTCAAAATCTGCATGTAGCGGGCGAGGACGATTGTATCGGTTTTCGTTTCTTCGATAATTTCGCGGAAACGGTTTTCGGGAATGCTCTTATCCGGGTTGGACGGCACATAGTAGAACGGTACGCCAAAGGAGCCGCCTACGGGGCCAAGGTCCGGGTGGTTGCCGACGATGCAACTGAATTCGCAGGGAAGGTCGCCATCGCGGTGCTTGAGAAGCAAGTCGTAAAGGCAATGGTCGGTCTTGGATACGAAAATGGCAACGCGTTCGGTCTTGGAGGTGTCGAAAAGTTTCCAGTTGAGCTGGAGGTGCGGGGCGATGGTCTCGAGATGTCTTTTGACTTCGGGAACGTCGTCTGACTCAATGTCGAATACGGCGCGCAAGAAAAAAGTTTCGATATCCTTGGCGGTATGTTGCTGGAGGTCGATGATATTAGCTCCGGCTTTGGCAAGAACTTGCGTTGTGCCGGCAATAAGCCCTTTTTGGTCGGGACAAAGAATTTGAAGAATGTAACGAGTCATAGACATACTATAATATTAAAAAATTTAGGCCATGTTACCAAATATTTTATTTCCAAGTAGACAAAAAATAACTAACATTGCAGTAAGTAAATAAAAAGGATAAAAAAATGGAGAAATTTAAATTGTTCAAATTAGGAATTTGCTCTGTGCTTATGCTGTCTGTTGCGCAGGTTTTTGCGGCTCCACCGAAAACGTGGGACGCTATTTTTAATGCCGAAGGGCAGGGCGATTATGCCGCTGCGAAGATTGACGGTGACATCCGTTTTGGTCAATACACTCATTACAAGAATGTCCAGCCGGTTTCGTTCCGCGTTTTGGATGACAAGTTTGATTTTTCTGTTGCGGGTAACATGACTGTTCCTGCTAAGTTGGTCGAAGACCCGGCTTTTTACGACAACTGCCGCAATACAATGGAAGCCTGGATTTCTTATTTCGACAAGCCGCGTAAATTTGGCAATGAAGATCTTATCATCAATATTGCTGGTGTAGATTTTGCATGCGGTAACGATTTGTTCAATATCTACGATTTGCGTATAAAGTTTACAAATCCGCAAGCCCAGAAAGCTTGGGTGGCAGAACTCGAAGGCCGTCAGAAATACAAGCGCGAACAGCTTTCTGCTTTCCGCAAGGCTGAACAGGAACACCGCGCTGTAATTCGTGACAAGTCTACTTCTTTTACCGACCCGCGTGACGGACAAGTTTATCGTATCATCAAGGTGGAAGGCCGTGAATGGTTTGCTCAGAACGTGAACTACAATGTCGAAGGTCATTCCTGGTGCTATGAAGACAAGGATTCTTACTGCGCCCGTAGCGGTCGTTTGTACGACTTGGAAGGTGCCCGCAAGGCTTGTCCGGAAGGCTGGCATTTGCCGCGTGACCGCGAATGGTCTGACATGCTCAAGGGCCTCACGGGTTGCTACGATGGTGTTGACAAGTGCGGTAACTTTGCAACAAAGATGAAGGCTACGACTGGTTGGCAGGGCGGTGGCGGTACCGACGAATACGGCTTTACCGTTTTCTCTTCGGGCTATCGCAAAATTCTCGGCAAGTCTACCGTGCGCTACGAAGACATGGGCGAATATGCCGGCTTCTGGAGTGCTCAGAATGGTCGTAACGAAACGATTTGGCTGTGGGCTATGGGCCGTATGAGTGACCAGATGGTTCGCCAGCTCGTTCCGGCTACTGCTAAGAACAACGGATACTCCGTCCGCTGCATCAACGGTAACTAGGGCTTGCGCTAAACGCAAAAAAAGAGAGCTTAAAAAGCTCTCTTTTTTTATATGCATCAAAATGCGTCGCGCCGGGGCGCGGCGTATTTTACATCTGGCGAATCGGGAAGAGGCCTAGCAAGTCGAGGACATTTTCGAGCACAATCTGCGTAGATTGTACGAGGAAAAGTCTGGACTTTTCTTCGGCGGATCCGAGCACGCGGTCTTCGTGGATGAACTTGTGTGCGGCTTCGGCAATTTCGAGTGCGTATTGCGCGAGTACGCTCGGTTCATCGTCCTTGACGGCGGCGAGAATCTTTTCGCCCTTCTTTGCGAGAATGTTGATGAGGCTATAGGCGGCATCATCGGTAAGCTGTGCGTAATCCACGTCGGCAACGTTCACGGTGTAACCGGCCTTGCGCATGATGCTGCAAAGACGCACATGGGCATTCTGCACATACGGACCTGTGTCACCTTCGAAGCTCATGACGGCATCCCAGTCGAAACGGACGTCCTTCAGGCGGCTGTTCTTCAAGTCGTTGAAGGTGAGTGCGGAAATACCGATCTGGCGTGCGATGAGTTCCTTGTTTTCGAGAGTCGGATTCTTTTCGTCGATGAATTCGAGAATTTTCTTCTGGGCAGCTTCGATCACGTCGCGGAGGAGACTTGCCGTACCAGTACGTGTCTTGCCCTTTTCCCACTTGCCATCGACCATTTGGAGGATAACGCCGAACGGAATGTGGTACATGTCCTTGTACCATTCACGGCCCATCTTCTTGAGCACGTGGAACACCTGCTTGAAGTGGAGTGCTTGTCCAAGGTCCACCACGTAAAGGCACTTGTCGAAGTTGTATTCTTTTTTGCGGTAGATGGCGGCTGCGAGGTCGCGGGTTGCGTACAACGTGGATCCATCGCTCTTACGAATAAGGCACGGATTCAAGTCGAATTCGTCGAGCATTACCACGTCGCGTTCCTGGCTGTTGACCATCAAATTCTTTTCACGCAGTTCGTCGAGTACTGCCGGGATTTTGTCTTCAAAGAAAGATTCACCGGTGTAGTGATCAAAGCTAACGCCCATCATGTCGTAAATGCGCATGAGTTCCTTGAGCGTTGCGGCACGGAATGCGAGCCACAGCTTGCGATAGAAGGCATCGCCCTGTTCGAGCTTGGTGAATGCGGCGCGAGCTTCATCTTCGAGACCGGGTTCTTCTTTAGAAACCTTGGAGAAGCTAGCGTAAAGGATGTTGAGTTCCTTCACGGTGAGTGCATCGAGCGTTGCGTCGTCAGTCGGGAGCTTTTCGCGGAGGTACATCACGATGAGCTTACCGAAGGCCGTGCCCCAGTCGCCCAAGTGGTTGATGCGTTCGACCTTGTAACCGGCAGCCTTGTAGATGCGGGAAAGCGAGTTTCCGATCATTGTGGAACGCAGGTGGTGGAACGCGAGTTCCTTACCGATGTTCGGGGAGCTGTAGTCTATGCAGACAACCTTGCCATTCGGAGCTGCGTGACCATATTCCAAGCCCTTGGCGGCGATTTCGCTCAACGTTTCCTTAGCAAGGAAGTTGCGGTCAATGAAAAAGTTCAGATAACCGTTAACCGCTTCGACCTTGGAAAGTCCCGCAGGGAGTTTCACCTGTGCCGCGAGGTCTTCGGCGATAAGCTTCGGGGCCTTGCGGAGTGTCTTTGCAAGAGAAAAACACGGGATGGTGAAGTTTCCGTGGCTGGTATCAGGCGGTACGGAAATAAGTTTCAATGCGGCATCTTCAGCAAATGCTCCGGTAGCGGCAAGTGCCTTTGCGATTTCTGCATTAAATGAGTTCATTGTCGTCTCCAGACTTCTTTTCGTTTTCGCGGATGAAGTCATGCTCATCAAGGTTCATGAGTTTACCGTCTGCGTACAGACGTTCAAAGGAAATTTCGTTTCTCTTTTCTTCTTCGAACAGGTGAACCATCAGGTCAAGACCTGCGTCAAAGATTGCCCAACGCACGCCTTCCTTGTATTCAACACCGATATAATGGAGCTTGCGAGCCTTGAACTCCTTGGTGAGTTCGTTCAAAATTGCCTGCATTTGGGCTTCGCTTTCGCAAGTTGCGATGAGGAAGTAATCTGCTTCGTTCTTGACTCCTCGGAGGTCGATGAGCTGCACGTTTTGGGCGCGAAGTTCAAAAAGGATACCTGCACCAAGCTTAACGGTTTCAGAAAAATCTTGGTTATTTGTTGCTGTCATTTTGTTCTCCCTGATCGGGTTCTACTATTTGTTGAAAATCTCTTCCGGTATGCACTACGGCATCGACCGTTGCATTCTTGTTTACAAGGACCAGAACATTTTTTGTTTTTAATGTAGCGGCGAGAGCTTGGGCCCCTTCCCATTCCGGGTTCCTGAGCACAATGATGGTCTCGTCATAGTTCTGGAGACGTTCGTTGTCGATATGGACGACGTCAAATCCGTTGTCTCGCAAGAACGTGCGCATTTTTACGGCGGCGCCTTTCATGCTGCAGCTATTCAGCACTTCTACTTCGCCTTTGATTCGGCGAACTTCACGTACGACGGGAGCTGGCTTTTCTTCTTCGCAACCTGCAAAGAGGAATGCGGCAAAAACAGCCGAAGAAACTCCTACGGCAAAGTTTAGGTGGAGCGCTTTAGAATAGTTGTGGAACATTCTTTGCTATAAAATCTAGAAAAATTAAAAAGACCCCGGAATAAATCCGGGGTGACAAAGTGGAATAGAAGTGCTTACTGGCAGAGGATGGAACTGCGGCTAGAACATTCGTTGTGGAAGAAACTGCGTGGGCCGTAGGCTTTCAGGGCGTCTCGTTCATTGACGTAGGAAATTCTTATTAGTGTGTTTTCGCTAGGCTTGTATTCTAGCGAAACATCTGGAATCAATACATTAACATTGCCTTGGCGTAGGTCTTCTCTTGCGATGCGGGAACCGTTGCTAATGTTTGCGTAGAGTGGCATCCAGAGACCAACATTTGCGTACAAGTGAAGATTCGGTGTGAACTCGTAGGCGAAATGTCCCATAAAGCTTTGGCTTGCGATCGAGCCGAAACTTCCTGCAACGAAATTGAGTGAATAGGAGTATGCGACTTTTAAGGCTGGGTCGAATGTCTGGTGACGGACCATGCGGTCAGAATCAAATTCGCGGTTCCACGGAATGCCATCGTTTCGAAATTGGTAATTGGCTTCGACTTCATCGTTTGTGGAGACTGATGATTCGGCAATGACTTGGGTTGCCATTTCGGACGATTCTATGTTTGTTGTAACGTCTGCGAAGGCAAACGTCGATATGCAAAGAGCAGATAAAATAATTCGTTTCATGAAAATGAATATACAAAAGTGTGCAAGGCGAGAGTAGTAAAATCAAGCTTGCTTGATTTTATTACCGAGCCGCCGCCACTGACGCTGAAAGCGTCAAAAGTGTGCGAGACGAGAGTAGTAAAATGGTTACCAGCAATAATGCGGGTTTCTCCATGGACAATCGTCATAGAAATAACGGTGTGGTCCATAGGCTCTGAATGCATCTCTTTCGTTGATGTACATGACTCTAAAAGTCATCTTGTCGTTAGGCTTGTATTCCAATGCAATATCTGGAATCAAAATGCCCACGTTCCCTTGCTTCACGTCTTCGCGGGCAATGCGGTTGCCGAAATGGAGGCTCGAATAGAGTGGCATCCAAAGGCCCACATTTGCATACAAGTGAAGATTTGGCGTAAACTCGTAGGCGAAATGCGCCATGAAACTTTGCTGCGCAAACGAACCGAGTGTGCCGCCGATAAAACTTACGGAATAAGTATAGGCTACTTTCAACGCCGGGTCGAATGTATCGTGACGGACGAGGCGTTCAGGGTCGAAATGTTCGCGGTTCCAAGGTATGCCGCTTTCACGAATGATATAGATAGTGTCAACAATGGTATCCTGTGCTGCAACGAGTGTTTCCGAGAGTTCAGTAGAATCTGCCTTTGCGGGGGAGGCTGCAAAGGCAATCGCTGCTAGGAATAACACTGTAAGGCTCATGAATCGCATATAATGAATATATAAAAAAGGAGGCTTCATGGTAAAATGAAGCCTCTTGGTCGAGATGAATTTCTCAGGAATTATTTGTTATTGTTGTCGCTTTTTTGATCGTCGTTTTTGGTGACTCCGGCGAGTTTTGCACCGAACATGGAGCCAAGTACAGTACGGAGGTCAATGCCGAGCGAATCGGTGAGACCGTTCGTGACCTGCGTGAGCGTCTTGGTGATGTCACCCGTGAGCTTTGCTGTATTGCCTTCGCCGTACATGGTGATGTTGCCAATCTTTTCCATCGGCTTTGCAATGGCAGATGCAATCTGCGGCATCTGCTCGAAGTATTTTTCAATCGTCTTGAGCTGCATTTCTTGGCGGGCTGCGTCACCGTAGAGCTTCATGGCTTCGGCCTTCTTGTTGAGCGCTTCAGCTTCGGCGAGACCTTGAGCCTTGATGGCTTCAGCTTCGGCGAGACCCTTTGCCTTTGTTGCTTCGGCTTCTGCTAATGCTTTTGCCTTTGTTGCTTCAGCTTCGGCGAATGCCTTTTCCTTTTCTGCTTCTGCAATTTGCTTGATTGCCTTGGCGCGTTGTTCTTCCTTATAGCGGATAGCTTCAGCGTCTTTCTGCTGTTGGAATAGTTCTGCTTCGGAGCGCTGGATTTGTGCTTGGCGGTCGGCTTCGGCTTTCTTTTCGATTTGGGCCTTAAGTTCCTTTTCCGTCACCATGACCATGCGTTCGCGAATTTCGATTTCCTTTTCTTGCTTGGCGACTTCAGCTTCAGCCTGAGCAACGTTGATTTCCTTTTGCTGAGTCTGCTTCTGGATTTCGTAAGCTGCATCTGCAATAGCTTTTTCGGTGTCAGAAATCTTCTGCAGGTTTGCTTTCTTCACGGCAAGATCGTTTTGCTTTTGTGCAATTTCGAGTTCTGCAGCAACGGCGGCATCGTTAGCTTCTTTCTTGGCCTGCGATTGAGCGACGCTGATGTCTCTTTCGGCATTAGCTTTGGAAATGGCGGCTGCCTTGCGAATGGCAGAGGTCTTATCGACACCGAGGTTTTCAATCACGCCGTTGGCATCTTCAAAATTCTGGATGTTGAACGTCTGCACCACGATACCGAGCTTTTCAAGGTCCGGGATGGCGTTTTCGAGCACGAGTTCAGAGACCTGCTTGCGGTCACCCACGAGGTCTACGAGTTGCATACGGCCTACAATTTCACGCATGTTACCTTCGAGAATATCGACAATCATGGCGCGAATGTCTTCGGGCTTCTTGTTCAAGAAGTTCTGTGCAGAGGATTTGAGACGTTCTGGATTGTCCGAAATCTTGGCGGTCACGACGGCGTCGACAGAGACGTTGATGTAGTCCTTTGTCGGGACGGGGCTACCTGTTTTCACGTCAATCTGAATCAATTGCAATGAAAGATGGTCGGCTCGTTCGAAGAACGGGATTCTGAGCCCTGCTCTACCGATGATGACTTTCGGAAGTTTCCGAAGCCCCGATACGATAATAGCTTCGTCTGGGGCGGCCTTGATATATGACATCGTGAAAATGCAGATGATTAAAAGGATTGCAACTGCAATAATTACGTATAGGATATTTTCTGGCATTGAATAACCTCAATATTATAGTTTACTTTTAATATACAACATTTACATTGTTACAAAGTTGCAAATTTTCAAAAAAAACGAAAAAAAAGCCCGGCTTGAGGGCCGGGATTCATGCTAAAATTTTTTGCGCTATGTGTAAGGACTAAATCTTTTCGATGATTTCGTTCTTGCCGTTGACGCGGATGACGGTTGGTTTCCATGTCTTGGCTTCTTCCGGGGACATGGTTGCGTAAGCAACAATAATGACGAGGTCGCCTGGCTGAACCAATCGAGCGGCTGCACCGTTCAGGCAGATAACGCCAGAACCAGCTTTGCCTTCGATGACATAAGTATCAAGGCGAGAACCATTGTTGACATCAAGGACGCCAACCTTTTCGAAGGGGAGGATGCCTGCTGCATCCATCAAATCGCGAGCAATAGTAATTGAACCCTCGTAGTTGAGGTTTGCATCAGTTACTGTAGCGCGATGAATTTTGCTTTTAAGTAATTCTAGCTGCATGATGCGCTTAGAACTTAACATTGAGGAAGCTTGCTACGCCCTGGTCCGGAGTCGGAATGATGCCAAAGCTGAAGCGGTTTGCGTCCGGGTTGCTGTCCCACTGAGTGCTGATGAAAGCATCTGCAAAGGACCAAAGGTGTGCTGCTGCGATTCCGAGGAATCCGTACCACCAATAACTTTTATCCTGAACGTAGAAGACAACTGTGCAAGCAATACTGCCAATTTCAAGAACGTCCATGAAGGTTGCCTTGGCAGTCTGCTTTGTTTTCCACTGATAATAGGAGGGAATCAAAAGAGAAATATAAGCGCTACCCTGATCGCCACTGCGATAACGGTAGGAGCGGTCGATGTCAGCATCTTCCATACCTTCGGCGCGCTGGCTGAGCCAATCTTCTTCGCTCACGCCAAGTCTGTTCCAAGGTTTCTGGAGATATTCAGTCGGACGAATGCCGAGTTCGACAAGCTTTGTCAACTTTTCGCGAGAAACGCCTTGTTCCTTAGCCTGCTGGTATTCCCACTGGGTGAGACCCATGTCTTCGTACTTGAAGCCTTCCCACTGGCCACCAACGGCCTGAGCTGTACCAATATTGGACTGGGAAAGTTCTGCGTTTGCTTGCGCAATGGAATCTGCAGTTGCAGCGTCCTGGAAATCGTCAGAAAAGAGGTCGTCTGACTGAGCAAACGCTAATGAGCCCGCGAACAATACAGCAGAAAGCATTTTGAACATTTTACTCATTTTGATCTCTTTCTTAAACGTTTAATGCCGGGGGAGGGAATCGAACCCTCACACTCTCGCGAGTACTGGATTTTGAGTCCAGCGCGTCTACCAATTTCACCACCCCGGCGGGGAGGTATCACAAATATAGAACATTTTTTGCGTTTTTTGTAGGTATAATGCGAAAAAACGCTTGTTTTATGCGTAAAAAACCGTAAAAAATTTTTTAGCTATACTGTTTGTAAACGTTTAGAGAGCTTGCTTTACAAGCATTGGCCTGAATTCAACGTTCAGCGGGGCTAGTTTCTTGGCTCCGTAATCCACTGCATTTTCCTTTGTATCAAATGGACCGGTGCGCACGATGTAAAGCACTTTGCCGCTTTCTAGAGTATTTTGCGTAATGGTGCAAGATATATTGCGCTTTTTCAGGTTATCTACGAGCAGGTCGGCGTTGGACTTGACGCCAAATGCGCCCAGTTGCAGCTGCCATGCGGATTTTTCTTCGACAGGCTTTGCTTCTGTTGCTTCTGTTTTGGGGGCTGCCGTTGCAACTTCTGTGGCCTTTGTTTCTGTAGCTTGTGGCTTAGATTCTGCTGTTTTTGGCTGTTCTGCTTTTGCGGCTTGTTCAGCCTTGACTTTGCGGGCTTCGCGAGCTTCGGGATTGCCGAGGTCCTTGCAGGCTTCGTTCAATTCTTCGCTGTGGGCGCGGTCTTGTACGGCGGCGCAGACTTTTTGCAGCACGGTGACCTGATGCGGCTGCGAAGTTTCGATGGCATGCACGAGAGATTCTGCGGCTTTGTTGTAGCGGCCGAGGTACATCTGGAATTGTGCCTTGGTCATCATAAGATCGGCGTAAATGGCTTGCTGCGGGTTTGTCTTGTCTATGAGACTATCGAGGCGCTTGCCTGCTTTGCTGAAATCAGCTGCGACACCCGTTTGCGAAAGGGCGAGGATGTTCCAAAGGTAACATTCGGTACGTAAGGATTCGGCCTGTGTTGGGCAGACTTGTTCGTATGCGGCAGCCGCTTCTTTCCAGTTGCCGTTGACATATGCTTTTTGTGCTGAAGCCAGTGTTTGTGCGGCTTGCGCGAAGGATGTTGTTGTAGCAAAAGCGCACAGTGCGCCTGTAATAACCAAATTTTGAATAAAATATTTAGCCATATTGCCCTCTATTTGCCCTCGAAAACAAAGATACAAATATTTCTACAAAAAGATATGACTGAAATTCTGTAACTCGTTGATATTCCGTAAGTTACGTGAGTGAACCGAGGGACGGGGTTGGTGCTATACGAGCGTGCCGCGGAGAGTCCAGCCGCGGATATCGTCGATTTTTACCTGCACGTAATCGCCCGGCTTGATAATGCGGCTTTCTTCGGGCTTGAAGATGACCTTCTTGAAGTTGTCCGTTTTACCGACAAATTCAGTCTTGTCGCGGGTGGAGCTAGCTTCAACGAGGATTTCTTCGGTGCGACCAATCATCATCTGGTTGCGTTTGAGCGTAATGGCGTTCTGGAGTTCCACGAGGCGCGTGTGGCGTGCGGATTTTTCTTCGGGCGTGAGGATTTCAGGCTCGTTGAACGATTCCGTGCCTTTGCGCGGGCTGTAGATGAACATGTACGCCGTGTCGAATTGGCACGCTTCGAATGCTTTGATAGTCTGTTCGAAATCTTCTTCGGTCTCGCCGACAAATCCGCAGATGACGTCTGTTGAAATCGCGTAGTACGGGTCGTGGCTACGCAACTGTTCGATGACGGTCATGTATTGCTCCATGTTGTGCTGGCGGCGCATCTTCTTGAGAATGGCGTCGGAGCCGCTCTGGAGCGGAATGTGCGCGTAATGGCAAACTTTCGGATTGTTCAAAAGAACGTCGATGAGTTCGTTCGTATAATGGCGCGGGTGCGGGCTTGTAAAGCGGATGCGCTTGATGCCGCCGATTTCGGAGACCTTCGTCAAAAGCGTGGCGAAGTCTTCGGTGGCGGTCTTGTAGGCGTTTACCGTCTGGCCGAGCAACATCACTTCGGTAATCCCCTTGTCGGCGGCTCTGCGGACTTCGGCGAGGATGTCGTCTGCTTCGCGGTATTTCTCGGGGCCGCGGAGGTACGGCACGATGCAGTAGCTGCAACGCTTGTTGCAACCACGCTGGATGGCGACGAACGTGCTGAAGTTATTGCTCAACTTGGCGTAGTCGCCGAGGTAGTTTTCGTTGCGATCTTCGTCGATGAACATCTTGTGGTGCGTCTTGTGCAGCGGGCTCTGGGCATCGCCGAACAGAAGCTCCGGAATTTTGCGGTACTGGTCTGGGCCTACGATGTAGTTCACGTTCTTGAGGCGCTTGAGCAGTTCTGGGCCGCGGTTCTTGGCCATGCAGCCGCACACGACGACTTTCACGTCGGGATTCTTCTTGCGCAAGTACTTGAGCTTGCTGATGTTCACGATGGCGGTTTCCTCGGCCTTTTCGCGTACGCTGCAGGTGTTCACGATGATGATGTCGGCGTCTTCTTGGTTGTTTGTCTCGACGCAGCCGCACATGTCTAGCTGTTGAGCTATCATTGCGGAGTCGTATTCGTTCATCTGGCAGCCGTATGTGGCCAAGTGGTATTTCGTCATGCGGCCAAAGATAGTAAAAGTGCGCAAGGCGAATAATGCGCGAAAGCTTGCTTTCGCATATTTGAGCCGCCGCCACGGACGCCGGAGGCGTCAAAAGGCGAGCGACGCGCGAGAAGTGCGGAAAACGCAAAAATCCCATAATCTCAATGGAAAGTTCTGAAAATCCTTTGTGCCAAAATGATGTGAAAAAAATTGTAAAAGAAATTTTTTTGCATTGATTGTTTATTTTGAATTTTGTTATTTATGGCCATGGCAAACTTCTTTAGCAAATATTTTAGTGAAATAGCGTTGATGGCTACAGCGGTGCTGTGGGCTGGTTGCAGTAACGTTGATAAAGATTCGAAAAATGAAAAGTCATTAAGCAGCGCTTCGAACAGTTTCGGTGTAGCTGAAATATCCAATCTAGTTGAATCATCTGATTCTGCGGCGTTGCAGAATGTAACGGGAAAAGACGATTCTCTTTCGAGTGAGATTTCTAAAGATTCCCTTGATACAAATTCCCAAACGGTCATATTGTTGGATTCCGCGAAACTGCTTGAAAAACAGCGGACTAGAGATAGCTTGATGAAAGAATATTTTCCTATTGGACCGTTAGGTAACGTTTGTAAGGACAACGTGTATGCGGGGCTTCGATACGATATAGGAAACTTGTTGAAGTATGGTTCTGTTAAAAAGTACGGTTGTATTAGAAGAACAAGAGTAAATACTAGCAGAGGTCTTATTTATGTTGGTGTTCCCGAGGAATATGGCCTAAGATCGTATCCTTTTCCTAAAGATCTTGTTCATCCTTTTAGTATGACTTCTGAACTTAGTGTGGTGGGTCATGTGAATGCGGTTAAGTTTAAGTCTAACGCAACTGCGAAAGTTCTTTTTGAAAATATTAAATCCGCAGACAATCAAACTCTTAATCAAGAGATGTATTCAAGGGTTGCAAAAGTTTTTCGACAAAAAAATCCTACTTTAAGTCATATATACGGAATGTTTCTCGAGGGAAAACCGTCTAATCCTTTTGAAGGAAAAATTACATTGATGTTAACGATTTCTGCGGATGGAACTGTAAAAGATGCGTTAATAATTTCATCGACTACTGGTGTTAAAGATTTTGATGAAAACATAATAAATGCGGTGTGTCGATGGACTTTCTCTAAGGTTAAATCAGGAACGACTGTTGTTTATGTACCCATTCGTTTTTATGAAGAAGCCAGACTATCGTCGCAGCCTAAATAATTGAAAATTTGTATTTTCTATGCATGAATAATATTGAAAAATCTCATTTGTTCTTGCTAGCGTTTGTTCTCCTGACAACGCTTTGGTCTGTCATCGGAGTCGAAGATACTTATCTCACTTGGATTCTTGAAGCGACACCTGCGATTGTCGGGCTGTTGGTCCTTGTGTTGACTTACAAAAAATTCAGGATGCCGACGTATCTTTACGGGGTAATGGCGCTCCATATGGCGGTACTTTTGGTGGGGGCTCATTATTCGTATGCGAATGTTCCGCTTGGATTCTGGATGCAGGATTGGTTCGGCTGGACGCGAAACAACTACGATAAAATCGGGCATTTGATGCAGGGCGTTACTCCTGCACTTGTGATGATTGAACTTTTGCGCCGCACGACTCCGATCAAGACGGCTGGCTGGACGGGCTTCTTGTCGGTGTGCGTGGCCGAGGCAATTTCTGCGCTTTATGAAATTATCGAGTGGCTTGCATCGCTCAGCAATCCGACGGATACGGAAGCATTTTTAGGAACGCAGGGCTACATTTGGGATACGCAAACGGATATGTTCATGTGTCTTATCGGGGCGACCGTTGCTGTTATCATTCGCTTGTGGGTGCTGCGTTCGCAAACTCCGAAAATTGCATTTTAGTAGCATATTTGGGCAAAAAAAACGCCCCTTGAACGTGTAAAATTGTCTTTGTACGCTGATTTTTCTGATTTGAATTTTGTTATTTATAAAGCATGGCGAAAAACTTCAGCAAATTTCTTGGCAAAGTGGCGCTCATGACTGCGGCTGCGTTGTGGGCTGGTTGTAACGATTCTGATAAAAAGTCGGATGTTTCTCAATCGCAAATTTTGGGAAATGCGGCGCAATCGGCGAATAGTTCTCTTTCTGCGGATACTTTGGTGTCTGAAAATGAGTTTGCGGAATCGTCTGCTTCGGATAACGTTGCTGTGATAGAACCTGCCAAGGATTCCCTGTTGAAAAAGGTTGCTCGCGTTGCCAAGATGAAGCCTGAAATCGGTATGATTCGGGCTTTGTACGGTGTTATCGAAGAAAATATGGGGAGAGCGGTAGCCCTTTATGGAGTTCGGCCTCCGCGTGAGATTGTTTCTCCTGATGACCCTCGTGAAATTAGCCGGCCGCCTCGCTCTGTTCCTCGTTGCCTTGTCAAAGAATTGACGGAAGATGATGTTGTCGTAGGGAAGGATAACGACATTGATGTTAAATATTTTCTGAAAGTATTCCGTCAGCGTTCGCCGGCCATACGCCATATCTGCAATAAGAATCTTTATAAAAATGTAAAGTATAGCGCTAAACGTGCTAAGGAATTTGAAGGAGAGACTGTTTTTGAACTGAAGATTTCTCCGAGTGGAAACGTTGAAAATGTTGAGATTAAATCAACGAATGATCAGTTTAGCGAAGAAATCAGAAAATCAATAGCTCGTTGGGCATTCCCGAAAACGCAAAGAGGCGGGACGTTTACATTCCCTGTTAATCTGTACGAAGTTATTCCTTCGGCTGCATCAAGTGCTTCTGAACAGCCTTTGTCGCTGACAGAATAATTTTGTATAATACAGAGTATGTCTAGGTTCTTTAGAAAAAAATTTCATAAAATTACGCTGTTGATCACGGCTGTATTTTGGGCTAATTGCGGTGCTGCTGAAGAAAAGCAGGATACGACCGGTGTTTTGAATGATTCTAGCAAGTTAGAAACGTCTGATTCCACAAAAAAAGAAAAAATTTTAGAAGTCTCGGATTGGCTTGATTATGATTTAGTATGTTATTATGGTGTTAATGCGGATAATTATGAACTAGGGGATCCGTGGGATGGCCTTGAATATGCAGCTCGAGAATTAACCCAAATTTTAGATGATAAACAAAGATTGAAAAGGTAATGGAATTATCTAATCGATAAATTCTGCGAAATCCTTGATGTGGCCTGCGGTATAGCGCGGTTCTAGCGGGAGCAGATTTTCTGCTTTGCCGAAGCCTTCAAAAAGCGTGATGCAATCGATGCTTGCGTTCTTTGCTGCTAGAACATCGGGTGTATCGTCACCAATCATAATTGCTTTTTCGGGGACGATTCCTGTTTGGCGGAGAATCTCGAAAATCCCGGCGGGGCTTGGCTTGCGTGCGGGCGTGGTGTCTCCACAGAGGTATGTGGCGAACGAATTTTCAAGACCGAATTTTTCGAGAATTTTTTGTGCGGGTGCGACCGGCTTGTTTGTGAGCATCGCGGCGCATTTATTCCCGGCGCAGTATCCATTACCATTCGCGCAGTTTCCGTCACGTTTGATGTTTGCGATTCGTTGAACGAGTTCTATAACCCCTTCGTACGGTTCTGTATTTTCAGTACAATGTTCCCAATAGTATTCTGAATAAACTTTATGAATTTCTTTAATCTTATCTTCGCTGTAGCCATTGCTGCTTAGCACGGCGGCGACTTTATCGATATCACGAATGTTTTCCATGCCGACATAATTAGCGGCTACCGCTCGACGTATGAGGTTCATGGAGCCGTTTCCGATGAAGATTTTTACATCTTCGTTGGGATGTGTTTTAAGCCCGGACTGCTTCATTGCGTAATTCACTGCGGGTGCCAAATCGCCCAGCGTATTGAATAGCGTTCCATCTAAATCGAAAATGAACAGTTCCTTTTGGTGAAGCAATGCTTTGAGTTTGTCGCGTGGAGTCATGGCGCCAAATTTAGAATTTTGTATATTCATTTTATGATGAAGTTCTTGATTATACCGATTCTCGTGTGCCCGTTGCTTATGGCGTGCGGGCCCTGCGCTTCTACGAATACTTGCGCTGAAGAATGGTATAAGGAAAGTCAGGATGAGTATAATAAGAAAAATGCGATGTGCGTTGATCAACCCAAGTACGATGAATGTGTCGATTATTATCGCACTGTACCGATATCTCCTGGTTTTTCTATTTCCAGTTATTGTTATGATCAATCGAAATATCGTTGTATAGATCGTAAATCATCTTCGTCTAGAAAGAAATGGTGACATTTTTGTATATTAACCAATATGAATTTCAAAAAGTTTTCTCTTGCACTTTTAGCTGCGTTTTTTGTGGCTCCCGTACTTGCTGACGATATTATCCGTTTCGTGCCGGATCCGTACCCGATTGGTTATGCAGACCAAGGCGATGTGCGTCATATCGTTATCAAGGGTGCCAATATTACGAATAAAGAAATAACCCTTGAAACCGTGATGGGTCAAGGTATTGGCATGTCGAATTTTAAGTATCCGACTAAGATTGCACCGAATGCTGCGGTGACAATTGAATTTGATATGGATTTTGCTGGCATGGATGGTCAAATCAATCCGGTTGTGGTGATGATTGACAATCAGGGCAAGTCGTATGCTGCTCAACTTGATGGCTATGTGAAAAATCCGATTTTCTTTGGCGAAAAGCTATTTGATACGGGGTACTACGCTCCGAATGAAAAGCGTGAATGGACGTTCTACGTGTGGGGAACCGACAAGAAAACTCGCCCAGACCTAACTCTTGATGAAAATGCTCAAAAGGAATTTAAGCTCAAGACCAAGAACGTGATGCTCAATGTTGATGATTTGGGTAAAATTAGGGAAGGGGGCAAGGTTCCTGGATTGAAGTTGACCCTTTCGACGAGTGGACTTTCCCGCACGGGGTGGGAACTCAAACAAAAGAGCATTCGCAAGATTGTCGGCTTTAAGAGCAAAAAATTCCCGAAGGCAACACCTGAAGTGCTTATCGTTGGTTATTGGAAGGACTAGCGCTGCCGGAATGGTCTAATTGTTGCTTTTTTCAAGAGTTTGCCTTGAAAAAATACCGTGGTTTAACTAACTTTGGCATACTCTTGTAAGAGACCTCGGGATGTAGCTCAGCCTGGTAGAGCGCTTGAATGGGGTTCAAGAGGTCGCTGATTCGAATTCAGTCATCCCGACTAAAAAGACTCGTCATTGACGAGTCTTTTTCGCGTTAAGGTCTGCGCGAATTACAGCCCGTGTTCGAGCGAATAATCCGAAATCTTGATGAGTGTATCGAGCGTGGCGTGCATTTTGGCAGTGCGTTCGGCTTCTGTTTTGGCGAGGTCGTGCTCCTGACGCATGTCTCCATCATCAAAGAGGTAAACTTCGTCGTTGGAGTTTGTCTTTGAAACTACGCGGTATTTGTCGAGGCCGAGTGCAGAATAGCCCGAGTATGCTCCTAGCGAGAGCCCTGCGAGTTCCTTTTTGACGATCGTGCTGTCAGCATTCAGAGTGGTTTCTGTATCACGCAGCAAGTTGTGTCCCATGAAAATATTCGGGACTGCAAATCCGGCGAGCTCGAGTATGGTGGGGGCGATATCGATTTGCGCGGCAGTTGTCGTGTCGTGAACCGGTTCAAGCCCTTTGCCGTGGATGATAAACGGAATCCAACTGATGTTTGAAAATCCGCCGCCGTTCATGGTCGAAACTCCATTTTCGCCTAAGGGGAAACCGTGGTCTGCCATGATGATAACGTACGTGTTCTTGTACCATTCTTCGTTTTGAATGGAGCGGATGAAGTGCGCGAGTTGCCTGTCGGCATAGTTCATGGTGACGTTGATGCGCTCTTGTAGGGGGCGTGCTTTTTGTTCATCGGTCATGCCTGCTGCAAAGTTGAACGGGTAATGGTTGGAGCGCGTCATGAGCGTGGCGAGGAACGGCTTGCCTGCTTTGGAGAGCGTGTCGCGCACATATTGGGCGGCATGCTCCATGAATGTCGAATCATCTTCGCGCTCGCGGCTGTAATGTTCTGCAGTGTACCATTTGGCCATCCAGACACCGAGATTATCCCAGGCGGGGTCGGCTGCCGACATGTAGTGTGTGCTGTAGCCGTTGTTTGTCAGTACGGATACAAAACTGGGGAGCGTGACATGTGCAAGGTCGGTTGCTTGCGAAAGTCTAGAATGGTGCGGGATGCCTAAGTGTGTCGAAAGAACGCCGCCTGTTGTCGGGACTCCGCTTGTATGCATGCGCATCCACACGTGAGAGTTGGCGGCAATTGAATCGAGGAATGGTGTAGGCGAGGGTTGGATTTGCGGATTCATGTAGCCCGTGTTAAGTCCGCGATGCGATTCCATAAGCACTAAAATGAAGTTGGGCTTCATTTCGCGTTGGGCTGCGAGCTTTTCGCTGTTCTGGAGCTCTGCGCTTGGTACTCGGTAAAGCGGAAGTCCATGGCCTTCTTTATCATCTGAGAATTTCCAGAGATTATCGCCTTCGACGCGTTGCCACAGATTTTGGTAAGCGGTGCGGTAAGAGGCTAGTTCTTGTTCGGAAAGCCCTGCTGCACTTTTTGCAACGAATAGATCGTTATAGACTAGCGAAACTACCGGACGGAGTTTTGCCATGCGAGCGTTCCCGGTCCAGATAAAATAAACGAACAGGTAAGAGGCTATGTAAAAGATGACCATTGCAATGACGGACTTTTTCATGCGGAATCCGTCTGGCGTGCGGTAATGCTTGCTCAACAGTTTGTATAAGCCGTAGGTCAACGGGAGCATCAGTACGAGCACAACGAATTGCAAATAAGGGATAGACAAGTCGTTTGCCACGTAGTCATAGAACATGGCAATGGACGATGTGTCCTTGTAGGTGTCCACAAGGCCGAAGCTCAAGTGCCCGCCCAAGAATCGCTGGACTTCGTTGTCTAAAAGCGTAAAAAGTAAGATGACGCTATGGAAAACCGTGTAGGCAATCGTCGTGACTTTCGCGACTTTTTGAATTGCAGATGCCGCGCATCTCGAACTTGCGATTTTTGCGGCAATTCCGCCGAGCACCATAAACACCACAAGCGCATTGCAAATCCACATAAAGTCGATGCAGACAGCGTGGAAAATAAACCAGTCCGGCTTAGATACAAACGGGAATCCGTAAGGATTGCTACGGAAGAGTAGCATTACACGGAGCAGAATGTGCGTAACCCAAAAGGCGAGCGAAATTAAAACCAAGTTCTTGGATGGCTCAAAGAACTTGGCTATTTTCTGTATAAAATTTTTCATTTTTTAAGTCCGGTAATTTCTTTGTACAAAGCGAGTTGGCGTTTGAAACAATCGTTCCAACTGAATTTCTCGGCGTACTTTCGTGCTTTTGCTTTTTTGTCGGTGAGGTCTGAATTGTAGAGCTCGACAATCGCATCGGCTAAGGCTTCGGGCGTGCGCTCCTTGAGGATTGTTCCTGCACCTGATTCTGTGACGTGTTCGAATGCGGCCCCGGCGGCAGCGCCGACAAGAGCGTTCCCGCTAGCCATGCTTTCGAGGATGGAAAGTCCGAACGTTTCCCAGCCGGAGAGCGCAAGCCCCATATCGACACTCGCGTAATAGCGGGCCATTTCATCGATGGAGTTTACGAATCCAATGTAGCTCACGTGCTTGTATTTTTCGGCCGCGGCTTGAACGAGCGGGAGGCTTGGGCCTGTGCCTGCAAAGACTATTGCGGGTTCGTGGCCGAGCTTTTGTGTTAGAATGTCGTATGCGCCAAGAACAAGGTCTATGCCTTTTTCGTTGCAATGCCTGTGCGGGAAAAATATCGTGAGTCGGTTGGGCTCGCCGTCCTTAAGTTTTGCAACAAGCGCTTCGTCACGTCTGCTGGGCGAAAATGTATCGATATCGCAACCGAGCGGAATCCAACGTGGGTTGGGGAGGCCGTTCTTTTTGAGGCGCGCCATGGCTTCTTTTGATGAAGCTTGTACGCAGTCGAAATCTTTAAATTCTTGCTTCGCGTACCAGAATGCAATTTTGCGGAAGAACGTTCCCGTGCCTGCGCCAAATTTTTTTGCAATGGGTCTGCCTACATAGGTTACCGGAAAATCGGCATGCCAAAAACTGAATAGCGCTGCGTTGGGAACAACTTTTTTTGCAATGTTGCGGACAACGGATGGCAAAATATATGGAGAACCAACTTCAATTGCATCGGGCTTGTATTTTTCAAGAATCGGGCGGATTTGACTGCCCTTCCACATAAAGCGGTATTCCCAATTGCCTGGGAACCGGAATGCTTCCACATGCTCGATGATCAGCCCTTCGCTTCGCGTTTCTGTGTACGTGCTTGAAGAGGGCATGACAAATACCGAACGGACTTCGCTTTGCTTTTCGTAAAAAGCCATTTTCTGCAAATGGTAACGACGGACTCCGCCTCCTGACGGACTCCAGAAGTTGTTGAAATCAACGATGGTAAACATTAAGCTTCTTTCATGCGGCTAGATTGTGGGTCAATCAAAATCTTGTCTTCGTAGATGCGGCTTGTACCCAGTCTCTTGGAATCGACCGAGAGGCTCAATGCGCCATTCTTTTCGACGAGCCAATAGATGGCGTCGGAATCGCGGAGGTAAGCGCGCGGCCCCAAAAGACCCATGTTAGAATCGATGAGTTCACCACCGAGGAAAATGGGAATGTCGAGAGCCTTGTACAAGTCGAGCATGATGGACGAACGCTTTTCGTGAATATCCGGAAGTTCCGGACGATCGGTAATCTTCAAGTGGTCAATCCCGTCAATTACGAGAATCAAATCGGGATGGTCCTTGAGTTCCGGCTGTAGCGTTTTGAGAAGATCGTTAAAGTCGAGCGAGGGCATGTCGTCCCAAATCTCGAGACGATTGTTACGCACATAGCCCATCAAGTCGCGTGTCGCATCCGTAATCTTCTGGTTGATTTCGTTGTCTGCATTCTGCTTGCGGACCGTGAGAATGGATTCACCAATAAGCATGGAAACAAGCCTGTCGAAAATTTGACGGCGCGGTGTTTCGTAGGCAACGTAAATGATTTTAAGGTTCGGATTGCTCTCGATGAGGTCGAGCGTGATGCTCGAAAGTAAAAATGTCTTGAGGCCAAACGGTTGCGACGATACAAAGAAACAGCCCGACTGCACACCGTCGATTTCCTTGGTGAGTTTGGGGAACGTGCTGAGCTTGTAGCCCACGCTTTGGTCCGGCGGGCATGCCATCGCGTTATCGAAGTTTTCCTTGATGTCTTGCAACAGCATCGAGCGGCGGTGGGAGTGGATTGTATCGACTTCGGTTTTGGCAATGAGATCGAGGAGCTGGTCTGCTCCGTTCTTGCGTACGAATGTATCGACCGTTTCGTCTTTCGGGAGGATGATGGACTTGAGGCTCATGTGCATTTGTTCGGCGAGCTTCAAGTACTTTTGAATCTTGAGTTCCTGATTGCGGCGGTCTTCTTCGCGGCGTAACAATACCGTGAACGATTCAGCACCGCAGGCTTTTAACTTGTACAGGTGGTTGATGTTCAATTCCTGGAACATCGTAGAGACAACGCCTGGAATACCGGCGAGGTCGGCGGTGAGGGCGTCAAAGAACCCTTGTACAATAATCGGGTTGCTGCTATCGGCTTGAATGTTGAACGGAATTACAGTCGGACCGGATGCATAAGTGATGTATGTATGGCTCTTCTCGTTATCGTCGATGAGCCTTCCGTAAACGGAGTGGATGAACCCCTTGGAGTTACGGGCCGGAATTGTAATTCTCGGTTCGTGGTATGCATCGAGGTTGTCGAGGTAAAAACTGATCTGGTGGCGTTCGATGCCCGAAAGCATGCAGTAGCTGATGAACGGTTCTGGGTCACCGCTGTAGTAGCCGAGACCGTAAAGTTGAGCTTGACCAATGCTCCAACCGCGTGCTTCCAAGAATTTTGCCGAAGAAGGGCTCTTGCAGGCGGCCCAGTGGCAATAACGAACAAAACATTCTAGGACTTTAGACTTTTCACCGCCAACTTCCTTGACCCACGGATGTTCGCTATCTTGGCTGTTGGCCAGGTCCTTGTCGAGCGATCCGAGAAAGTCATAGGCTTCGGAACGAGCTGACTGTTCGTCGAGACCGTTAAAACGGCTTTTCATGAGAAAATCGACCAAGTCTCCTTCTGCACCGCATTGGAGACAGCGGTAGCGCCAGTAACCCAGCGCATCATAGAAGAATAGAGAGGTCTCTTCGGGGGAGTGGAATGGGCAGCAGGCTATAAGGTTACGGCCCCAACGGCTCAGGGGAATACCCAGTTGTCTTGGGTGTGCTTTCGTTCTCATATAATCTGCATGTTCCTGATCAATCAGCATGGTCGCCTCCTATAGAGAAATCTAATAAAGTCCGCACCCGCAAATGCGTTTTTTTTGAAAAAAAAGCATTTTTATCTATTTTTTTGTCATGGTTATTCTAGGTATCGACCCGGGCTCCATTACGACCGGATATGCTTTCTTGAAAAAAACGGGCAATCAAATTCAAGTCCTTGAGTATGGCACGTTTCATGCAAACGCCACAAAGAGTCTTGAAGACAGGCTTGTGCATATTATTTCGGAGCTGGAAGAGCGTTTGGACCATTATCATCCGGATGCTTTGGCGATGGAAGGCGTGTTTTTTGCCAAAAATGTGAAAAGCGCTCTTGTGCTTGGGCATATCCGTGGGGCGATACTTGTGGCGTGCCACCGTCGCGGGATGACGTATGACGAATACCCACCGCGTGTCGTGAAACAGGCTGTTACAGGTGATGGGGCTGCCTCGAAGGAACATGTGGCGAACATGGTCTTTGCTCGCCTCGGGATTGTTGCTTCTGAACTACCGCTCGATGCTACTGATGCGCTTGCCATTGCGTGGACCCATGCGAATCCGGCCTCTCCGGTGCAGTCGCTTGTCACGAAAAAGAAGACAGCTAAAAAGAAAAAGGCGACGGTGCAGCAATGGAAGGATTTGATTGAAAAGATGGGAGGGACTATTCAATGACGGATATGTCTCAGTTATTGCCGTATGGCCTTGGAACGCCCGATTTGGTCGAGTTCCAGCCGGGGTATTTTGTTGACCGGGAAATTGTTGGCGATTTGCAGCTGCTTGCGCAAGAGGCTGCCGCGAACGGCTTTGAACTGCGCCTTGAGTCGGCGTATCGTTCGTTCGAAAAGCAACTTTCGATTTGGAACCGCAAGGCACGAGGTGAACTTAAGCTCTTGAATGAAAACGGCGAGCCGATGGAACGCCCGAAAGATGAAGAAGAACTGATGTATGCGATTCTCACTTGGTCTGCTCTTCCGGGGGCGAGCCGTCACCATTTGGGGACGGACATCGACGTAGTCGATGGAGCTGCGTGCCCGGAGGGCTACGAGGTCCAGCTCACGCCCGCGGAATGTGAAGGCATGTTTGCGAAATTCCATGCGTTCTTGACGGCGCGCATGGAGGCGGGTGAATCGTTCGGATTTAGTCGTGTGTTTGTCCCTGGTCGCGGAAAAATCAAGCCCGAGGGGTGGCATATTGCGCATCTGCCGACATCGCGCAAACGCTTGGAGCACTTTTCGCTCGATGTGCTGCGCAACATTTATGAACGCTCGGATATGGAATGTAAACGCGCTGTACTGGCGAATCTCCCGCAGCTTGCTGAGGAATACATCTATCCTTACTTTGTGTAGAATGCATTACGTCATACTGAGCCCAAAGGGCGAAGTATCCAGTTAAATTTTACAGTTTACTAGTTCTATGAATTTTACTCTTGAATCTCGCGGTATAATCCGGTTGAAATCTTCTATCTATGGCCGTTCGGTGCTGGGTGCTCCGCTTTTGTATTTCCCATGCAAACGAGAATGTAAATTGCTCGTCATAGCCGGGATTCACGGTGAAGAACCGGAAACGACGTTTCTCTTGAGCCGAGTATTACGGGCTTTTGAAGACAACTTTGATTCCATTGCATTTATTCTGAGTGCCAATCCTGATGGCATGGTCCTTGGAACGCGCGGAAATGTACACGGAGTGGACTTGAACCGCAATTTCAAGACGCAGAACTTTTCAACAGAAATGGTCGCTTCACGTTCTATTTTGGAAGCTCCGCGAGACACACTTTTGTCACCGGGGGCTGTTGCCGGGAGCGAACCGGAGACTCAGGCTCTTGTTGAGTTGGTTGAAAAACTGAAACCTGCAAGTGTTATTTCGATGCATGCTCCGATGGCTTGCGTCGATGCTCCACAAAAGACTGCGCTTGTCGAAGGCTTGATGGATACGTTTAACTTGCCTTGGTTGCCAGACATTGGGTACAAGACGCCGGGGAGCTTTGGTACGTGGTGTGGTGAGCGCGGACTGGAATGTGTGACGTTGGAACTCCCGCGCATGTCGTTGGAGCATTTGTTTGACCGCTATGGTCGTGCGTTTGCGGAATTTCTGGAATGCCAGGGAACGCGCTAATCCACTATAGCCTATAAAAAGGAAATGCCCGCTTTTCGGCGGGCTTTTTGCTTGAAATTTAACTGGATCCTTCGTTTGTGCTGCGCACTTCGCTCAGGATGACGTTGTTTTATCGACTACTTCTTTGAGGCCTTAGCTTCTTCGATGATTTGCTTGCGGGTTGCAAGGCCAACGCCGAAGCCGATGAGCATGTAGCTTGCTCCAAGGAGAAGCAAGTATTCAAGAATGTACGGCACCTTTTCGTTGTAGAAGAGGATTCCGGCAACGTAGGTGAGCAAAATCAGAACGATCTGGAAAATGTTGAAAGCCTTGTTCTTGCGCGGCTGGAGCTTCGGGAGGAACAACGGACTCACCATTAAGAATCCCGTTGCAACGAACACGATAACCGGAAGCCAGAAGAGGAATGTGCTCGGATCGGCAAAAACACCCTTGGTCTTGAGGAAAACGATAAGCACGGCGTTGATCATACCGGCAAATGTAGAAGGAAGTCCGGAGAAGTGGTGGTGGTAGGTGTCGGAGTCGCATGCGTTGTACTTGGCAAGGCGCATGGCAGCACAGAGCACGTAAACGGAGAGAGCGACTACCATCAGAAGGCCGTGGTTTTGGAACCATTCCGGTGCATAAATCTTGTAAGTGAAGAAGAAGCAGAATGCCGGGGCAAGGCCGAAAGCAATCAAGTCAGCGAGGCTGTCGAACTGGGCTCCGAATTCGGAACTGGCGTTCACGAGTCGGGCTGCAAAACCGTCAAGCTTGTCAAAAAGCGCGCACAACATGACAAAATATGCACCCATGCGGATTTGGTCTGCCGTACTAAAAGAACTGAACGCTCCTGTTGTCCAACAAATGGAAAACACACCCAACAAAAAGTTCAGGCTTGTGAAAGTATTTGGCAAAACAAAACGTAATTTTCCCACGATATACTCCTTGAATTGGTGTGCAAAAAATAAATTTTTTTGAGAGAAAAGGAACTTTTTTATTGATTATCCGGCTGTTCGACGGGTACAATTTCCCAAAGAGCGCTCACTCCGGCGGCCACAATCAGGTTATTGGGGGGCGCATACGGGTTTTCTTCCGTGGGGAAGTTCGTCCAGTGCTTGGTAGAGAACTGGTAGTAGGTCGAGGGCCTATACATGAGGGGGATGAGGGGGACCGTTTGCATGAACAGCTTGTTGAGTTCGCGGTAGGTTTCTACGAGCGAATCTTCGGCTGTAATGGTCGGTATTTGCATCACGAGATTGTTTATTTCGGCGTTCTGGAATCGTCCCGGGTTTGCAAATGTTTCTTCGCCAACCGGTTTATAGTTAGCTGTGCTTAGCATTTGGTAGAATCTGTGCCAGGGATTTGCAACAGAGTGTTCCGTGGGCGGAGTCTTAAGGGATAGGTCGAATGTCCCTCGGCGGATGTTCGTGTCCCATATTCCATAATCGATAATTTTTGCTTCGGCGGTAATGCCGATTTCTGCGAACGATTCGGTTAAGACGTTGATTGCATCGATCCAGTCGGTCCAACCTTGCGGGCACTCGATCGAAATTGTGCGGACAGGCTTTTTCTTTTTGTCGAGGAGTTTGCCTTCTTCGTTCCATGAGTATCCGGCTTCCGCAAGAATCTCACGGGCCTTATCCGTGTTATAACTATACCCGTAGGTTTCGATATCTTCTTTGTTGAAATACTTTTTCTCGGTGCCAAAGGGCAAAATGAACCCGGGCTGTATGGCGGGGGTATAGTTCGAAAATGCTTTGGCTTTGATTTTTTCAAAGTCGATGGAATGGGCGAGGGCGCGCCTAAAGGCTACGTTGTTGAACGGTTCCTTGGTAGTCGCAATGATGAGAGCTGTTAGGGTTGAGGGGAGCTGGTAGGGTTCCTCGCGGCTCCAGGCTCGGATGCTGTCCTTTGACTTTTCCCAAATTCTGGGTAGAAAAATCGAAGAGACATCAAGGTTCCCGCGAATCATTGCGCTATTGAAGTTGTCGTTCTTGTCGTAAATGGGGTGGATGATGTACTTGGGGGCGGGCTTCCTTTTGCCATAATGATTTTGGCGCCAGTAGTTTTCGACACGTTCAAGAACAATTTGGTCGGGGGTGTAAGTCTTGAGGGTGTACGGCCCCGAAGCAATCGGGTGAGAATCGTTTGTGAATTTGAGAATCTTCTCCATGCTGTATGTTTTTCCGCTTTTGGCGGATTTGATCAGCGGTTCGAAGACGGACTTCGGGAGAATAGATGTCTCGGCGATGGCGTTCAAGGCCATGAGCGGGTTTTTGTTGTCAGACAAAAGAAATGTGATATGGTTATCGCCGTCGTCCGTAATGCTTTTGAAGTGCTTCCAGTTGTTATGGTGTGCCGTCGGGAGCAGTGAATCTATCCTGAATGAGTAAATGACATCGTCAGGAGTGACTGGTTCTCCGTTGTTCCACTTGGCTCGTGAATCTAAATGAACGGTAATGCTTGAATCCGTCTGGGTGAATCCATCGGCTAGCATCGGGTCCAGATTCTCGGTAAGCTGGTTAAACGTGAGGAGCGACTCGTACATGAGTCTTATGTTGCCATCAGTCGGGAAGTTCGGGTCGGGATCGAGCGGATTGAATGTGGTGGGTGGAGCCCAGTCGAACCCTCCGATGTACAAAGTCTCGTTTCTCGGAAATTCAGAAACCTTTTCTTTGGGCGTCTTTGATGCATCGTCCTTGCAGCCTGCGACCATGAACGCAACCGCTATGGAGAGGTAGCAAAAGGGGGCGATTTTTTTGAAATGGACGCTCATTTAGTTCCTGTAAAACTTGATGCGCAAAATGTAGTGAGATTTTGCGAATATGACCACTAAAATTTAATTTACCAACACCCTTACAGTAGTTTATTGAATCAAATTGATGCCAAATTAAAGCGGAAACGCATAAAGTACCCGTTTAGGCGATGCACTAAACAAAGTATGGTTCAAAATAAGCGGGGTTCCTGCACCGCCAGGGGTGTTAAATGTTTTGACAACTTTCCCGTTCTTGATCGAAATGGCTATGATTTCGTTGCCTTGATCTATCCATGCTTTTCCGTCGTAAATGAACGGCTTTGAAAATGTGGATTTTTTCCCTTGGTATTTCCAGAGCGGGGTACCGATGCTTGAATAAAGGAAAATAGACTGGTCCGAAAGCGAAATGATGATTTTGTCTTCACCTTGGTCTTTGAACACTTGCATTGAAACAATTGGATTTTCCATGAGCACTTGCGTTGGACTGAATTCCTTGCGCTTCGTGTTTTGCAAGAAAAGTTTGTTGGTGCTGGAAACAAGTACAAGCGTTGAATCAATACCTTCCATTGCCGTGATGTTGACTTGAACTTTGTATGTCGATTTTTCTATGGTAAGTCCATTATCGTCATTTATGCGCATTAGTTCGCCATCGAGGTTGCAAAGTTGCAAGAACTTGTTCATTTTGACAACGTGGAACGGCATCGAATAGACTTTGCGCGACCAGACAAGGCTATTGTTTACTCGTGAAATCTTCAGCAAAAATCCATTCCAAGTGGAGGCGTAAATGTAGTCCCCGGAAATTGTAAAGCTAAACGCCTTGCCGGGCAGTTGTAACGGCTTGTTGAACGTTTCCTTGTTCATGTCGTAAATGTTCATCTGGTAGCCGGTCGATATCACAATTGTATTTTCGTCGGACTGGATGACGGGCGCATTGCCGATTTTGCCGATATATTTGCTCCAGCGTTGCTTGCCGTTTTCGGCATTGATGCAGATGAGCTGTTCGGTGGCGGGGTCTACCATGTAAAGGTTCTTTTTGGAACCCAGCAATTGCGGATATATGGTCTTTGGAGAAATGTTCAGCTGGCTTGCATAGTTTGCTCCGATAACCTTGCTGTAGTATTTCAAAACAATGCGTGCAATTTGTGGACTTCCGGTAGAAAGTCTCACGGCTTCGGCCCATGCTTTTTGACGGTCTTTTTCGGGCGCATCTTTTATTTCTAGGTTAAACGCTTTGAGGAAGTGTGCTTCGGCGTTGCCGGGCTCGTTCTCGATAATCGATTCGAGATAGGGCGGAATTTTATCCCATTTTTTTTGCTTTGCCAAATGAACAGCTTGAGAAGCTAACTTGCTCGAATACAAAGGACGTTGCCCGTAATAGTGGGCATCGATGGCAAAAATTTTCCGGTTGCTGAAGGGAACGTAAATATAGCGCCTTTTAATGATGGGGTGCGTCATGGGGGGCTTTGCGAAGTTGAATCCCCATAGCGGGCGGAGTAACGTGTCGACGGTGATGACTGAGCCTTCGTTCGAAAATAGTCCGAGAGTTCCCCGTGCTAGCGTGTACATGTTCGATGCGTTTGCCCGAACGGTTGAAAGAACAGTGCCCGAGGCTTGGTCGTACAAGGTGATTTTCCCGGAAGCTTCAAGTGTGACAATGTTGTTTTCGAAAGCCTGGATGCTTTCTACGTTTCCGACTTCGACTCTCCAGAGCGTTTTTTGAGGGTCTTGCAAACTGTAGCAGAATAGCGCATTTCCTGAAATCAAGTAGATGTAGTCTTTATAGATAAAGACTTTTTGGATAATGTCGTATTGCGCAATGGTGAATGCTTCTGTCGCTGAACTTGCCGAAATAAAGTGTAGCGCGTTATCGGTGCAGTTAATGATAAAGTTGTCGTTGATGAACTGGTTGTTTTGCAACTGGCAAGAGGAGTAGTCGGTATTGTTCTTAATGATAGTTCCCTTGCGATCGAAAATGTAAAAGCCTTTATCAGTGATGGCGATGGCGTTCCCGTTTATGGCGGTGAACTGGTTTATATTTTTTACGGCATAAGAAATTTCTTGATTGGGCGAATTATGCGGCTTGAAAAAGAGCGAGTCGCGAGTGGCATTCTGGTACCACATTCCATCGGAATCAATTTGCAATAAGTGGCTTGATTCGTCTAGCTTTGATGCTATTTCTACGACTTTTCCGTTTTCGATTTTAGCAATGTGCCCGTTTTCGAAAAGAATGTTGGCGTTTTTGCCATCGAAGAATTTGCGGATGGGGCTTTTGAGCGTAATGATTTTTTGCAAAAGCCTTTCTGGAGAATAAGTTGTTGCCGCGTCACGCCCAGCGAGCCAGTAAGCCTTGCTGGTGGTTTGGGTAAAAGCTTGGCTGCGCCCATAATAGTGATTTGCCTGGGCCTTGTTATTTGCCAAGTCGTAAATCTTTCCGAGGTAAAAGAATGCCGATTCCTTGTCGTCATCATCACCCTGGCGCGAAATCTTTTCAAGCAATCGGATTGCTTCGCCTGCTTCGCCTTTCATTTCAAAGAGGTAGATGGCTTCTTGGAGTTGCGAAGCCATCTTGCCTGCAAATGCTTGGCCAGAAAACAGCGAACAGAGGACGAGGATTGTAAGAATCCACGCCTTGTATGCGTTGCTTCTGTTGAACCAAGAATTAAGCATCGAACTTGTAGCCTGCTCCACGGATTGAAAGGATGATTTTCGGATTTGCCTGATCGTCTTCGAGTTTGCGCCTCAAGTTTACGATATGATTGTCGATAGTTCTTGTCGAAGGCATGTTGTCGGGAGTGTACCCCCAGAGGTCTTGCAATAAGTCTTCGCGCAAAATGACTTCGCCGCGGCGCTGCCAGAAGTACTTGAGAATCTGGAATTCTCTTGTGGAAAGTTCAAGCGGTACACCGCCCTTTGTGGCAACGAACTTCTTGAAATCCATGTGGATGTCGGCAAAATCAATGACGTCCACCGATGAAAGCTGTTTGGCCGGTGCTTTCTGGAGATCGATGCGGCGGAGAAAAGCCTTTACACGAGCCAAAAGTTCAAGAATCGAGAACGGCTTTGTCACGTAGTCATCGGCGCCCATGTCGAGGCCTGCAACCTTGCTGGTCTCTTCGGTCTTTGCCGTGAGCATGATGATTATGCATTCCGGATGTTTCTTGCGGATGAAACGGCAGACTTCAAAGCCGCTCTTCTTGGGTAACATCACATCCAGCAAAATCAAGTGCGGCTGGAACGAGTCCGTCTTGGCGATAGCTTCTTCGCCATCGCATGCCGTTTCGACTTCGTAGTTTTCGAGCTCGAAGTTATCCTGGAGCCCAAGCCGGATGATTTCTTCGTCTTCAACAATAAGGATTCTGTGTTGTTGCATAATCATTCTGCCTTTTTGAATCGTACGGTAAATGTGGAGCCCTTGCCGGGTTTGCTAGTGAGCGAAATGGTAGCCTTGTGCGATTCCGCTACGCGCTTGACAATAGCAAGGCCAAGTCCGGAGCCTTTGGTGCTGCGAGTCATTTCGTCACCGACTCTATAAAAATCATTAAATATATTTTTTTGTTCCGAAGTGGGGATGCCTATGCCGGTATCTGCAACGGAGAAAACGACTCTGTCTTCGTCGGGGGCTACCGTTATGGTAATGTCACCAGGGGCGTTTGTATATTTAATTGCATTTTCAATAAGGTTTTGCACCAAACTGTACAGGGCCGTGTAATCGCCAATGACGTATAAACCGGGCTCTATCTTAGTATTGAACAAAAGTCCTTTTTCGACACCGATATCTTCGACGTTGTCAAATACCTTTTGCACGCAAGCCGAGAAATCGAGCTTTTCCCAATGGAATCCGCCCTTGCCATGTTCCATGCGTGTGTAGTTCAAGATGGCGCCTATCAAGTTCTCGAGGCGTGTTGCCTCCTTGCCGATGAGTCCCGAGTATTCCTGCACTTTTTCGACTTTTTGCACGCGTCCGCGGGCCATCATTTCAGCAAACATCTTGATGGAGGTGAGCGGTGTTTTAAGTTCGTGCGAAACGCTCGAAAGGAAGTTTGCCTTCATGGCCAAGAGCTTGTGTTCTTGCGTGAGGAATCTGAACATCACGATAGATCCGAGAAGAACCGTAATGAGCGAGAACGACAGAAGTCCATACATGAGGAACATGCGTTTGCGCGTGTCTTTCTTGATTTCGCTCAAGCCTTTTTCGTACAAGGTTAAGTTCCAGGAAATGACTTTGTCTAGCATGACTTGCGTCATGATGGCGGAACTGTCCGAAACATGCCCAAGGATAAGAGTCTTGTCGCTTCCTTCGGTGATGGAATAGGGGATGCCCTTCCAGCCTTGTGCCGAAGTCTTGATCTTGGAACGCATGCGCTCGCGGTATTCGTCGATGTTCACCTTGGCAAGCACGACCTGGTCTCCGGAGAGGATGGGGTAGCTCATCTTGATGAATGTCGACTTGTTGTTGCTCATGATATCGATGCCGCTTTTGGACGTCGATTCCTTGTTCAAAAGCGCTTGGACAATTTCTTTGTTGTTAAAGAATATGTCCATGTAGCCGAGCTGGCGGTTGAAGTTCTCTCGCAAGTTCCAAAAAGCTTCGCGCTTTTCTTGGCTCAGGTTTTCGAAGGAGAGAATTTGTGTGAATGTCGTTTCGAAGAAAAATTTAGCCGAGGGCAGGTTTTCGATGTTCTTACTCTGCAAGAACTGGTTCAAAACGGCGAGTGTGTAATCTTCGGCTTCTTTGTGCTTCTTTTGTGCAACGAGAATCTCGAAGTGCAACAGGTTGACCGAGCGTGTGAGGTCCGAATGGAGGTAACCCTGTTGGTGCGGATGTTCTTCGAGAATGTTGAGGAGCCGGAGTGCTTCTTCGTAGTCCTTGGTCTTGTAGGCGATGCGTACAAGTCCAAGGATATTCTGAATCTGGTCGTCCTTGGATTCAAACGAGAATCTCAGCTGGCGAGCCGAACGCGAGAGGCTGGCCGGCTGAGGCATGGCCGATGTAACCTCCTCGCGGAAAATCATTTTCTCGAATGGGCTTGCGAGGCTGTTCGAGTAGTCCGAAGTCTTTGAAAAGTGCTTGGACGAAATGTCGGGGTAAATCAGTGTTCCGTTGTTGTACAGGAACATTGCTTCAATGCCGTTCACGGTCTTGAACTGCGTGGCATTGCCAAAGTCAAGTAGGCTGTGCGGCTGTTCGTAAAGATACAGCGAAGCGGACTTGACTTCCTGGAATATCTTGCTCTGTTCTTTGCTGACGGTCGATTCGCACTGTTCGCGGAACGTTGCCGTACTTTCGTTATAGTTCTTCTGCGCGAGGTATGCTTCGTTCTGAATGTTTCTTACACTCAAAAACGAGAGGATTGCTGTCGGTAAGACAATACCTCCCGCAAAAAAGGAAAGAAAGAGTAGATTGCTACGAGAAATCCGCATTGGAAGCCCACTTCCTTAGAATGGAATATGCGCTGACAATTCAGGATAATTGAGTATAAGGACACTTCCGGCCATAAAAATGGCCAGAACCGAAATAGCAATTCCAATGATTATCAGTAAGTTCTTTGTCACTGGACCAAGTTTGTTTGATGTGTTACGGAGACTTTGTGTCCAATTTCAATGCGGCGGCTGTTCGAATAGATTTCGCGAACGAGAACCGTGGATTCGTTGTCGGAAGCTCTTGCAATCACGCCACGTCCAAGGAGTCTTGGCGGAAGGCCTGCATCGGTCTTGTCTTCTGACCAAATGGCGATGGCATCACCAGTGTTATAGCCTTGCTTTGCACCTTTGTCTACCAAGATATAGGCGTAAGAGCCGATAATGAGCATCGGGTCCATCGTGTAACGGATCATTGCCATTTCTTCAATCTTTGCTTCGGGAACGGGGGTATAGCTGGACACGTTCAAAATATTGAGTGGCTGTTTCAGACGGGCCTTGGAATGGTCTATCTTGATTTCCCTGAAACTTTGGACAATCTTTGCTCTAGAGAGCGTATCGCCCACGGCGGTAATCTTGGCGTAGCCCGAAAGTCTGACCAGTGCAAAGTTGTCGTAGCTCTTGCTATTGTTGGTCGGCACTTCAATGGCGCGTGCATCGAGAATTTCGATCAAGTCGCCTTTTTTGACGTTTGCGTCCGTCTTGCGGCCAATGCCCACAACGACTTCGGATTCAGGAATATGGATAATCGGTACTTTCTTTTCGCCGGATTGGATAGAGAAGTAGCGCTTGTCCTTCTTGATGGAATCGAGCGTGTAGATTTCGGGAGCGAGAATCTGGTAATAGCCGTTGAAAATCTTTGGCTCAGGGCGCTTCTGGTAGAAATAGGCGTCAGCAGCCTTTTTCTTCTTTTGCTTCTTGTCCTTGTCGCGGAGATTTCCAAGCATGTTTTCGAAATCGCCATTGCGGGCGTCTCGTTCATCGCAGCCTACGGCCTTGATGTTTTTCGGCAAGTTGGAATCGGCGATGGCCGCTTCGCACGGTTTTGTCTTCGGGAGACGGTAACCGTCGTCTTTAATGCCTTCACCTAAATAGATGGAGTCACCTGGATAAATCCAGTGCGGGTCTTCAATGTGTCTGTTATTTTCCCAAAGGTCCGGCCAGGCAAACGGATTGTTTAAAAATTCGCCACTGATGTCCCAAAGGGTATCGCCTTTTTTTACCACATAGGCAGATGCAATTAGAGCCGAAAGACCAAGGCAGATCGAAGCGCATTTTAGAAATCGCATACACTTTTCCCTAAGCAAATAATTATTCTAATATTAATTTAATCTTTTCTTTGCTTAAAAGTGGGCGTTTTTTGCACAAAATGAGGAATATCTGACATTTTCGAGCGCTGTAAACTCTCTTTGGGGCGCTGAATATTGCGAGAACGGTGTGCAAGGGCTGGGTTTTGGCCTAAAATGCCTACTCGATCCGGTACGAACAAGAAGAGAATTTCGAAGTTGCCACGACCGGGTTCCAAGTAGAACGGGATGCTCTTGCGGAGCATATACCCCTCATTTCTGAACGATTTGATGGCCTTGGAGGCGTTTTCCAGGTTCCCAGTTTGCAGGAGAATTCTTTCGGGCCTAGATGCTGCGAGCGTGAGTATGGTTTCCGAAGTGATGACGTCATTGGAGTTCATATTTATATAGAACGTCCAACGGCCTTCGGCATTATCGCTTTTGGAGAAGAACTTGGAAATGAAGTTTGCGTCCAGATGGCTGCGGTGGAAACGCATGTTCTGCGTTGCAAGATTTCGAATGTTCAACTTCGAAGACTGCATAGCGGATTCGCGGCAATCGAGTGCTTCGACTTGCTTAAAGCAAGGGGCTAGGCTTGCTGATACGTAAGAAGAACCGGAGCAGAATTCAAAGAATCTGTCTTCGCGGTTTGGATGGATGGCGTCCTTGATACGGACGGGGAGGTTGAGCCAAGCATCCTTGATGCGCGGGGTCCAGTCCAAAACGTGCATGCAGAAACCTGTGCTTGCAATGGGCATAAAGTTGCTGCCAAAGGCGCATTTCGCCTCGATTTTCATGCCTTGAGCATCGGCAGGGTCAAAAAGACGGTCGGGGAGGCACTGGATCTGGTGGCAGCTGATGACTTCGGGGCAGCTGCGTTCAAGGAAGTCGATGAACGTTTTGTAGCCATGTGCCGATATTCTTCCCTTGACATTCACTTGTACGAGAAGGGCGAAACGTCCGTCGCCTGTGGCGCGGAACCAAATTTGGCGCAAAGCCTTTTTAAAGATGCGCAAATGTTCCTTGTGAAGCTGTTCCATGACGCGGTTTACAAGCTCTATGGGCTTCATATCGCGGGACGGGGCTTCAACGACTATATTTTCTTGTGCTCCGTGGTATTCCTTGATGATTCTCCAGTCGGATTTTTCAGGTGTGGCTTCGGCAGTAAACCATGCCTGAAGTTTTCCTGGAATGCGGTCGTTTTCCATCCAGGCCGAAACTTGAGCCTTGATGTCTTCGAACGAAAGAATCTTGCGGACAACAGGCTTGTCAGACTTTGCCTGCTTTGTTTCGGGTTCGTTATCCTTGCGGATATCAGTTTTTCTGGAGGCGTGGAATTTGCCTCCGATGAGAGGCTTGCCTATTCTATTGCCTTCGGTACGGCGGGGAAAACGATTGTTTTGTTTGTACATCTTTCAAATCGTGTTAATTGTTTAAACTATAAATCTAGGATAAATCCAGGAACATTCCTTGGCGAGAGTCTTCGGAAATTCGCGGAACGAACCGTTAATCTGGTACATGTTCAGGCTACCTTCTACAGGCGAGAGCGACATGACGCTGTCGGCACGTGCTTCGAGGTAGGGGTATTCGTTTATGTTGCACGAAGTTACGACTGCACAGCCTGTGAGGGCTATGATAGAATCCACCATTTGCATGAGGTTCTGGTGCGGTGATCCGCTAAGTCTTGCAGACTTGGGATTGTGAAGAACTGCCGAAATCGGGTCGATAACGACGACTTTGTAATCGTGGTTTTCGAGCTTCTTGGCGCCTTGAATTCTTTTGGCAATAAGTTGTGCGATTTCAAGCGGTGAAAGAGCTGTTCCGCGGAGGTTCAAGAAACCGAACTTGGGTGTATTCGCTTGGAGCTTGCGTTTTTCGCCAAGTGTAAACAGACGGTTCAAGAATACGGACTTGGTGAGTTCCATGTTAATGAACAAAACGTCGTTTTCGTTTGTCGTGTTGCCGAACCAGTCTTCGCCATAGCATATCGAAAGAGCCATGTCCAAAAGGGCAAGCGATTTTCCGCTTTTCGGAGGTGCCGTGAACAAGAAAAATTCACCGGCGCGTAGCACGTTTTCGATAATGGTAACGTCTTTCTTCGGTGCTTCTTCGCTATCGCTTGCAAGTTCGATGAGCGGTTTTCCGTCGAGTGAGTATTCGGCCCATTCACGCCATTCCGTGAAGTTCTTGGCGCCTTGTTCCAAAGCGATAAGGTACTGCTGCTTGCCATTGCGGAGTACGCCCGGCATGCGAACCATCTGGTTAGGGTTGCGGTTGCCTTCATCGACTTTAAAGCCTTGCGATTCGAGCGTCTGGAAAAGGAAATCGACACGCTCGTTGTATTCTTCCTGGTCGGTCGCTTCGATTTTGATCCAAGCCTGTACGGAGTTTGCACCCGTGTTCACGAGGGCGGCACAGGGAAGGTTCAATGCCTTGTAGTAGGCGAGCTGCTTTGCGAGCGTCATCTTCGGATTGTCGACGACAACATAACGGTAACGCCAACTTTCGTCGGTTGCATCGGCGTTTCCGCTGCCTACGGCATTGATTGTCAACAGCGCTCCATCGGGGCTGTCGAGCTGCTTCATGATTTTCTTGAGCGCTTCGTCCTGGCCGATAATGTTCGAGACGAGCTCGCGAGAACCTTTTGGCGTGTTCGAAATCTTGAATTCGATTGTTTCGTCTGGTTTGAACGTTGCCGCAAGGAGCTTTGCAAAGTCCTTGCGCCAGTCCGAAGCAGGCCACGGGATTGAAAGCGCTTCAGGGTCAATCTTGAAGTTTTGCAACAATTCAAGAGACTGGTTGTCGAGACCGAGTGCAATCATCTGCTGCATCATCGTTGCCGAAATGGGCGAGATGACTGTTGGTCCCATGGTTGTATAACCTGGAGCCATGCCCGGTGCAACCCCTTGAGCTACTCCTGGCTGCGCTGCTGCAGCTTGTGCTTGCGGAGTTTGTGCGGATTGCGAAGCGGCTTGTGCTGCGGCTTTTTGTTCTTCTTCGCGCTCTGTTCTCCGTTTTTCTTCGGAGAATGCGTTTCGCAAAATCGTTTCTACTTCATCTGCCGAGAGCCCTTCGTCCCTAGCTTTCCCGCCCAACTGGAATGTGGCGTCCATGAACGTCCAGCCCTCATCCAAGGCTGCAACGCCGGCTTTGAACAATTCTTTCTTCAACTCATTCTGGTCAGAGAACTTGTTCTTGATAAACTCGTTGAGAATTTTTCTTGCGTTTTCCATGGACACCTCCAAATAGGACGGTTTTTACTAGTTACAAAGTTCCTGTTACTTAAGCGGATCGCTCTTCGGGTCGAGTTTGCCGGTTTTCACGTATTCCTGGATGTCGCGGGAAATGCGCATCGAGCAGAATTTCGGTCCGCACATCGAGCAGAAGTGCGATGACTTTGCGTTGTTGCCGGGGAGCGTTTCATCGTGGAATTCCACAGCGCGTTCCGGGTCGAGCGAAAGCGCGAACTGGTCGTTCCAGCGGAAGCTGAAACGGGCGCGCGAAAGCGCGTCATCGCGGAAGTGGGCGGCAAAGTGGCCCTTGGCAAGGTCTGCGGCATGGGCGGCGAGTTTGTATGTCACCACGCCTTCACGCACGTCGTTCTTGTCCGGGAGGCCCAAGTGTTCCTTCGGCGTCACGTAGCAGAGCATGGCGGTTCCGAACCAGCCAATCATTGCGGCACCGATAGCGGACGTGATGTGGTCGTAACCCGGAGCGATATCCGTGGTGAGAGGGCCAAGCGTGTAGAACGGCGCATTGTGGCACATTTCAATCTGGCGGTCCATGTTTTCACGAATCTTGTGCATCGGCACGTGACCCGGACCTTCAATGATGACCTGAACGCCCTTCTTCCAAGCAATTTCGGTGAGTTCGCCGAGCGTGTCGAGTTCAGAGAACTGTGCCATGTCGTTTGCATCTGCAATGGAACCCGGACGGAGTCCGTCGCCCAAGGAAACGCAAACGTCGTATTTGGCGAGAATGTCGCAGATTTCGTCGAAATGCGTGTAAAGGAAGTTTTCCTGGTTGTGCACCATGCACCAGCGGGCGATGATAGAACCGCCACGGCTCACGATGCCCGTCGTGCGTTCCAAAGCGAACGGTACATACTTGAGCAAAAGTCCTGCGTGGATCGTAAAGTAGTCGACGCCTTGTTCGGCCTGTTCAATAAGCGTATCGCGGAACACTTCCCACGTGAGGTCGTCGGCAATGCCGTTCACCTTTTCGAGTGCCTGGTACATTGGCACGGTTCCTATAGGTACCGGGCTGTTGCGCAAAATCCATTCGCGCGTTTCGTGAATGTCCTTGCCGGTCGAGAGGTCCATCACCGTGTCTGCACCCCAGCGCACGGACCAGACCATCTTTTCGACTTCCTGTTCAATGGAAGAAGCGACAGAAGAGTTGCCGATGTTGGAGTTAATCTTTGTGAGGAAGTTTCGACCGATAATCATCGGTTCGCATTCCGGGTGGTTCACGTTGGCAGGGATGATGGCGCGGCCTTCGGCGAGTTCCTTGCGCACGAATTCCGGCGTAATGGCATCGCCGTTGCTGCCAAAAATTTCGTCCATCTTTTGGTTTTCGCGGATGGCAACGTATTCCATTTCGCGAGTGATGACGCCTTCGCGGGCGTACTGCATCTGAGTCTTGTGGGCTCCGTCTTTTTCCAAGCGTTCGCGGATCCACGGTTCACGAATGCGTTCAAGTCCTTTCTTTACATCAATCGTCTTGTCGGGGTCGCCATAAGCGCCACTCGTATCGTAAACAGGGAGAACAGGGCATTTCGGGTCGTCGAGCGAAATTTCGCGCATGGCGACTTTCAAGTCCGGGAAAATCTTACCGGGTACATAAATCTTGCGAGACTGCGGAAAAGGCTTGAAAAAGCCGTTAGATTCAGACATAAACGTTCCTTTTGTTCAATTACGAACCAAGTTCAAGGGGTATAATCTCAGCCCGCGTATTGAGTGCAGGCACCCCGCTTATAATATAATAATTGTAGTAGACAGTAGGAAGTCGACGGTAGGAAGGTTTGTGTCATCCTGAGCGAAGTCGAAGACTACTCAGAAGGCGAGTGTTGCAAAAATGAGTGAACTCATTTTTATAACCGAGCCGAGGAGTAGGGGCTTTGCCCCATCCAGTGATTTTTATGCGGCTGATTGTAGTCGGTATAAAAAAAGCACCTCGATTGAGGTGCCTGTTTTGCATGTTTTCTGGATTACTTTTGCTTTTGAGCGCCGTAACCTTCCATGAGTCCAAAGAGGTTTAGAGCTTCTTCCATCGGGTACTTGTTCATGAACATAGATACCTTAGACTTGATGGAACCCTGCTTGTTGAGACCCATAGCGGCTCTGAAAAGATTTGCCGGGGAATTTTCGTTGTACGAAGCCTGTTCCGTGTAAGTAGCGTTTAAGAAACCTTCCAAATAAGCCTGGTTGATTTTTCCCTTGAATATGCTCGGATCGCTAATGGAAATGTTTCCATTGAGGCTTTGGATGCTCGGAGCGTCTTCCAAGTCTTCGAATGCACCATCGGCGACATTAAGCCAAAGGATGTTCGGGCTCACAGTAACAGTGACGTCACCCTTCTTGTTCAGGATGAAGGCGTTCTTGTCGAGATAGACCTTCTTTGATTTTGGGTCACCCTTGGTGTTGTCGAAACCAGCCATCATGTTGAGGGCTAAGATGTTGTTATGAACTCGGGTAATGCAGTTCGTGTTGGCGCGTACGCCGTAGCCCATGTCTTCGAACAACTTGGTGCGAGTCCAGGTGAACATTACGGTATTATAGGCAAATTCATAATCGACGGCGTCGACTTTGTTTTGCTTGGCTTGCACATTTGCGCCAACGATTCTATTGGCAATAAAAATGTTGTTCAAAACTTTGACCTTGCCTGCGACATGGTTTAAGTTCAATGCAATGTTTCCGGCATTTACAAAGACGCAGTTTTGAATGGTAAGCTCGCCTTCAGAGTTTTCACCATAGAGGCTATAATTGTTAAGGGAGGGGAAAGTTGTGTTTCCCTTGGACGGAGGTTCAAGCCACATGCCGGTTTCGACACCTTCGGGTTTGCCTTCAACCGGGTGGTAGCTGTTTGCTTCGCCTTGGTCAAAAATGAATCCGTCGATGACGACTTTGGAATTTGCGCCCTTGTAATTGAGGTGAAGAATTCCTTGGCCTTTGGTGCCGTTCATTTCGTTCGTCGGCTGGAACAAGGTCTTGTTCTTAACGACATCGCGACTGGAAAAATCGTCCGAGTAGCCGCCGATGATGGACACGGGCTTGTCGAGCTTGATCCATCCCTGCTTCATCTGGCCATTATAATTACCAGCTGCTACGCGGATGACATCTCCGTCAGATGCGAGTTCTATAGCCTTCCAAATGTTTTTGAGCGGGGCGGATGTTGATTTTCCTTCGTTTTTATTTTTGCCGTTTGGGCTTACGTACCAGTCTGTTGCGAATGATTGACCTACGAAACAAAATGCAGCTACTGCAGCTATGAATTTAATGGATTTCATTTTTTCTCCTTAAAAGGTGCTCGAAATATAGTAATGATTTCCAAAATTGGAGTATCACATGGGTATTGTTGTTAAAATTCGCAAAATAATATTTAGATTATTTAAGCTATTTTTTTGAAAAATGCAAAGGAGAAATTTATGTCGGAAAAAGAAATGAATAACCAGAGGGCTATTTATGCGCTTTCTGACTTGAGAATGTATGCAAGTTCGCATTCTTTGGATGCGATAGATTACGCTATCGAAGTCTTGCAAAAACTGGAAAATGCAGGGGTAAAAAAACCGCTTGAATCCTTGAAACCTGAGGAAAAGTAATTTATGGAACAGGCCGCAAATACTGTAATGGCTTACGGAACCTTTTGGGCTCTCGTGCCGGCTCTTGTCGCAATTATTCTAGCCCTTGTCAGTAAAGAAGTTTACTCATCGCTTTTTGTGGGCGTCATTGTCGGTGGGCTCCTTCTTTGTCAAGGAACTGGCTCGGGATTCTTTGATGCCGTTTTCAAGAATGGCTTGATTGCAAAAGTTGCAGACCCTTATAACGTGGGTATTCTCGTGTTCCTTGTTATGTTGGGGGCTATGGTTGCGCTCATGAACAGGGCGGGTGGTTCTGCTGCATTTGGCAACTGGGCCAAGGCTCATATTAAGTCTAAAGTCGGTGCGCAGATTGCAACGGTTTGCTTTGGCATCTTGATTTTTATCGATGACTATTTCAATTGCCTCACGGTCGGTAGCGTGATGCGTCCGGTGACGGACCGCTTCAAGGTGAGCCATGAAAAACTCGCATACTTGATTGATTCTACGGCGGCGCCTATTTGCATTATCGCTCCCATCAGTTCTTGGGCTGCAGCGGTTTCGGGATTCGTGGAAGGCGAGGATGGACTCACTCTTTTCATCAAGGCGATTCCTTTTAACTTCTATGCTTTGTTGACTATTTTTACTTTGTTCCTTGTTGTCTTTTGGAATGTGAATATCGGACCGATGAAAAAGTTTGAATCGGATGATAATGCGATGGATGCAAAACTGGAAGCGTTGAACTTGATGGAGACTAAGGGTGGTGTTCTCGACCTTGTGATTCCGATTGCATCCTTGATTGTGTTCTGCGTGCTTGGCATGATTTATACTGGCGGTTATTTTGCATCAGGCGATGCGGCGAAGGGCTTTGTCGATGCGTTTGCTTCAAGCGATGCTTCTGTCGGTCTTGCGATTGGTTCGTTTGGTGCGTTTATCTTTACCGTATGTTTCTACATGAGCCGCCGCGTGTTGCGCTTTAACCATTGCATGGCCTGCTTGCCGGATGGCTTCAAGGCGATGGTTCCTGCAATTTTGATTTTGGCTTTGGCATGGACTCTCAAGGGCACGACGGATGCACTTGGCGCGAAGGAATTTGTGGCTGGCCTTGTAAAAGGTGGCGCTTCTGGATTCATGAACTTTATGCCGGCGATTATTTTTGTGATTGCTGCGTTCCTCGCTTTTGCGACAGGAACTTCCTGGGGCACGTTCGGAATCCTCATCCCGATTGTCGTTGCAGCCTTTGGTGGCGTGGATTACAGCCTCATGATTATTTCCATTTCGGCTTGTATGGCGGGTGCCGTTTGCGGTGACCACAGTTCTCCGATTTCGGATACGACGATTATGGCAAGTGCCGGTGCGGAATGTAATCACGTGAATCACGTCAATACACAAATCCCGTATGTACTTGTTGTGGCGGCAATTTCGTTCATCACTTACATTGTCGCGGGGTTAACCCGTAGCGCTGTACTTTCGTTGTTGTTCGGCTTTGTGCTTACCTTTGGCACGCTTGTGTTGCTTAAAAAGCGTGCTAAGAAAAAAGGTTAATGGTGCTTAAAATCGATTTGCGCAAGGATGACGGCGGTGAACATTAGCACGCAGCCGATTCCTTCTTGAAGTGTGAATCGTTCGCCAAGAACCGCCCATCCAGAAATTACAGAAAAAACAGATTCAAGGCTCATCAATAGCGATGCTAGGGTGGGCCTAATTTTATTTTGTGCAATAATCTGCAAAGTGAATGCCACGCAACTCGAAAGGATGGCCGCATATAAAAGCGGAATCCACGGCTTGAAATGCGAATAGACTTCGACAATGTTGCCGAAACCCGCGAAATTCCCTTTTAAGTCCACGAAAAACATCGGGAAAATCGAAAGTGTTGCAACCACGAGAAACTGGATTGCCGAAAGTCGAATGTTGTCGACGTGAGTGCCGAACCGGTCAATGACCAAAATGTGGCTTGCAAAGGCGAGTGCGCACAATAGCAGAACTGTATCGGAAATCTCGATTGAAAAATCGCCCTTGATGCAGAGCAGATAAAGTCCTACGACTGTAATGGCTACGCAAAGCCAAATCTTAGTAGAAATCCTCTTGCCGAAAAACAGGCTTAGAATCGGGACGAAAATGATGTAGCAAGTGGTGAGGAACCCCGCTTTCCCGGCCGAGCACCCCAGGTAAAGCCCCGTCTGTTGCAAGTTCATCGCAAAGAAAAGCGTAAGCCCGCAGAATAAGCCTGCTTTCCAGAGCTTGCGACGGTCTTCTTTGTTCTTGGGGCGCCTTGGATTTTTACCAAGTTTGTCTAAAATGTTGGCGAGCCCGAAAAGGACTCCGGTTGCAATAAAATTACGCATGCATACGAAAGCGAACGGACCGATGTCGTTCCCCTCAATTTGTGCGACAAAGGTCGATCCCCAAAGGAATGCTGCCAGAACCAGTAAAAAGCTATATCCAATATTTGCCATTCTAACGTAAAAATAGAAATGCTAAGCCTACTTCCTACTTCTGACTCCCTACTTTTGACGCCTTCGGCGTCCGTGGCTGCGGTTCGCACATACGAAAACAAGTTTTCGTGCATGACTCACCTTGCACACTTTTCTATCTTTCCCTCGTAAAATTTTAAAAGGACCCTGTTATGGAAATCCCCGAATCTTCGAATTTTATTCAGGACATTATCGTTAACGACCTCCAAACCGGCAAGCGCGATCACGTGCTGACGCGTTTCCCGCCCGAACCGAACGGCTACATTCACATTGGCCATGCCAAGTCCATCTGCTTGAACTTCGGCACCGCCAAAAAGTTCGGTGGCTTTACGAACCTCCGCTTCGACGACACGAACCCGACCAAGGAAGACGTGGAATACGTCGATTCTATCCGTGAAGACGTGAAGTGGCTCGGCTTTGAATGGAAAGAAGAATTTTTCGCAAGCGACTACTACGACCAGATTTACGCCTTTGCCGAAAAGATGATTGAAATGGGTAAGGCTTACGTCGAAGATTTGACTCGCGACGAAATGCAGGAATACCGCGGCAATGACGCCGGCAAGCCATCCCGCCCGAGCCCCTACCGCGACCGCAGCGTTGAAGAGAACATGAAGCTCTTCCACGAAATGCGCGACGGCAAGTACGCCGACGGCGAAAAGTGCCTCCGTGCCAAGGTCGACCTCGCAAGCCCGAACATGAACATGCGCGATCCGGTCATCTACCGCATCAAGCATTGCACGCACCATCGCACTGGCGACAAGTGGTGCATCTACCCGATGTATGACTTTGCCCACCCGATCAGCGACTGGATTGAAGGCATCACGCACTCCATCTGCACGCTCGAGTTCGAAGCCCACCGTCCGCTTTATGATTGGTTCCTCATTGAACTTGGTTTGCAGAACCGTCCGCAGCAGATTGAATTTGCTCGTTTGAACCTCACGTACACGATGATGAGCAAACGCAAGCTCCTCGAACTTGTGCAGACAAAGGCTGTGCTTGGCTGGAACGACCCGCGTATGCCGACCGTTTGCGGTTTCCGCCGCCGTGGCTTTACCCCGAGTTCCATCCGTGAGTTCTGCAGCCGCATCGGTGTTTCCAAGGCCGATTCCATGGTCGACGTGAACCTCCTTTACTTCTGCATCCGCGAAGAATTGAACCAGACCGCTAACCGCGTGATGGCCGTGATTGATCCGGTCAAGCTCGTGATTGACAACTGGGAAGCAGGCAAGGTCGAAATGATCGAAGTCGAGAACAACCCGAACGACCCGAATGCCGGTACGCGCAAGGTTCCGTTCAGCGGTGAACTCTACATCGAAGCTGATGACTTTATGGAAGAACCGCCGAAGAAGTACTTCCGCTTGAAGCCGGAAGGCGAAGTCCGCCTCAAGGGTGCTTACTTTGTCACTTGCAAGAGTGTCGAAAAGGATGCAGACGGCAAGGTCAAGGTGATCCACTGCGTTTATGACCCGCTCAGCAAGGGTGGCGAATCTCCGGATGGCCGCAAGGTCAAGGGCACGATCCACTGGGTTTCTGCCGCACACGCTGTGGATGCCGAAGTGCGCCTCATTGATAACTTGTTCACGCTCGAAGATCCTGCCCAGGTCCCGGAAGGCGAAGACTGGCACGATTACCTGAACCCGAATTCCATGGTCATTAAGCAAGCCAAGGTGGAACCCGCTCTCGCCGATGCCAAGCTCGAAGACCGTTTCCAGTTCATGCGTCAGGGCTACTTCTGCCTTGATAGCGAAGACTCCAAGCCGGGTCACCTCGTGTTTAACAGAACTGTGGGATTGAAAGACAGCTTTAATCCAACAAAGTAAAATTCTAATTATAACCTTCGCGATACGGCGTTGCTCACCCCCTCACGTACGCTTAGTACGCTACGGGGGTTCGCGCCTTGTCTCGCTTGGTTCTAATTAGAATTAGATTTTAATACCTCGGTTTAACAGCCGGGGTCTTTTGTTTTTTGTCGGACATTTTGTATTTTGTTTTATAGACTCAACTAAGAAGGAATGGGTTTATGAAAAATAAAATCCTGATGCTGCTTTGCGTGTTTGTCACGCTTTCTTTTGCCGAAGTCGAAAATCCGTTAAAAAAGGCTATGGATATCATTAAGGATTCCAAAACGGCATATTCTTTGAAGTTCCTTGAAAAACCGATTCCTGTACCGGATCGCAGTAAGATGATTAATATTCAGGTTTACCGCGAAAAAACGGCTGATGGCTATGTCTTAAAGTCGTTTGAACCGAAGGGCGAAGCGAAAAAATTATTTGATAAGGCAGAAAGTTATTTTGGCTCGCATCAGTATGCCAAGGCTCGCGATGCTTATACGCTGGCTTTGCAGCAAGACCCTAAGTTGTATAACGCGATAACCTATATTGCACAAACTTATGGAATGGAGAAAAAATGGGATAAGGCTGAATTATGGTACAAAAAGGCCATTGATGCTAATTACATAGATTTTCTAGCGCATTGGTTGCTTGCCGATGTTTATAAGATTAAGGGTCAAAAGGAAAAGGCTCTTCAAGAAATTTCAATTGCAAAAGTATTGAACCGCAACAACCCGCGACTAGAAGCCGTGCGCAAGCAGATTTTTGATGACAACGGACTTAGTATGAAAAATTGGACATTCAATCCGCAAGTGAAAATGTCCCGAGATTCAGCAACGGGTAACGTGAATATTGTTGCCGATTCGATTTGGTCGTATTATGCGTTTGTTCAGGCAGCTTGGAAGTATGAACCTGAGTATAAGAAAATGGCAGGCTCATGGGAAAAGAAGTATAGAGAATGTTTGATGGGACTTCTTCCGTTTATGGATTCTCATAAGGGTTCCGTTGAAGTCTTGAGCAGGCTCGACAAGGTTTTGGATGCGGATAAATTGGGCGATTTTATCTTTTATGAAATCATTCTTCTTGATAATCCAAATATCGCGCTTCTTTTGGAACAAAAGCAAATTGAGGCTCTCAAGGATTACTTGATTTGGGCTAATCGAAAATAATTTTTTTGAATATCTTGAAACCAAGGGCTGGTCGGCTGCATCTAATAAGATGTAATTTAAGGATAAGGAGGTTCCTATGTTTAAGAAAACGCTAAAATATGTTCTGCCGCTAGTGTTTCTTTTGGCAGGAATGGCGAATGCCCAGAACCGCTATACGCCTGCGGAATTGGATACACTCGTTTCGACGATTGCGCTTTATCCTGACCCGTTGTTGGTGCATGTTCTTGATGCTACAACGCATGGCGAAGACCTCCCAAGCGCATCTGCATTTGCAACTGCAAATCGCCATTTGAAAGGTGATGATTTGGCAGCTGCAATTGAACGAGCTGAACTCGATTACGACGAATCGGTGATTGCACTCATTCCGTTCCCGGATGTACTGCGCAAATTAGCGAAATATGCAACTTGGTCTCATCAGCTCGGCGAAGCTGTTGAAATGCAAAAGGCCGACGTGATGGATGCCGTGCAGAGAATGCGCAGGGTTGCTCATAAGAATGGTTATTTGAATAGCGATGACAAGGTTTCTGTGACAGTGAACGAAAATGTTTCGATTCAGCCTGTCCGCGAAGAATACGTGTATGTTCCTGAATACGATCCGCGTGTCGTTTATTATGTCGTATCGGATGGTAATATCCGCATTCGCTATGTGAATGGGGTTTGGACTGGTGCTGGTCTTGTTTATTGGGGCTGGGATCCGTTCTATTACGATTGGGTGCATCGCCGCCCGCATTACCGCCATCCGCACCGCTATGCGCCACCTCCGCGTCATCGTCGTTTTCACGAATCTGTTCGCCCGCCACGTCATGATAGGCTCCGCGACAGACCTGCGCCTAGGCATTTTGATAATCCGCCACCTCCGAATTATAAACGTCCGGCAGCACCTCCGCCTCCGCGTTCTAATAGTTTTAGGGATGGGAAGGGCTTGAACAAGTCGGCTGCACCGGAACCGCGTACAACTTCGGCACCGCCTCCTCCGCCGTCAAATTACAAGCGTCCGGTTCCACCTCCGCCTCCGCAGGCTTCGAGTTCGGATGATAACCGGGATTCACGCAGAGCAGAACGTCGTCCTGGACCGCATAATCCACCTCCGCCACCGTCGCGTAGAAGGTAACGTTCGGCTTCGTTGTCATTCCTCTTCGAGGCATGACATGTTCGCCTCGGATATAGAAACATGCAAGCATGTTTCTGCATCGCTCGGCTTCGTTGTCATTGTGCAAGCACATGACTCTGCGGCTCGGCAATAAGAATGAGTTCGCTCATTCTTGCTGCTCTCGCCTTGCATGTCATTCCTCTTCGAGGCTTGACAACTGCGGTTGTCCAATACGAACGCAAGCGTTCGTGCTGTCTAACCTTGTATGTCATTCCGGCCGTTGTGCCGGAATCGCCTTTTAGAGAATTTTACCCGTGCTTATTGACAACACTGCAAATCGGGCATTCTTCGTCTTTATGCCCGCGAGCCTTGCAGTAGGTACGACCAAAATAAATGATTTGCAAATGACGCTTTTCCCATTCTTCTTTGGGAAAAGCTTTTTTTAGGTCTGCTTCGGTCTTTTCGACGCTCGAACCATCGCTTAACCCCCAGCGTTCTGCAAGGCGGTGAATGTGCGTGTCGACGGGGAAGGCCGGAATCTTGAAAATGTGGATCATGATGACGCTTGCCGTCTTGTGGCCCACGCCGGGCAAGCTTTCAAGCTCTTCGAATGTGTGCGGAACTTCGCCCTTGAATTTTTTGACGAGCGCCTGCGAGAGTTTGTAGATGTTTACGCTCTTGGTGTTAAAGAATCCGCAGGGCTTGATGATTTCGGCAATGCGGTCGACACCGAGTTTGAGCATTTTTTGAGGCGTGTCGGCAAGCTTGAAAAGGACTTCGGTCACCTGGTTCACGCGGATGTCTGTGCATTGGGCGCTCAGGACAACTGCGACAAGCATCGTGAAGGGGTTCGTGTAATTTAAAGGAATAGGGGGATCTGGAAAGAGTTCGTCCAGCTTTTCGCCAATGAATTTGATTTTTGCAGTCTTGTTCATTCGCGCTACTTTCGTTTAAACGTCTCGCGTGAAGTCCTGTTGCATGTTGAAGCTCGGCATGTCGTCGTGCGGGTGGCCTACCTGAACAGCTGGCACGCCTGCATACGTCGTGTGAGCCGGAACATCGCAAAGCACCACGGCGCCTGCGCCAATCTTAGCGCCATCGCCAATGTGGATGTTGCCGAGCAACTGGGCATGGGCTCCGAGCATCACGCCGTTTCCGATTTTCGGGTGACGGTCGCCGATTTCGTTACCGGTACCGCCCAAGGTCACACCATGCAAAAAGCTCACGTTGTTGCCGACGGTCGCGGTTTCGCCAATAACAATGTTCGTTGCGTGGTCTACCAAAAGTCCGTGGCCAATTTTTGCAGCCGGGTGGATGTCCATGCCGAACTTGCGGCTGATGATGTTTTGGAGCATCTTGGCCGGGAAATGCCTGTGTTCTTCCCACAACACGTGAGCAACGCGGTAAGCCTGCAAACCTTGGAAACCCTTGAAAAGTAACAATGGTTCTAGATAGCTTGTGCAAGCGGGGTCGCGCAAGACGGTTGCTCTCAAGTCTTTGGTGGCGGAAACGAGCAAATTAGGGTATTTCTCGTACATGGAACAGAAAATCTTTTCCAGTTCTGCACGGTCGATGACTTCACCTGCCAATTGACAGGCTAGGGTAACGCAGAGCATGTCCGCAAAATCCTTGCGGTTAAGGACTTGTTCTTCGAGCATCAACTTAGAAAGAGGCTCGGTCTTGACGAGCTCTTGTGCTTCCTTGCGGAGTAACTGTTCCATTTCTTCTGGTGTCATGATGACGCCAAATATAGAAATTTTATAGCTCTAGCAGCGCTTTGGCGGGAATCCAGAACCAGTCGGGGCGGAATTCTAGTTCGTAACATGCTTCGTAGATGGCTTTTGCCAAAATGTAGGGCTTGGATTCTTTTTCGATGGCATCGATAGAAATCCCAGAAACTTTGGAATACCCCGTAATAAATGCTTGTTGTGCTTCACTCGGATCCACTTTTGCAACGGCGCCTGCATAGGCAAAACTGCGGAGCATCCCTGCAATATCGACCGCGGGGGAACGGATGGTGCGTCTGTAGTCGAGGCTGCGCGTGGGTTCGCCCTCGAAGTCAATCATCTCGAAATGCTTTGTGCCGTTGGCGCTTTGTGTGATAAGCACCTGACCCAGGTGGTAATCCCCATGGATGCGCTGTTTCTTTATAGTCTTGTCGCTGAATGTCTCGCGGAGCAAGTCGCTATAACGGATACGCAGTTCTGCAAGATGTTCCCGCAGTTGTGGGGCGTACTCGGTATCCGTTGAATTTTTGAGCAATAGTTCTAGTTTGTCGAAGGGTGGCTCGATGTTGCTGTATTTGGGGCCACTCAGCGGCTTTAGGCTTTCGTGCATTTGTGCGGTGGACATGCCGAGTTGGAATGCATCGGTACTATCCATGTTGTTGCAAAATTCATTCCAAGCGTCTTTGGCATCTGCAAAATGTTCTTCGAGGATTCCCCAGGTGTAAACTTCACCACCTTTTGCTTTGTAATTACAGACGGCGTAAAGTCTCGGCACGCGGCGGCTGTCGGCCTTGTTCATAGCTTCTAGAATTTCGGCTTCGGGATGTAATCCCGGTTCAAGTCGGCGGTAAAGTTTAAAGAAATATTTACCGGGTGCGCAAAAGGCTGAATTGCTCTGTTCTTTCGAAACGGGCTTGATATTTGTAAGAGGAACTTTAGGGAGCGGCGCTGTAATCCGGAACGAGAAAAAGCCTGAATCACCGGAGAATACCGATTGCTGAGAGCCGTCTAGGAATGCGTCTTCGAGAATTTTTCCGACGGCGTTTTCGTCATCGATGAACGTGTAAATATCGCTTTCGCCATCATCGAACGAAACCTTGATTAGCTTGATTCGTGTGCCGCCGGCTTCCGTGGAATCGAGTACTTCCATGTTGGTGATGGTTCTGTTTTTCCCCATGAACCAACGTTGTTTGCTAAAATGTTTGATAAGGTTCATTAGCAACCCTCAAAAAAAAAGACGCTTCTAGGCGTCAATATATATTTTTTGAAGTATGTTTATTTTGGTTAGAAAAATAGTTTTTAAATAATAAACCATTTTAATTAAAAAGAGTATAATTAATAATAGGAGATGGAAGGGTGGATTCTCCTTGGAAAAATAAAGAAAGTGTCTTCGATTATGGTCGATGTTTGGTCGATTCGGATTAGGAGAGGACACTTTCTTCTTTTTATCTGAACATTATTTGCCGGGGCTTGTGAGCGGGGCGAAATATCCCTGGGAACGCAGTGTTGCAAGAATTTTGAGTTGCTGCGGGACAGGTTCATTGGGGAGCCCTTCAACAACAAATGGCGGAATTTGCTTGACGGGCTTGAATGCTTCTGGAACATCGCTGTAATCGCAGAGTTGCCAGGCGGCAAGGAGTTTTTCTATGAATTCCGCCCAGGGAAAAATGTCGGACGGATGCATGGTGAATCTTGCTGGTTTGAGGTTGTCCCTTGCATCGAGCAAAAGGCTTCCGTCTTTGTAACAAGCTAGAACTGCGGCCTTACGAGATTCGTTGTTGGTCGCTTTTTGTGCAGGGATGTTTAGAATAAGCTGCAAGATTAAGCTGTTGCTAAGAGTTCACGTTGGAGGAGGCTGTATTCGTGTTCCGAAATGGAGGTGATTTTTAAAATCAACTCGCGTTTAAGCCCTGCTTTGATGAGCTCTTTTGCGTAATCGAGATTACCTGTCGTTGCCATTTTAAAACCTCTTGAATTTAATCCTGTAAGAAAAAAATAATCTTTTTGAGAGGGCTTGGCTCAAATAAAAAGAAAATTTTGCAAGACAAATATACAAAAGAGAGTCTGTAACTCGTTGATAGTCAATAATTTAGGATTGACTGATTGTCCAAGACGAACTTGAAATTATGGCTTTGAGTGTGTTTTAAATCAAATCTGGAGGGACTATTCCGTCGAGTACGGGGAATGATTTGCGGTAATTTCTTTCGGCTTGCAAGTCTAGTTCGGTAGTAATAATCATTTCGCTTTGAGTGGATCCTTCGGCAATTATATCACCGTTTGGTGAAATGATGAGGGATGTACCAGCAAGCGGGGTTGGGGCATTGGGTGCGGTGCTTACGGCATTTACGGCTGCAATGTAGACCTGGTTTTCGATAGCACGAGCCTTGAGGAGCGTTTCCCAGTGGGCGCGTCTTTTGGCGGGCCACGCTGCTTGGATCGTGATTAAATTTGCGCCTTTTTTGGTTACTTCGCGGAAAATCTCGGGGAACCGCAAGTCGTAGCAGATAAATGAAGCTATTGTCCAGCTTACAGATTCTGCCTTATTGTCATTCCCGACTTGATCTCTTTGATCACTTAGTGCTTTAGCACTTATGTGAGCATGATCCGCGTATGGGGAGGGAATCTCCTTTAATTTAAATAAATTAATATTTTCGCCCGCTTTAAAGCTTTCTTTTTCAGGGAAGAACAAGTTCATCTTGTTGTATCCGCAGAACTCTTTGGGCGTGTGCGGGGCGTAAATGCTTACATGGTTGAAATAACCGCTAGATGCGCGAGTGATGCCTGCACCCATGATGGTGCAGTTTGTGGCGTCGGCAATCTCGGAAAGCATACGTGCGGTTTCGCCCGCGGTATTGGTGCTAAAGTCTTCGGCAGCGGCTGCTAGGTTTGCGGGGATGTAGCCCGTGGCGAACATTTCGGGCAATAGGATAAGGCTCCCTTCGGCGGGGTGGGTGTCAAGAATCATAGCCTTTGCTCGGTCTAAATTTTCGGACTTGGAGCCTTTTGCGCTATCCATTTGGATTAAATAAACTTTAAGCATGCGTATAATATAACCGATGTTTGCGGGCTGGAGGAAATTTCTTGGCGTAAATTATCTATTTTGAGGGCATGAAGTTTCGCTTTATTTTCTGTCTTGTCTTGTTTCTTGTAGTTGGGGCTCTTGCTGCCTCGCCTACAATGGTTATTGGCGTCGTTCTCGAAGCCGAATCTGATTTGCCGGTCAAGGATGTTGCTGTTACATATAAGTCTGGCAAGCCGATTGGAACGACTGATTCCCGCGGTCGTTTTGAGTTCTCGGTAGATTCCAAGAATGCAACGCTTGTATTCAAGAAGGATGGCTTTGATAGCGTCTTTGTGGAATTGCAAGATTTTGCCGACCTCATGGACATGGTGATTACGCTTAGCACCAATGTCACAAATCTTGGGGCAAGCACGATTATCGGTGATGGCGAACCCATCAAGTGGAATGTGGAACGTACGGTCCAACTCGAAAAACTTGAAGACGCTGCGGGTATGCGCTTCGACTTGACGGAACACTTGAGCCAGATGCCTGGTATTTCGGGCCAAAAGGATTTTAGCAGTGCTTTGTATTATGAAGGTTCCCGTGCAAGTGACGTGGCGTATCATTTAGGTCGCCTCCGCATTCCGAACATGCGACACCTGGATGTTGGATTCCCGGGCAACTTGTCCATTGTGAACCCGCATACTTTGAGCGGTATCGAAGTTCATGACCATTATGGTCAAGGGCCGCTTGGGCAAGGTCTTGCAACGTCTATCCAGTACCTTCCGGAACAGACAAGCGGGGAATGGGGCTTGAAAGGTTCTGTTGGACTTACACTCCAAGAAGTCGTGCTTGATGCTCCGTTCTTTATTTGGGATAGCTTCCGTTTTGCATTCCGCCGTCTTGATGACTTTATGCTCAAGAATCTAGGTGAAAAGTTCTATACGGAATTCCGTAAGCGTGGTAACGAAAATACTGACAACGAAAAGATGAAGTCTTCGGACCCGTTTAACCTTTCGGCTTTTGATTTGTACGCTCAGTTGAATGGTTCCGATTCTTTGGGAAATGCTTCTTGGGCATTGCGCACGTTGTATAGTTCCGATGAATACAAAATCCGCCAGGATACGTCGAGATCTTATGGCAGTGTCAATTCCATTGATATTATCGAAGGTAGCCAAAGCTACTTGGTCATCGGTGCGGAATATGCATCGAAGTTCGGGGCAAGCTTCCACGCGGGGCTTGTTCGCGAAAGCTTGAGCGATACTTTGCGCGATACGACTGGGTTCCGTACGGGCAAACTTACCGATGAATCTGCAAGGACATTTATTGATGGTTACAGCCAAACGCATACAACACTGAGCTTGGGTGCTGACAAGGATTTCCATGCCGATATCTTTGGTGGTGCTGATTTACGTGGTGCCGTTCTTTATGAACATCATTTGGTTGATCGCAGTTATTTGGTTCCTGGTGGTGATGAAACCAGTAAATACCAGACGGGTGTTTTATCGGGTGCGGTAACGCTTGACTGGAAAAATGATTATTCAGAACATATGTTCTCTGTTGGTGCAGTCGCAGATGCTCGTGACCATAATGCACGCCCGACAGCATCGTTTGATATGGAACGTAATTTGTCTAAAACAGATTCTGCCTATTGGAGACTTTTTGGTAACGCTGCATATCGTGCGGACTGGAAACATTACTTTGATGACGGTGATTTGACGGGTCGTTTGGAATCGGGAACTTCTCTTAAGTTGGGCGTTGGCTACCGTTCCAAGTACTTGGTGGCTCAGGTGTCTGGCTTTGGACGTTTCTATGCTGATCCGCTGCTCCCACTGCCGAAGGCTTTTGCAAATTATCAAGACATTACCCCGATTGACTATGCTTGGGTTTCTGGCGCCTCGGGTTCTGTAGAATGGAAAACGTCTCACCATTTCTCGATGGCAATGAATGCAAGCTCTGTGTACGGTGAATACGAACTGAAGGGTGGCAAGTCTCTGCCATGGGAAGCGAATTCCCGTTTAGATGTGGTGTCGCACTTTAGATATTATCCGCGTAAGGATTCCATTGTGTCTGTGATTTTGACACATCATGCGGCATGGCATAGACCGCTCTACTTCTATTCAATCAAGCCTTCGTCGGATGGTAAGAGTGGAACTCGCGAACTTAAGGATTATAACAAGTTTACGGACCTGTACAGAACGGACTTGCGTGTCAATTTGGATTTGACCAAGTCTAAGTTCTTCTTTAGGCACGCCAGGTTCTATTTGGAAGTGGATAACATCTTCTCGAAACTTGATGTGGCTGCACTCAAGTTCCTTGGCGGGGAAAACGGACGCGAACGTTCTTGGGTTGCTCGCGATAAAGACAAGAATACGGCCAATGGCTATGATTTGGTACCGTTTATTGCAAAGGGCATGGGGCTCTATCTGCAATTCGGTGTCGAAGTGCAGTTGGGAATTTAGGAGCTGTGAGGTATGAGGTCGTGCCTATGGCACTTTGAGCTATGGGCGAGAATCTTATGAATGTCATCCTGGAGGTCTGCAAGACCGATAGGATCCAGTGGCTTATATGAAATTCCTTTTAATCATTTTCTTTTTTGCAGTTCTGTCATTCGGGCATGAGACGGACTCCTTGTTTGTGCCGCCGAAGCCCGAAAAGCCATTGCGCTTTTGCACATCTGCAAAAAAGTGGATTGACTACGCAACGCACGATTCTAATTTGGTCGAAATCACGTACATGCGTGGCATCCGTATGGACTTGCGCTACGCAACGTTTAACAATGTGACCGGTCATGACATGTATTGCGGCATCCAGCGTGCTTTTATGCATAAGGATGGCCTGCCTAAATTGAAGCGTGCAATTTCTATTATCTCGAAGGAATTGCCGGGTTATTCTCTTGTAATTTTTGATGCGGCGCGCCCGATGTATGCGCAATCGGTTCTGAAACAATCTGTGGCGGGAACGCCTTACAGCCATTTCGTTTCGTCGGGCAAGACGGGCGGGCTCCACAATTACGGGCTTGCGCTTGATTTAGGGCTAGCCGATAGCACTGGCAATTTGCTGGATATGGGAGCCGACTTTGATTCGTTTGAACGTTGTGCGGGTGCAGTGGGCGAGGCTGATGCTTTAAAGTCCGGGCGCCTCACGCAACAGCAAATCGATAACCGCAACTTGCTCCGCAATATCATGAAGCGTGCGGGGTGGGTGATGCTCTCTAGCGAATGGTGGCATTTTAACGCATTCACGCGGGCGTATACCAAGGAACACTACCCGCTGTTCCCTATTTAGTAGGTGCTAGGTTTTAGGTTACAGGGGTTAGGTTATAATAATCAAACTCTGATGCCTATTTTTTTCTAATACCTACAACCTATTACCTAAAGCCTCTTTATGCTTGCGCGTTTCAGGCGGTCGTTTAGAGCCATGCCAACGCCTGTGTTCGGGATGGGGTCCACGAGAATCAAGTCGTATTTCGGGTCATCAAGGTCGTGCATGAATGCGTAAAGCTTGGATGTTGCTTCGACCATGTCGCCTGTAGCAGACAAGTTTACAGTAGCAGGAATCGGACCCGGCTGTGTACCGAATGCAATGCGCACGGTGTGCTCGGGGAGCGTGTAGCCTGCTGGAATTTCGCCGTAGTAAAGCGGGACTTGCGGGCGGTAATGCGTGTCGCATTGGCCGGGGGCAAGCATTGGCTGGCCTGGCTTTGATGTAGATTCCTTGATTTTCACTTCACCGAGGATGGCTTTGAACATCTCGGGTGTGATGGCGCCTGGACGCATCACGGTCGGTTCACCAACAAGCGAGATGATGGAACTTTCGACGCCAACGGAGCAGGGGCCGCCATCGACGATTCCCGCGATGCGGTCTGCAAGCTGAGCAGCTACGTGCTCTGCGGTCGTGGGGCTCACGTGCTTAAAGAGGTTTGCGCTCGGGGCTGCCAGCGGGAGCCCTGATTCCTTGATGATTGCCTGCGCAATCGGATGGCTCGGGAAGCGCACGGCCACGGAGGGAAGGGCGCTTGTGCAAAGGTCGGGGATGCAGTCCTTCTTGGGAAGGATAATCGTCATCGGGCCCGGCCAATAGGCTTCGGCGAGCTTGTAGGCACTATCGGGAATGTCTTTTGCGATGTCGGTCAGCTGGGCGATATCTGCAATGTGGACAATCAGCGGATCGAACGTGGGGCGTTCCTTGGCAGCAAAAATCTTCGCTAGTGCTTTAGGTTCGAATGCGTTGCCGGCGAGGCCGTAAACCGTTTCTGTCGGGATGGCGACGACTTCGCCTTCCTTGAGGAGGCGGGCAGCTTCGCTTACACTTGTCCATGGCGGGAATTTCATGACCCAAAAATAAAAATTTTACGGTATAAAAAGGAGATGCCCGCTCGGAGGCGGGCATGACAAGGTCTTGTAAAAGCGAACTTGAAAAGGTCGCGGAGACCTTCTCCGATCGCTATGCTTCGGTAGTTGCTGCTGCCGGAGCTTCTTCCTTCTTTTCGTCCTTGCGGCCGAATGCAAACACCTGATCGCATGCCGTGTTGAAGCGCTTCCAGATTTTTTCGGAGTGTTCACGAGGAACGGCACCGACTTCTTTCCACAAGCGGCGGAAATGCTTGACCTTGTTCATCGAGGCCACGACTGTAGATTCGTTCAAGTCAGTGAGCAAGTCTTCGGCCTGTTCGCAGAGGAGAATCTTCTTCTGCAAGTTGTTCTGGCGAGCCTGTTCCTGAATGTCGAGCTGGTCACGGCGGCGGGTGAAGAAGTCATCGCAAACATCGCGGAATGCCTTCTGGAGTTCAGCATCGTCGTTACCGCAAGAACCCAGCGTAACCCATTCCTTCTGGATGTCGCGAACGGCATCGGCGAGCTGGTTGGAGCCTGCACTTTCGGCAAACTGACGAACCTTTTCGATGGAGTCTTGCTTTTTCTTCTTGATTTCGGCAATCTTGGCTTGAAGTTCCGGATCGGTTTCAGCCATCTTGGCAACAATCTTGTTGACAATTGCGCTGTAACGTTCATTGATAGATTCGACGGCATCCTTCGGGACCATGCCGATAGTCTTCCATTCGGCTTCGATGGTCTTGTATGCTTCGATGATTTCCGGAGTCACGTTGTTCAAGTCGAGAGCTTCGAGCTTTTCGCAAATGGCTTGCTTTTGTTCGAGATTCTTCTGCTTAGCGGCATCCATTTCTTCGAAGTGGTTGCGCTTCTTATCGAAAAATGAATCGCATGCGGTGCGGAAGCGGGTCCAAATCTCGTCGGACTTGCTCTTCGGAACAGGACCGGTTGCCTTCCATGCATCCTGCAACTGTTTGAGCTTGGTGGAGGTTGCGTTCCAATCGGTCGAATCCTTGATGGCTTCGGCTTCGATGCAGAGAGCGACCTTCTTTTCGTAGTTGGCTTCGCGGCTGTCATCTTCGCGCTTTACATTTTCTTTATGCTGGGCGTAGAAGGCGTTCACGGCATCCTTGAAACGCTTGTTGAGCGCCGCAAAGGCTTCCTTTGGAACCATGCCGATGTTCTTCCAGTTTTCCTGAATTTCCTGAACGGCCTTGAACTTGTCCTTCCAAAAAATTTCGGCGTTGGCAACGAGTTCTTCGACCTTCTGGCAAAGGGCTTCCTTGTCAACGAGGTTTTTCTGGCGTTCTGCATTCTGTTCTTCGATGAACGGAGCGCAGTTTTCTTTGACCTTATCGACCAAGGCCTGGAAACGGTCTCTGTAATCTTGGAACTTGGCTGCAGAGATGGGGCCGATTTCACGCCACTTGCTGCAGAGCTCGCGGAACTTGGCCAAAACGTCCTGGCTCGGAGCTTCCTTAGAAAGTGCGGTCATCTCGTCAATGATTGTATCGCGGTCCTTTTCGTTGTGCCAGTTTTCCCACTGTTGCATTTCCTGGAAGCGGGATGTGGCAATCTTGTATTCCTGCCAAAGATCGTGATATTTGAATTTCTGTTCGCCGACGATTTCCTTCCATTCCTGGTAGGTGTCGCGGAGAATCTTATGGATTTCGCGGAATTCCTGATTCTCGTCGATGTTCTGGATGCGTTCGATGAGTGTGCGGAGTTTCTTGGAATTTTCTTCGACGACCTTCTGTGCCTTTTCGTTGAATGCAGAGATGAGTTCGTTCAACTTGGTGCGCAGGGCATTGTATGCCTGGAGAATCGGGTCATCGCCTTCGAGAAGGTCGAGCTTTTCCCATTCGCGGACGATAGCGTGCAAGTGCTTGCCGGTGTTCTCGTCAATTTCCGTTTCGGAGAGAGCCTGGAGACGTTCGAGAAGGCTCTTGCGTGCTGCAATTTCTTCTTCGCAAGCGTTTTCGGATTCTGCAGTCGGGAGTACAATTTTCTTTGCTTCTTGAGTCTTGAAGTAGGCGTTGTTGAAACGCTTGATGGAGGCTGCATCCATGATGGATTTGCTAGCGGTCCATTCTTCGACAATGGCGTTCACGCGTTCTGCGTTTTCTTCCGTCGTATTTGCTTCAAGCATGCCTTCGAGCTCTGCAAGCGTTTCCGTCAAGTGGGCTATCTTGGCCTGCTTTTCGGCTTCGGCATTTTCAGCGGCTCTCTTGGCGGCATTTGCTTCGTCGTAGAACTTGTTGAAGCTGTCGTAAATTTCGTTGAGTGAGCCTGCAAGGTCGCCCATGCCAAGTGCGTTCGCTTCGGTCATAAGGGCGTCGAACTGCGGCTTCGTTGCAATGGCGTCTTTTTGAGCTGCAAGGAAGTGGGCTTGCTTGATCAATGCTTCACGCTTGCTCTGCAAAAGTTCCAAAGCCTTTTTGCCGTTGTCTTCAGCTTCTTTCTTTGTACGAACTTTATCCGAAATCTTCTTGCGGACAGAAACGTGCTTGGAATTCTTGATGAGGTCTGCTTGCAGAGATTCAGAAACCACGCGGTCTGCAGCGGCCATTGCAATTTCTTCACTAGAATCACGAGTTGCGATTTGGGCAAGGAGCGATTGCTTATTGCAAAGCTTGACCAATTCTCTCTTGATTGTTAAGTTGTCTGTAGCCTTAAGGACGTCTTCGGCGTAACGCGTGTCCTTGACGGCTTCGATATAACCGCGGACTTCGTCGTTCAAATTCGATTCTTTAAAGTCTTTCAGCTTTTTGACAATTTCTTCGAATGCTCTTGTTTCTGCCAAACGGCGTACGCTAGAGTCACTATCGTTTTTAGAAATTTCCTGAAGTGTCTTAATAATTGCAAGTTTATTAATTGCAGCTATTCTCACTTCGACATTATCATCAGAAAGGGCCACTCGTTCGACAATATCTTGACTAGTGAGTTCATCCAAGTCGGCAATCGCTTCGATGCGCTTTGCTGGGTTGGAATTTTGCCATTTCGGTTTAAATGCGTCAAAAAAGCTCATAATATCTCCAAAGGTAGGCGGGGCTTCCTCAGCTCCGTATAGCATAATCTAACTAAAAAAAACTTGCAGTCAGGAAATTTTACACGAATTTATGCCCATTTAAGGTTGTATCAATAACTATCTTTGCCCCCGTGGCAAAGAGAATTCCCAAGACATCGGCTCCCGAGATGGTCAAGGAACGCTGTAATGCGGCGTTGCTTTCCTGTTTTTGTGAGGTTTATATCCCTTTGTCCCCGTCAATTTTCATTTATGGTGTGCCTGAAGGCGCAAATATTGTACGGGGGAGCGTTGTTTGGGTGCAGCTGGCTCATCGCAAGCCAACGCTTGCTTTAGTGAGTCGAGTCCATTCCGAAAAGCCAAATTTTGACGTTCGATATGCGTGTCCGCATGAGTCTGGCTTTGTATTTTCCGAACGTTATATGGAATCGTTGGAATGGATGGCTAAGTATTATGTAAGTACGCCCATGCGTGCTTTGAACGTATTTTGGCCTGCTGATTTTGACAAGTTCCTTGATGCGCTGTTGGCTCAAAAGAACGCTGAACCTCGGGGCGAGGCTTTGTCGGATGGACCTAAATTGGAGGTCTGTTCTGACTTGCCGCCCTTGACAGATGAACAACGGACAGCACTAGCTAGTCTTGTTGAAGATTTGGACAAGGAAGGATTTCGTGGAACACTCCTGCATGGTGTGACCGGTAGCGGTAAGACGAGAGTTTATCAGGAATTGGTGCGTGAGGCGCTCAATCGTAATAAGCGTGTACTTATTCTGGTGCCCGAAATTGGTCTTACTCCGCAGACGGCATCAAGGTTCGAAGATTTTTTGAAAGTTCCGGTAGTTGTGTTACATTCCGCACTTTCGGCCCCGCAAAAAAGAGCGGGCTATTTGGCGGTCCTTGATGGTTCTGCTCAGGTTGTGCTTGGCACACGCAGTGCGATTCTTTCGCCTTTTGATTTTGATGTTGTCATTTTGGACGAAGAACATGACTCGTCATTTAAACAGCAGGACCCGGCTCCACGTTACCACACACGCGACCTAGCGTTTCACTTGGCGCAAAAATATGGAGCGCTTGTGGTGCTTGGCAGTGCAACTCCTTGCCTAGAAACGTACCGCAATGCAAAGGCCGGGAATCTAAAACTTTTGACACTCAAGAATCGCGCTACGGCTGCGCCGCTCCCCGAAGTCACTATTGTTGACATGGGAAAGGTTCGTCAGCAAAAAGGTGTACTCATGTCGCCTGTTTTGCGCGAGTCTTTGTCGGATTGTATTGCAAATGGAGATCAGGCGATTATCCTCATGAATCGTCGAGGATATTCGAAAATAAGAGTTTGTTCTAAATGTGGCGAAACTCTTTATTGCAAGCATTGCCATATCCCGCTTGTGTATCATAAACAGTATAATGCGCTGATGTGTCATTATTGCGCTGCGCTGTATCCGGTGAATATGCCGTGCCCGTCGTGCGGTGCCGAAACGTATGAATTTGTCGGTGGCGCGATTGAAAAACTTGAAGAAGAAATTCATGAATGGGTGGCCGATGCGAAGGTGATTCGCATGGACCGCGATACGACTCAGAATGTAGGCGCTGTCGAAAAAATCTTGAATGCGTTTAGAAATCGAGAATACAACATTTTGCTTGGAACGCAGATGGTTGCAAAGGGCCATGATTTTCCGGGTGTCAAACTCGTTGGAATTGTCGGTGCCGATTCTGGATTAGGGATTCCAGATTTCCGTTCGAGCGAAAGACTTTACCAATTGCTGAGCCAGACTGCTGGACGAGCTGGACGTGCCGAAAGCGGTGGGCGCGTGCTTATCCAAACGCTAAATCCTACAGAACCCGTGATGCAATTTGCAATTCGCCATGACTTTGATGGATTTGCAAATCTCGAATCATCAAATCGTCAAATGGCTTTTTACCCGCCGTTCTGTAAATTGGTAGAAATCAGTTGTGGTTCTCGTGATGAATCGCTTTTACGCGATACGATAAATCGCTTAGACGGTATTTTACGTAAAGAGTCTTCGCTGACGGTGCTTGGGCCTGTTGATGCTTTTGTCCCGAAAGTGCAAAATGTATTCTGGGTTAAGCTTTATGTAAAAACACAAAATCTTTCGGTTGTGCGTAAAGTCCTTTCTCCCATTTTAAATGCTCCCAAAGCATGGGTTCCCGGTGTTGAAATTAAAGTGGAATTAGAATAATATTTATATTGTTCAATATATAATTGTTATTTCTTGGAGGAGTCTCAATGCGTTGGCCTGTTTATTTTATTGCTTTTTTGTTTGTACTGGTTAGTACATCTTTTGCACAAAGCGTTTGGGACAATTACCGCAGCGTGGAATCGTATGGTCCCGAAAAGGAAGCGCCTGCTCAAAAAGAAAACGTTGAATCGGATATCCAAAGTGAAGATAACGAATCTGATAAGCCCGTAAACAGAAAAATCATGTACGTTCAAAATCAGAAACAATGGTATGTTGGAGATCTCAAGGTGACTCCCGGTGCCATCGAAGCGTTGTTGAAATCAAATCCAGAAGCTGCTGTAGAAGTGGATAATGCAAAGACATATTTTATTTGGGGAATGGTTTGCGCAGGTATTGGCGGCGCCGCGCTTGGTTTTGGACTTGCTGAATGGAGCGATGGGAGTGGAAAACATGCCAAGCCGATTACTTTTGGTGGAATCGGTGTAAGTGCAGTAGGACTTATTCTTGCTAATCTTTCTTGGGGCAGGACTCGCGCTGCCGTTGAAATTTATAACAAAAGTTTGGGATATAACCCAAGTATGTATCTTAGCCTTGCACCGACTCCGCAAGGTGGCTTAGCGCTCGCGTTGTCATTCTAAAAAAAGCAGGCTTGGTAGCCTGCTTTTTGTAAATTCTGTTAGCTTTTTCACTTGTCTGCAAATAATCCGAAAATTTGCCCTTTCACAAGCCAGCTGATGCCGAAGAATGTGAGCGCGATTGCTTCGATAACGAATATTTTTGCTGGAAAACTAAATGGTATAATCAACAACGGTAGTGTACAGAACATGCCGATTCCGCAGACTTTATAAATAAAGTTTCGAATGTGTTTCTGTCGCGTGTTGCTTTCGCCAAGTGTGAAGAGGAACATGCTGTTGATGGCCAAGAGCAAAAAGAATATGACTGCAGAAGCGGTATGGATTACGTTTGAAATTCCGATGGGCAACTGGAAAAATCCGACGATGTTGCCGGATAATTTTTCTGCAACAGAACATTCACAGGGAAATAAAACTATCATCAAACCGAAAATGCCAGATATCGTTGTGACAAGTTCATCTTTTTTGTCGTACCCCTTGTAGCACATCAGTACGATAGCTGCCGTTGTTAGGATTCCGGCTAATGCTGGGGTTAAGTAGTAGGTTGCGGAAATCGACAGTGTTGTCCAAAAATCGTCAGGGATGTTTTGGGGTTTTGATTTTGAGACAATTACGGCTCCGATTAAGGAAATCCAGGGGAGGATCATTCCTAAGAAACCTGCAAAATTACGGATTCTTTTTAACCAAGATTCTGCGCAATTTTTTGTAATGGCAACTACGTCATCGTTGCAGTTTTCGCATGATTTGTTTTCTTCGCTCATAGAGTTCCTTTTGCTCCATTCAATAGTCTATGTGTTGTTGATATAAAAATGTATTAAAAATTTTTTGTAAATTCTGTTGCATATAATCAAAAAAAGAAGAATAATTCCGACGGACATCGCCATCGTTACGCAATGGAACGATGCCAAAAGACACGGCATCGCCTCAATCAACGGCCTTAACTTTTTCGTAGACGATTCCGCATTGCGCGATCCCTACAAAACGCCCAAAGTTGGTGACAAAATCATCGTTTACAAATATCGCAAAACAGAGAAGGGCGGACGTATCGTAGAAGGCAAACTTGAAGGCACGACTGTGTTGTCTAGCGGAGATGCTTTGTACGCATCTAAAACTGTCGGTTGCCAAGTGAAAGTTTCCAAGCGCATGGTTTTAATCGCGCTTGCAGTAATTTTGATAGTAATTGCCGCAATCGTGATTGTGCTTTAACTTTCTTTATCGGATGTTTCTTGTTTAATTTCCACTTTTATATTTTTAAAAGCCTTTTTAGCATTTTCTTGAAAGACTTGCAAAAGTCTTTCACTCAAAGAATCACACGTCGATAATATTTCATCGTAGTTTTCTTCTATTTCATTCAATTTCTCGGACGAATTTATACTTGCATTAAGTATCAGGTCGCGAGTTTCCTTGCGATTTTTTTTTGTCAGTTCTACGATTTTATTGAATATTTCAAAATTCAAATTCCAGTCGCTGATGAATTTTTCCCATTTCTTTTTTTGCTTGTACATGCTTAAAACAAGGAATAACAAAATCAAAATGAAAATAGCGTGTAGCATATTAGTATTCTCCTTGGATTGTTTTAGTTTTTAATAATGCTCTTATAAGACTGCGGAATTTCAACGAGATAATCATCTTCAATAGGATCAATCTTCTCTTGTTCTTTCATTTTATCCCAATACCATACCGTATAGTGATAAATTGTATCATTTGTCGCATCTAGTACAATCGGATTCGATCTGTCCCATTCAAAGTTTAACCTGCTTCTAGTTTTATATTGTTCTTTATCGGAACCGAAATGTACCTGCGTCAGCAAAACCGAGCGATGGAAGTCCCTTATGTCAACGGTTTTTTTGGCAAGCAATTGTCGCCCACCTCCCGATTTACGTTTTATATAGATTTCCACATCAGCAACATCACTTAAACGACGCCTGCAGCTCGGGAAAATATCGCCACCCGACATAGAAACATTGCAGTAACTTGCAACATAAAATTTCAAACTTCCGCTCCAAGTTTGTTTATAATTTGAATCATTTTGACTATAGGAAATATCCTTTTGTTCCTTTCCATTGATAGTGTATTCCAGCACATATTTTTCAGTAAACTTAAGAGGACCATCAAGAATTCCATAAACAAGCATTTGTTCAGCATCTTCATAATACGAGTGCATTCCTTCCAAAACAGGATAAAAGCACGATGACAGCAGAATGGATATAGAAAAGAACAAAATATTTCTGAGCATACAGATTACCTTACATTTATCTTTAAAAATACATTCTTTTCTCGAAAATACGCCGAACTAAAAAACTATAAATAGTTACTTTACCTCAGCTCCATTCACTTTGCTGATTTCTCCGTCGAAATAGACGAAGTCTCTGTCTTTATTTTTCCATACTGCGCGGAAAACGGTGGGGCGCTTGATGCCATCGGAATAGGTTTTGTAGTTTTCGCATTGCGCTTCCCACGGGGTGTATTCGGTGGTTCCGTCGGGTGAAATTTGACCGCGGTCGTTTGTTGTAAACGAGGTCATTTCGTAAGCGTCATTGAAATGGAAAACTCCGGTTGCAGTTACGCCTTTGTTTGTGATTGTCGCTTCGATGGTGTGGTTGTCAATTTGCTTGAACGTGATGAAATCTTTTAGGAGCGCTTCAGGCAAAAAGAATGCTTCGGCGAGATAAGTGATGAGGCAAGCCTTGTCCATTTCTGGGCCGGTTTGGTCGAATAGTGTAACGAACTTTGCGAGGACGCCCTTCATGCCGCCTTTGCCGTTCATGTAGTAATCGTAGCCTTGGAATGGGATGCCGAACATTTTGCTGTCGATAAAGGCGAGCCTGTCCGGAGAATCGGCAAAGTCCACATGCGTGTAATCGATTTTGATTCGCGGCTTGTTTACGCCCATGCCGAAATCGACATTTTTGTATTCCATGATTAAGTGCGTACGCCTTTCTTTGCCGATGTAACCACTCGTTTCCAGATATTTTTGAATGAGGGGAGGGAGGCGCGCTATGTCCGTGAAATCTAGCGGCCCGGCGGTTGCTGCGGAACTTTGCAACCTTGCTGCAACATCGTTCTGAAACTGTGTCTTGACGGGCGAATAGGGAATGTTGAACCAAATCGCCAATAGCAAAATGATGGCGCCGATGATAATCAAAATGGTCATAAATTTTTTCTTCATTTCTTTTGAATATTTAAAATTAATTGGAGCAACCTTTGGTCGGGTCGATTTTTCGAGACTTGTACCATACAATGGCATCAATAATTAAAAGTACAATGACTATAGGTTCTCCAATCATCAGAGCCAATTCGCCTAAGATCCCTGCGAATTCTCCCACGGCTGTATTGAAGTCATAGATGGCGAAGCCTAATATCAAAAGCCCGATAAAGATATCTGCGATGGCGAACAGCAAATAGGGGGACGCTTTCTTTGCAAATTTTTTAAGAATCTTTGCTATGATAAACGAAGATAACGTAATTATTATGATTGCTGCCGTTATAGTAGAACTCATTTGATCTCCGTTTAAAACAAATCTAGCGTGCTGTCCAGATAAATTTCTTCTCTTACTTTGAGTTGGTGCTCGGGCTTCGTCATGTAATAAAGTAGAAATTCTAAAATGAGTGCGCTGCCGAGGCTGCGTCCTTCGATTTTAAAGTGCTGGAAACCTGCGGGGGCATAGATGTTTTGAATGTCCTCGATTCCAATAAAACCGGGATTCTTCATTGCATCGGAGAAGCGGTAGCCTCTTTGGGCTGTGGGCGAAACGCAAATGTGGTCTTCACAGTTTTCGCCGAGGCTTTTCTGGCTCACGTTCTCGTAGCATTTTTTGCGGTCATAGCAGCCGAACCAACAACATTCATTGCAAAGAAATTCAACCTTTTGCTTTAGTGCGTTTGTAAGTGCGTTCAATTTGTCGAATTGCTTGTTGAGTCTGAAATCGGGAACGACATAGCGGAATTCATCACGGTCAAGCTCCGCTTTGAACTGTTCAAAATCTGTGATGACTTTGGTGGTCGAAGATACGAAGTAAAAATTGGGGTACTTTGATTTGATGTAATTCAACAACAGGTCGGAATGAACGATGACTCCGTTTTGAATTGTGCGTGTCTCGCCGACGTCTTGAAATGAGCGCGTCTCGCCAGCATTTGAATCCGCGCTACTTTCGAATAATTGGCTCAGTTTGTTGCTTCGGGCATCGGCGAGGTGTTCTTCGCGAATCAATGAATTGCTGAATGTGAGCCTCGCCGAAATTCCATATTCGTGCATGAGTTCCGCGACTTTCCGCGGTGCTGCATCCCCGAAGCCTACGCGACCTCCACCCCAAATGCAGTCGCTTGGCGCTCCATAAATAGAACCGATTTCGCACCAGTCGTAAAAATATTCCCGGTGTTTGCGGAATAGCGGCAGAAACGCCTTGTACAAGTCGTAAAATTCAAAAAGTCCGGGGAGGTGGTAGTAGATTTTCATTTGTTTTTTATGAATGTCGCAAAAATTATAGCGATTTTTTTTGACTTCGATATCTGTTTTTCCTCCAATAGTGCTCAATTTCACGTTCTTGAAAGACTTTCTTTGATGAGTCCTGAAAAATATGGTATATTAAAGGTGTCCAAAGTTATCAAGAGGGTCTTATGAAAAAGGCTTATTTAGCTTTTTTGTTTTTTGTTTTTTTGGTGGCTTGTAGTGACAGTTCCCCTAGTTTTGTAGATGGAGCATCCAATGGTTCTTCAAAAAAAATGGAAGGGATGATTCTTGTTCATGGAGGGACGGTTACTTTAGGTAGCAATGATTCTCGGTATAGAGTGAATGAACGTCCTGCAATGAACGTCTTGTTGGATTATGATTTTTATATGGATGTTCATGAGGTGACTTGCGATGATTATCGGAATACAGCAAAAAGTGGAAATCTCAAAGATTTTACCGAATGTGAAGATGACCAATATCCTTTGTCTAATGTGACCTACTACGATGCCGTTTTGTTTGCAAATGCAAAGAGCAAGTTGGAAAATTACGATACCGCTTATACATACAGCAAGGCTGTTTTTGATGGTGATGGACATTGTACAAATTTAGATGGCTTTGCTTTCCATCCAGAAGTAAAAGCCTATCGTTTGCCCACAGAATCAGAATGGGTGTATGTAGCCTCTCGTGGGTGGGATCCTTCGCGTAATAGTTGGAATGCCGATAATTCAGATTTTAAAGCACACCATGTCTGTACTGTAGAAAAAGATTCGCTTGGTTTCTGTGATTTGGCAGGAAACGTAAAGGAATGGGTCAATGATTGGGCCGGAAAATTACTTGACACTACTATCGTGAATTTTGTGGGAAATGCTGGCGATGGCAATATCGGTGAACGAATTTTGAAAGGTGGCTATTATTCGGATTATGCATCCAATATGAATGTCGTTTCTCGTGGGGATGACTATACGGTTGTTTCTTCCTCTATGGCAAAACATATCGGTTTTAGGCTTGCTTGGGGTGCGATTCCAGAGCCGACATGGTTAAGCGCTAGTGGAAATGTTCAATCAAGTATTGTTTCTCCGATTGCAAGTGCTTCGGTTTTGAAAAGTTTCACTGGAACCAATGATATGATACTTGCATTCCGCAACGACGTTAGTGGAAACTTGGCTTACATAAATTATAAGGACGCTATTTTGACTATAACGGAAATTAGCGATTCTATGGATGTTTACCATCCTGATATTTCACCCGATGGAAAAAAGGTGGCGTTTTGTACCAAGTTTGAAGGTCTCGGTGGTGACTCGCGTCTTTATGTGCGCGATTTGAATGAAAAAGGGACGAACCTTGTAAAACTTGATGTTGCTAGTGCCGCTATTCCCCGATGGCGCGTCCTTGAAAACGGAGATACCGTCATTGTCTATGTTACAGATGCGGGGAATAACAAGGACGATGCGTCTTTTAAAAAAACTTCTACTTGGCAGGTCAAATTTGTAGATGGCAAATTCGGCGTTCCAGAAAAGCTTTTTGATGGGGCATACCATGGTGGTATCAGCGAAGACTATTCACTTGCTGTGAGTGGGGCTCGTCTGTTGCGCGCTCGCATTGCTAAATCTAGCTCTACGGTCTTAGATGAAGCTACCGATACGGTTTGGTATAATGGTGAACAGGCTTGTAATGTTTCTCTAGCTCACGATGGTAGCAAACGCGTTGCGTTCCTGGATTTTGGTGGAAATACTGGTAGAAAGTTTGCTAACGAAAATTATTCCACACACCAACGTTTGCTTGTCGCTGACAGTATGGGTAAATTAATAAAGAGTATTAAGGCTGCATCGGGTTACACCTTTGATCATAGCGAATGGGTGAGTGATAGTGAAAATTCTAACATCGTAGCAACACTAGCCAATGTAAATGGAGCGCACTCAAAAATAGTCCTTGCAAGTCTTGATGACGAAAGTATCGTTGAATTGGCTGAAGGTGAAGAACTTTGGCATCCGACTTTATGGGTAAAACGCAAAGCAAAAACATTTGGCAATGATAGTGGTGATGTTCAAGTTGGTAGTTCAGTACTAGATTTAGATAGTGCTGGAATGTATTACAACAATTCAGGAGCATGCCCTCGTGCCGCTATTTTCCGTTACAAAATGGAACTTTTATGGCATTACAAGGACTCTGCTAAAACCGTCATTCTTGGATCCTCTAGAGCTTATCACGGAGTCAATCCAAAATTATTTGATGAAAAAATGAAGGCCGTCAATATGGCGGTTCCTGCTGCCACTATCTATGGAAATTTGTACCTATTTGAAAATTACATATTGCTCCATATGAAAAATATTAAGCTCATTATTACCTCCATCGACATTGATCGTGGGTACCTTACAGGGCAGGACTCCGAAAATATCTTCTACAAGACCTATAAATCTTATCCAGGCTACGTTTATGACGAAAACCACAATTTCTGGAAAGACGGGTACCCCGAAGGACTTTATCAGGCTACGTATGAAAGCCCTGGTGCCGATTCTGTATTGGAACGAAAGATGCGAGAGGATTTGGGTTATTATTCCTTATTTGGCTCATCCTGGGCGACAACGTATATTCGGGTTCGAGAAGATTCTTGTTGGATGGATAAAAAATCAGATATATACAGGATGAATTTTGGACTTTTAGAACGCCTTTTACAAATTTGCAAAGAGAATGATATTTTTGTTATCGGCGTTTTGTTCCCGCAAGATCCCAAATACAAGAACACGGGTGCTTATGGTTATACAGGGCTTCGCCGAAGTGAGGCGCCTGCTCTTATCCAGGAAATATCTGATTTGAGCAAGGTTTATTCTAATTTTATACTAATGGATGAGAATAAAATGGGAGACCACGATTATACGGATATCATGGGGTATGACAATAGCCATATTTCGGATTATGGAGCCCGACAGCTGACTCATCGATTGGATTCTTTGGTTCATACGTTAGATATTGAATTTTGAAAAGAATCGCAATGATTATTTATTAAAGACATAGACAGAAATTTTTGGTAAAAGTTGAGAATGTCATAATATGACATTCTTTAAACGTATATTTGTCATGTAACCCTCAGAAAGGAGGCCTACAATGGCAAATGAAATGTTTTATGTCAAGATAGAAACGTCCCGAGACATAACGTTTTACGGGTTTTCGCGGAGTGCGACCGGGATTCTTGATTACGCTGATGCATCGTCTGCGACAGATGAGGTCCTTTCGCAAATGCAGTGCGTAGACGGCAGTGCCTACTTTACGCCTTCTTGGTACACGTACTTGCCCAAGGAATTGCAAGCGACGATTAATGTCTATTTGCCTAGTGATGTCAAAAATTTGGATGTTGGGCAGTATTCGTTCTTGTTGCATGTGGGGGCGCTTTTGCTAGCCGTTGATGAAGGCGATGGCTTGCTTGTCGCAGAACTTTTGCGCCGCCGTTCGACGGTGTTTGCAAATTTTTTACCGCTTGTGTTGCACCTCGTAAAGCCTGTGGCTGCCGAGGCCCTGTTTGCGTATGTTTATGGCGGTTTCCGTGGCGATTCTAACTTTGCACAGATTTACAAGGCTAATGCTCCGATAGCAACGGGCGAGACTGATGTTTCGGCGATTCTTCTGGAGGCTGCAAAAGATGTTCTCAAGCCTAGTCCTGAAAAGGAATCTCCAGAGGAAATGTTCATCCGCTATTTTCGTGATGCGGAATCGTTTGACTTTACAATCGGGCTTGTTGGTGCAACGAACCATCCGTGGATTGATGGTGTAGAAAAGTATGAATCGGTTGTAAAAACAGCGACGGCATTCCGCTTTTTTGATGATGCTACGGTTGGTGCCAAAAGCCGAGATTTTTTTGAATCGCTCTCGACTAAGGTGCAGGCGGAACCGTACAACCCGCATGATCATAATGCGATTAGCGTGAGCATTGATGACTTGGGTGCAAAGCTCAAGGGAATGCAATCCAAGAGCAAGGCTGGGTATTTGCGTGCAACGGGTGCTGCAATTTTGCGTAAGGCGCGTCCGAGCTTGTTTGCGTATGGTTCTAAGCTATGGCGCTTGGGAGCGGACCCGAGTTTCTTTGAAAATTCCATTGTCGTAAGAATTCACACATAACACCTCACACAAAAATTCCCGCCTCTCGTTGAACGATGGGGCGGGAATTTTAAAATTTTTCCTAAGATGGCGATCCCGGAACGGAGTTCGGGATGACTTTAAGTGTGTGCGCGATCTCGCGGCTTTGGAGCTCGATTTACTTCTGGCTCAAAATGGCGCGGAGTTCGTCTGCGGCCTTCTGCAAATCGTCGTTGATGATAGTGTATTCGTACTTGCCTTTGGTTTTGGCAAATTCGATTTCCTTCTTGGCGTTTGCAAGGCGGAGCTGGATGACTTCTTCGCTATCGGTGCCGCGCCCGCGGAGGCGGCGTTCGAGTTCTTCTTCGCTTGGCGGCAAAATGAAGATTCCCGTGGCATCGGGGTAGACCTTATCGAAGTTGATTTTCCCGAAAACGTCGAGATCGAACAGTACGCGATTTCCTTCGGCAAGAGTCTTTTCGACGAAACTCTTAGGAGTTCCGTAGTAATTGCCGTGGACTTCGTTCCATTCAATCAAGCCGTTTTCTTTAATGAGCTTTTCGAATTCTTCTTTCGTCTTGAAGAAGTAGTGGACTCCATCAACTTCACCTTCGCGCGGCTTGCGGGTCGTTGCGGAGATGGAATACTTGATGTCTGGGAAATCCTTGATGACAAGATCCTTGAGGGTGGTCTTGCCCGCGCCACTTGCGGCACTCATAACGAAAAGTTTGTTTTTCATTTTTTAGTCAATGGTCAATAGTTGTTAGTCAATAGCCATTAGCTTTAACTAGGCTCTATATGTGCCAAATATAACTAATAACCAATGACTAACAACTCACTCGTCTATTTCTTGTCTTCGATGTACAGCGGACGTTGCTTGACTTCGTCATAGATTCGGCCGATGTATTCGCCGAGAATACCGATGGTCAAAAGCTGCACGCCTGCGAAGAACACGATGGCGGTCATGAGCGATGCCCAACCGGGAACCGTTGTTGCAGGGGAGAGGAACTTTTCGAGAATCGACCAGACGAGCAAGGCAAAGCCGACTACCGTTGCAATCCATCCCATGTAAAAGCTGAGCTTGAGCGGTGCAGAGCTGAACCCTGTAATGCCGTCAAATGCAAGGCGCAACATTTTCTTGAGCGGATACTTCGAAGTGCCTGCAGTGCGTTCGGCGCGGTCGTACTTGACGCCAATCTTCTTGAAGCCAACCCAGCATACGAGGCCGCGCAAGAAACGGCTACGTTCAGGAAGGTTCTTGAGCTGGTCCACCACGCAGCGGTCCATGAGTCTAAAGTCGCCAGTGTCAGGCGGAATGTCGATGCTAGTGAGCTTGCCAATCAAGCGGTAGAAGCAGAATGCCGTAAAGCGCTTGAAGAGCGTTTCGCCTTTGCGCTTGTTGCGCTGGGCGTAAACAACTTGATAGCCTTCGCGCCATTTCTCGAGCATTTCGTGAATCAGGCTTGGCGGGTCTTGCAAGTCACCGTCAATGATTACCACGGCATCGCCAATGCAATGGTCGAGACCGGCGCTAAATGCAGCCTGGTGCCCGAAGTTGCGGCTGAAGTTGATAATCTTGTTGTTCGGGTTTCCGGGGAGGAGACCTTCCACGATTTCTCGGGTGCGGTCCTTGGAACCATCGTTGACAAAAATGAGTTCGTGCTCGATATCCTTAAGCTCTTCCTCCAAGACGCGGTAAGTTTCGGCTACGATCTCTTCTTCATTAAATACAGGTATAATTACGGATAAAAGCATAGTGCAATTATAGCAATTTTATGATAAAGTTTTTAGAAGTTGGTCATTAGTCATTAGCTAAATAATCGCGGCTTTGCCGCCATACGTAAAACTAATGACTTGTGACTATTGACTAATGACTAAGGTATAAGTACCGGGTTGATAATGTCTACGTGGCTGCAGTTGATGCCTTCTTTGGGGAATGTCTTGATGATAAGCTTTTGCACCCCGGCAACATTGGCTTCGACTTTTTGCAATTCGCCGTTCTTGAAGAACGGTGTCTTTGCAAGCGACTTCCCGTCACCGAAAACTTCTACAGCAACGCCTTCACTGCAAAGCGATTCGTCGTCCAGTCCTGTAGAAAATTGGAGCGTAGAGAATTTTTTCCCGATATCAAATGTCGTTGTCGAGGCGGCGTGGACTCCGATGCCGTACATGTAACGTTGACCATCTACGTTAAACTTGTTTCCATCGATGCTTTCGTCCTTGTGCATTTTTCCCCATTCTTGGGTGTGGCTTTCGATGGGGTAGTCCGAGAGGGCTATAGCGCCGTTCCCCTTTTCAAAGTAGAACTTGGAAATATCGGCAAGCTTACTTCTTGTAGCCATATCTTGTACCAGGAATCGCACTTGGTTATAGCCTGGCTGCAAAAGTGCAAGTTCCACTTCTTTATCATAAGAGCCGTATTTGTAGTCCCCTTGTTTGACTATTTTTTTGTTGATAAGGATGGCAAATTTCCAGTTGGCGGCTGTCTGTCCCTGTTCATTGAGATCGTAATGGAATTTGAGCACGGCTGGCTTTGATGCTGCAGAATCGGCCGGGACAAATTCTAGTTCGCTAGTCGAAATAATTTTTTCGGGATTGTAATTCTTGCGGCCGTTGAACTTTGCAATTTGTACCCAGTAGTTGTTCGTAATCAAGATATTCTTGACTCCGGTCATGTCCATTTCGCGTTCAAATACGTCGCAGGTCGTGGCGATACGGTGTTCCACAGCTTTCTTGTGGTATGTCTGGCTATCCCAGCAGTCCAGTCCGCGGATGTAGTAGACTTCGCCTTTATATTTTTCGATGAGTTCATTCATCTTGGAGTTGCTCATTCTACGAGCTTCATCATAATGAATGGAAGAAATGCCGTAACCGACAAAATGCCACGGACGACCATAAATGAAGAATCGGTCTGCCTTGGGCTGTTGTTTAAGCCAATTGAGAATCTCGTATTCTTCGATGGTCAAATGGTTGCGGTTATACATGATATTGTTATTGAAACTCTGCTTGTAATGGAACGTCCAGCCGGTAAAGATGATGGCTGCGATGAGCGTGCCGATAATGGCGCCCTTGCCATTTTTTTCCGTACTGTTTGTCGGAGTTGCAAAATATTGGATCATGTGGGCGATGGGGAGTGCTGCCACAAATGCCATCGACGGAAGCATTACAAGGCTATAGCGCTGGTTGATTTCGATGGTGAAATCGCCCGAGACGTTTTCGAGAATCACATACGTCTGGATGTGGTACAGGAGCAAAAAGGCGAGGATCTTAAGGTATGTGAAATCGCTCTTTCTTGCATCGTTGATGGCGCGGAAGATAAGGTAAATGCCGCCAATTGCAAAGAGGTAGTTGAAATAGCTGAGGAACGGATTTGTGAGATTGCCGTTCTTGTCGAGCTTTGCTGTCATCACATCCCAGTTCTTGGCGAGGTCTTCGAAGAAATGTCCATGGGCTTCAAATTCGCCGCCCTGGAAACCGAATCCTTGGAAATAGCTGATGGTGAGGAGCACCGGCACGGAGAATAGGGTAAACGTCGCGAAGAAAACAGGTGCTTTCTCGTCTTTCTTGTCGAGCAGTTTGGGTAGCGCAAAGATGATGAAAGCGAAAATGCAGAAAATTGTTTCCTGGCGTGTTTGGGCGAAGAAGGCGAGAATGAGGGCTAGGAACGCCCAGTGCATTACAGTGTTTCTGTCGTAAGCCCACTTAAACATGAGCAGCGACAATGCGGAGAGGAAAATGTAAAGCGGTTCAACGGACATGGAACGGAACTGGAATAGAACCGTCGGTTGGAGTGCCATGAGAAGTGCGGCGAGGAATGCAAGGAGGGGTTGCCTTGTCCATGCGACAATTGCAAGGAACATGAGCAAGAAGGAGAGCGGGAGCATTATGAATTCCGCTGTGAAAATCCAATGGAGATCCTTGCCGTTCAAGAACATGCCGAGATAGTAGAGGAACGAAAGCCCCTTGGTTTTGAAACTGTTGGAGTTCGCTATGCATTGAAGGTTGTTCTTGTCGAATTCGCCTTGATTGCATGTTCCCGATACATGGTTGTAGTACATGTTTTGAGCAACGGCCATGAACACGCTTTCGTCGCTTTGCACGCGGTGACGGGCTTCAATCTGTGTGCCTGCGAAAATGGAAATCGCGACTGCGAACACTAGCGTCATGATGCTTACGGACTTTGCGGGGAGGATTCCTTTGATCCATTCCCTAAAATCTTTGCTCAAAAAGCAGAAAAGAACAATTCCAAGAATGAACTGAATCGCAAAAAGTGGGAGCGGCCAGTTCAAATCCATCTGTCGGATGGTTTCCCTGTGTTTGATGTTCGGGGCGAGGTAAATAAGGGCGGGAATGGCTATAGCAACGAGTGTGCCGAAAATGCCTGCGGGGTGAGCTAAGTTCTTGAATAGCTTCAAGATAGCGTCTTTAATATTCATTTGGTTCCTTCTCGATAACACGTAAAAGCGCTCCAGAAATTGCTTCTTTTGGGGCGTTTGTGGATTATTTTAGGTTGTTGCGAAAATATAACTTTTTATTGCTTTGGGCTTTTCATTTGACAATATACCTTGAGAGTTTCGCAAGAAAAAACTAAATTTGCCGCGTAAAAACAAAACTCTAAAGGGGTTAGACCGTGCAAGATTCATTAGTTACAAAAGCAGCTGACAACGTCCGTATCCTTTCTGCCGCCATGGTGCAGAAGGCCAAGTCCGGACATCCGGGTGGAGCCATGGGCGCCGCCGACGCTATTACGCTTTTGTTTGCTGAATTTTTGCGTTTCGATCCGGACGACGCTAACTGGATGGCTCGCGACCGCTTCTTCATGGATCCGGGTCACATGAGCCCGCTCCTCTACTCTGAACTCGTCCTCACGAACCGTCTTACGCTCGAAGACGTGAAGAACTTCCGCCAGCTTGGCAGCCGCACTCCGGGCCATCCGGAAGTCGATGTCGCCCTCGGCATTGAAAACTCCTCGGGCCCGCTCGGTATCGGTCACGGCATTGCTCTCGGTGGTGCTATCGCCGAACGCTTCATGGTCGAACGCTTTGGCTCTATCCTCGAACACAAGACGGTCTGCCTCGTTTCTGACGGCGGCCTCGAAGAAGAAATCGCATACGGCGTGGGCCGTATTGCTGGTCACCTCAAGCTTTCGAACCTCATTTTCTTCTACGACGCAAACCAGGTCCAGCTCAGTTGCAAGACCGAAGACGTGATGGACCACGACTTCGTGAAGCAGTACGAATCTTGGGGCTTCCGCGTCATCGAATGTGACGGTTCCAACATTGCAGAACTCCGCAAGGCTTTCAAGGCTGCTTGGGCCGAAACCGAAAAGCCGGTGCTCGTCTACGGTCACACCACGATGGCCAAGGGCGCAATCGCCGAAGACGGCAAGAGCTACGAAGGCGCAGTCTCTACGCACGGTCAGCCGCTCAATGCCGCAGGTGCTTCTACTTCTGCTACGATCAAGAATCTCGGTGGTAACCCGGACGATCCGTTCCAGGTCTTTGATGACGTGAAGGCTGGCTTTGAAGCCCGCGCTAACGAACTCCGCAAGGAAGTTGCCGAATGGAAGAAGGCCAAGGCTGCTTGGGACAAGGCTAACGCCGAAAAGTCTGCAACCCTCAACGAATGGCTCTCGGGCAAGGGTCTCAAGATCGACCTCTCCAAGCTCAATATCAAGGAAGGCGTTGCAACTCGCGTCACGAGCGGTACAGTTCTTGGCTACCTCGCCGAAAATTATCACAACATCATCTGCAGCTCTGCTGACCTTTCGAACTCCGACAATACTCAGGCATTCCTCGACAAGACGGGCATCTTCCGCGCTAACGACTTCAAGGGTGCATTTGTCCAGGTCGGTGTTGCCGAACTCACGATGGGCGCTATTGCAAACGGTATCGCTCTCCACGGCGGTCTCTATCCGATTTGCGCAACGTTCTTCGTGTTCAGTGACTTTATGAAGCCGGCTATCCGTATGGCTGCTCTCATGGGCCTTCCGGTCAAGTATGTGTTTACGCACGACAGCTTCCGCGTGGGCGAAGACGGCCCGACGCACCAGCCGATCGAACATGAAACGCAGATTCGCTTGCTCGAAAGTCTCACCAAGGCAAACGGCAAGGCCGAAATGCTCGTACTCCGTCCGGCAGACGCTTTTGAAACGCTCGCTGCTTGGGAAATGGCTTTCGAAAACAACGATAGCCCGACGGCTCTCATCCTCACTCGTCAGGTCGTAAATTCTCTTCCGGGTGACAACCGCTACGAAGCTGCCAAGGCTTGCCGCAAGGGCGCTTACATTGTTAGCGATAACACTGCCGCTGGCAAGAAGCCGGAACTTACTTTGGTTGCAAACGGCAGCGACGTTCTCCTCGAACACCAGGCTGCTGAACTCCTCCGCGCCGAAGGTAAGGCCGTTCGCGTGGTTTCCATGATCAGCCCAGCTCTCTTCCTCAAGCAGGACAAGGCTTACCGCGACAGCATCATCGCTCCGTGGACTCCGGTGTTTGCAAAGTCCAGCGGTCTTCCGCTCTTGTTCGCCCAGGTCGTGGGTGGCTTCGGTAAGGTCTCCGGTCTCGAACGCTTCGGTGCTTCTGCTCCGGCAGGCGTCCTCGAAAAGGAATTCGGTTACGTTCCAGAAGCTGTTGCCGCAGCTGCCAAGGAATACCTCGCTGAATACGCCAAGAACGTCGAAGACTTCAAGAAAGCTAACGCTTAAAAATCGGGGCCTCGCGGCCCCTTTTCTTTGTCATCCCCGCCTCTGAGCGGGGATCTCCTTTTTTGAGCAACTTCCATTAATTGCTATTGACCATTGACTAACAACTATTGGCTAAATATGTAATTTTATTGTGATTTTGTGCACTTTCCCCTTAAAAAGTGCTATATTCAATGCATGATTTGCCCTTTTTGCAAGAACGATAACGACAAAGTTGTCGATAGTCGCATGAGCGGAACCTCGATTCGTAGGCGCCGCGAATGTCTTGCGTGTGGTCGCCGATTTACGACCCGTGAATATATCGAACTTCAGCCGTTGACTGTTATCAAGCGCAGTGGTGAACGTGAACCGTTCCAGCGCGAAAAGCTTTTGCGCGGTATCATGAACTCTTGCAAAAAGCGTCCGGTGTCTGTTGACGATATCGAACAGCTTGCGACCCGTGTTGAAAATTCCTTGCAGATGTCCGAAGGCTTTGAAGTCGGTTACGACCAGATCGGTAACCTCGTTATGCAGGAACTCAAGAAACTCGATGCTGTAGCCTATGTTCGCTTCGCTTCCATTTATCGTGAATTCAAGGAAGTAGGCGAGTTTGTCGACCAGATTAAGACGCTGGATAAATAGGTAGGCTTTAGCTATTAGGTGCTAGGTTTTAGGATTATAATTGCGGCAGAGCCGCCTCTGATGATGCGCGAAGCGCGATTTTTCTTCTAAAACCTATAACCTACAACCTGTAACCTTGTTGTTTATGGCTTTTGATTTAAAAAACAAGTTAGCGATTGCGCTCGAAAAGCGAGCCCCGTTATTTGATGTTACAGATGCTTATCGCATTGTGAACGGCGCCGCCGACGGTTTCCCGGGACTTACGATTGACAAGTTTGGTGACCGTTACCAGATGCAGTTTTTTGGACCGGAGCTTTTGACGAGCAAGACCGAAATTGTCGAGGCTTTGGCGGCCCTTTTTAAGCCTGTCTGCGTCGTTGCGAAGGAACGCCTTTCTAGTGCAGGGAAATCGCTCGAAAACGCTCCTATGGACGTTGTTTTGGGCTCCCGCGAAGATGCTGTAGGTGTTGTGCGTGAAGGCCATGCCAAATTCCATGTAGATTTGCTTGATACGATTAATCCGGGGCTTTTTTTAGACATGCGTCATGTGCGCCTCGAGGTCGAAGAACGTTTCCGCGCTATGTCCGGCGCATCTTCGTCGAATCTTGAATTCGCAAACGCATCTTCGTCGCATCTCGCTGACTCGGCTAATCTCGAGAATCCCGCGCAACCCGGCCTCCGCTTTTTGAACTTGTTCAGCTATACATGCAGTTTCTCGGTTCATGCGCGCTTGGGCGGAGCCGCCATCGCTACAAACGCCGATATCAGCGGCAAAATTCTCGATAAGGGGCGTGAAAATTATGCCTTAAACGACCTCGATTTGCGTCCAGGAGAGTTCTTCCGCGGTAACGCCATCGAATACGTGCATTGGGCTCAAAAGAAAGGGCTCCGCTTTGATGGTATCGTACTTGATCCGCCGAGCTTTGCGCGTTTCAAGGGCTTTAACTTTAACGTGCGTGAACACTTGATGCCGCTTGTTGCCGATTGCGCGACGCTCCTGAATCTAAACGGATTTTTCATGGTGAGTTCCAATTACAGCGAATTCAATTTGTCCGTTTTTGCCCGCGATGTTCTCGCCGCAGTTTCTTCTGTGCACCCGAATGCAAAAACGTCTTGGAAAAAATCCCAAGACGTAGACTTTGTCGGTAGCGGTTCTACGAAAGATTCTTGCCTTGTTGCAACTCTCGTAGAAGTGTAGGAATTTGCGCAGTTTTCGACCGCGCTAATCTTCTCCGCCGACCATTTCGATTTTGAGTTCTTTGAGCTTTCGCCAAAGAGTGGCGCGGCTAATTCCGAGCTTTTTGCAGACTTCGGTCTTGTTGCCCTTGCAAATGCTGAGGGCGTGCAAAATGTGCCTGCGTTCCAATTCGTCAAGCGAAAGAATTTCTTCCTCAACGGGCTCGGGATTGTGCGTCAAGTACTTTGTTGGATTATGCGTTAAAAGCCCTGCGTTATCCGTCTTGCCCGAAATCGGTTCAAAATGAATCGGTTTTCCAATCGGATTCTCGGCAGACTTTTCGTTTTCCTCAACTTCTTCGATTATGTCGCGTACAGGCTCGCTTGCACTTTCCTTGTAGCCGCCATCATCCTTGATATGCGGGATTGCAACGGTCTTTTCGCGTGCTTCTACTTGCACATATTCTGGCAAGTCTTCGAGCTTGATGACACCACCTTCCGAAAGCACTATGGCATGTTCCATGATGTTTTCGAGTTCGCGAATATTGCCGGGGTAGGGGTACTTCGAAAGAGCGTAAAGAGCCGCCGGTTCAAGGTCGTGAATTTCCTTACCCTGCGCCTCCTTATTTTTTAGAATAAAGTAACGTATCAAGTTCGGAATGACCGGCTTTCTATCGCGAAGCGGCGGAAGTTGCAAGTGGAACGTATTCAAGCGGTAGTAAAGGTCTTCGCGGAACCGTCCTTCGTGCATGGATTTTTGCAAATCGCGGTTTGTAGCCGCGATAATGCGAATGTCCAAATAACGGGCTTCTGTTTCGCCCACGCGCCTGATTTCGTGACTTTGTAAGAAACGTAAAAGTTTGACCTGCGTTGCAAGCGACAGTTCGCCGACTTCATCGAGGAATAGCGTGCCGCCATTTGCAGATTCAAACAAACCTTTTTTATCTGCGGTAGAACCGGTATAAGAACCTTTCTTGCTGCCGAATAGTTCACTTTCGACGAGGTTCTCGGGAATGGCTCCGCAGTTCACGGGCACAAACGGTTCGTTCGCGCGTTTGCTGTAGCGGTGAACGACGTTTGCCAAAAACTCCTTGCCCGAACCGGACTCACCGGTTATGAGCAAGGTACTGTTGGTCGGAGCGACCTTGTATACTGTTTTTAAGATTTTGCGCATCTCGGGAGTGTCACCGAGAAGGCTATCCAACACTTGTGATTCCATCAGCTGCGTGTTGGATTTGTTTTGCTGTTGAGCTTGGATTTTGCTAGCTGTGTTTTCAAGAAGTGATAACGTGACCGGCTTCTTCAAAAAACTTGTAGCACCGCGTGTAATGGCACTTGCAGCACCTTGCCAATTGCGGTCGTCGCACAGTACGAAAATTTCGATACCAGGCTGACGTTCCTTCAAATAGCTGATTAAATCCATATTGTCGAGCATTAAAAAAGGAACCTCGATAAACGCAAGGTCTATCGACGTCTTTTTTATAAGCGGCATCAGAGTCTTTTCGTCGGAGCAGACCAGGAGGTTCGTTCCGGGAGTGGACCAGTTGCGCTGTAGCTCCTCGACAAATTTCCGATCAAAATCAGCGATCAGGATATTCATCATTTATGCTATTACGAATGAGCTTTGATTATCTCGTCAACTTTGTTGCGGAGCAGCTGGAGATCCAGCGGCTTGCTGAAAATTGCGGCAACATCGAAATGCTGTGCCGTTGCAAGGTAGTCTTCGGCAGAAGTACGTCCACCACCGCTAATAGCGATCGTACGGTCACTCATGCCCATGCGGCGAAGATCAAGAACTACTTCAAATCCGTCACCTTCCGGCATAATGATGTCGGTGATAATTACATCGTAGGTATTCTTCTGATAAAGCGACTTAGCCTTCTTACCGTTGCAAGCAGTATCGACAGTGTAACCTTTCAATTCCAGGGCAGACTTCAACATGAGGTTGAGCTGAGCGTCATCGTCAATGATGAGTATTGTAGACATTAAGCCTCCATTTTCTCGTTTCTTATAGACCAATATAGATTAAAAATAGTTCCTTCGCCCAAGGTTGTTTGTACTGTATAGCCTGCATTGCCTTCTTTTAGCAGTCTTAATGCCGAAGACAGGCCTAAACCGAGGCCTTCGCCCGGCGCCTTGGTCGTAAAGAACGGTGAAAAGATTCGTTCGAGGGTGGCTGTATCCATACCAGTGCCTGTGTCCTCGACGATTATTTTCGCATAAGTGCCCGCATCAATTTGTGGTGCGTATGGCGTAATGAGAGGCTCCGTGAGCACTTCACGCTTTAAAGCAATTGTGAGCGTTCCGCCATTTTCCTTCATGGCAAAGATGGCGTTGTTCGCAAGGTTGCTGATAATGCGGTCGAGTGCCGACACGTTTCCGACAATGCGGATGTTCTTGTCTATATCGTCTGCCTTTACCTTCACGTTCGGAGGGAGGGTAATCCAGAGTTTCTTCACCACATCTTCGATAATCATGTATGGTGCAAATTCTGTGAGTTTGTCCTTTTCGGATGTCTTTCCACGGATGGTGTTCAAAAGTTCTTCGAGCGATTCCTTACCGCGTGTAGCGGCCTTTCGCGCTTCTTGAATGAACATGTATGCCTGGTTGTCTTTGTCGAGAACTTCGAGTGCAAGATCGCAGAACCCGATTTGCGAGCCCAGGATGTTGTTATAGTCGTGAGCAAAGCCACCGCAGATGGTTCCCAATTCTTCGAGTCTCGAATGGATGTGCTTTTGTTCTTGCAACATGTCACGTTCTTTTTCGAGTCGCTTTTCATTGGTAATGTCAATTTTGATGCCGATGATTTTATACGGCTTGCGCGGCGCGATAATCGGGATAAACATGTTTTCGAAAATCATGATATCCTTGGCTTGCCCTTTGCGCACTTCCATATTGTATTCATCTTGCTTCAAAATTTCGACAGTATCTTCGTCTTCCAAATTTCCAGTAGGCTTTTTGATTCGCTCGTAAGAAATAAAACTCTGCGGTTCGCCTTCGTTTCGCGCAAGAAGTTCTTCCGGCAAGATTCTATTGTCGGGTTCTGATGTTTGCAATAAGTTTCCGCGACTCTTGATGTCGGTCTGGTTTTGCGTCATGAACACGCCTTGCTCGTTCTTGGACCAAAAACGGAAGGGTAGTGTACTGATAAGCGTATCCAGGAAGTATTTACTTTCATCGACTTTCTTTTTCCAAATGTTCAAACGTTCCTGATAGCGAATTTGGTCGAGCTGGTATTCCTTAAACTGCTCATCGCGGTTCTTGATAATTTGCTGATAATGCAACGTATTCGAAACATCGCTAAAAAAGGCTACGTTGTAGTTTGTTGTCAGTGATTGGCGAATCTCAAAAATGGAGACGTTAAAGATATGGTCTTCGTTATCAATCTTGACTCTTATTTTGTTGTAAGTCGATTCTCTTGAAGGGTCTGTAATTTGCGGGAAAATCGATGATACTTTTTTATTGTGCAACGCTTCTTGCGTCGTGTGCAAAATGTTTAATGCAGCCGGGTTTGCAAGTTGAATTTCGCCCTTGTAATTGTAGTATAAAAGTCCATCGACCATTTTTTCTCTTAGTTTGTCTAAAAACCAAGAAGCGCTTTTGTTTTTAAACGAAACCGATGTGAAGTATTGTCCCGAAAGAATCGCAAGGAATACCGAGATAAACTGCGACCATTTGAGGAACTGATCGTAATTGTTGAATTTCGTAGAAATGGGAATGACAAAATCAAAGAGAGCAGCAAGCGTTACGAAAAATACGAACGATGCAAGCATGTAGATACTGACTTGATGGGGAAGTGTCGTATCGCTAGATTGCACGATATTGCGAAGAAAAACGTATGCTGTGATGATAATGTTCGGGAGTACAAAAATGCAGAATAACAAAGAATAAAAACTGAATACAGGTCTTTCAGCAAAGGGCCTGTATCCAAAAAAGTTTAGGCTTGGAATAAACGAGTTGTTGTTAATGAATAGATAAGTCGAAATGATAACGGCGGCAGCTCCGATAATGTTCATGAGCTTCCAACCGTTCTTTCGTTTGATCTTGAGGCTTATTTCTGCAGTATGCTGTACCGCATTTCCTAATTGAATCCAGCCAAGAGCTGCGGCGCCAAAAACAAGTTGCCTTGCCGTGTAAGCTTTTGTTCCTGCGACAAAGTCTGCACCGCTAAAGAAAATATCGCCAATCAAGTTGCTCGCCTGCCAAAAGATGCTGATAATCACCAGTTGGTGAATGGATTGCGGAAGCTGCTTGACGGACGTTTTTTGTCCAAGCATGATGGGAAAATAGCATACGACGATTAACGCTATAACAGATAGTGCAATGACGTAGGGTGAGTTTGTAAATAGACTCTCTTGCATATTTTCCCAATCACTTGTTTTGTTTTACTTTGTTCTCTTTATGCCAAAAGTCTTTCTCTGCTCGAACGAAGATTTTGTCGAGAAGTTGCTGATGGTTTTGGCATTGCTCTTTACTTCGGGGTTGTTCATGTTCGGCGAGAATGTTGCATCAATCTCAGCCTTGTAAATGTATGCGCCTGTACCCACAGCCCTGTCTTCCTTGGTGCGGATACCCGACGGCCCCTTGTTTGCCCATTCGATAGCAAATTCAACCATGTTGTTGGCAGAAAGATATTGCTTCGGATCAACATTGAAGGAGTTGTGGAATCGGTTGACAAAGCTTCCGAGGTTCGAGTAAATAGGAATATTGAACCTGACGAGGAGATTGTCCCAAGCACATTCTTCACCATAAGAGGCTCCGCGCGGTACGGTGAGTTTCACGTCGAAGATGGCGCCGCTGATGTCGGCAGAGTCGATTCCTGCAAGCGTAATCTTGCCGTTCTGAATGAGGTCGAACTTGCTCGTTGTCGGATTCTTGATATAGAAGCGCATTGTTTCGGCTACATCAACCTTCGAGCGGTTGATGGAGTTTGCATCATTGACGATTTCGCGCAGCTTGACATCGTATTTGATGACCGGGGTTCCCTTACCGTTGACAAGGATCCAAGGTACTTCAAATTCAGGATAGTTGCCGTTTGCATCCTTGAAGGTACTTGTCATCATAGAACCCATTCTGACGTAGTCGCCTTCCATCACGGTGCCGGCAAGGTCACCTGTGTAGATGAGCGTGATACCTGCGTTATACTGCATAAAGTTCCAGTTCGTGAAACTGGTGCTGAACGCATTGGACTGCTTTTCTGCACGTTTATGTCTGTAGAATTGCTGTGTTTCGTCGGCAATGACAAGCGGTTCACTTGCGACAATGCTTAAGATGTCGGTGGTTGCCGTCTGGTTGATTGTTGCAGAAACAAAGACTGGACCAACCTTATCTTCGGCAAGAACCGTATTCGTTTCGGCGGCAGCACCTGTTCCGAGGTACTGTGTCACAAGACCTGCGTTCGTAAGGACCTTTCCTCCTGGGAGGGAGCCTTCGTAATTGCCTGCGGTATTACCGAACTGGAATGGCTTTTCAAGGTCAATGGAGAGATTTTCTCCGATGAATACGAACTTGCTCTTTTCAACCGTGAGTGTTTCGGGCTTTGCCATACCAAAGATGATTTCCAACTTTTCTGGCGTATGCTTTTCGTCGAGCGGCTTTTGGAATGTAACATCGACATGGCTTGCATAACCGTTCTGGAACTTGTCTGTGATAACGGCGTATGTCATCGGAATCGGCAAAATCTTCAGGAGGATTTGAACCTTTTCCGGTGTGCAGATGCCAGCAACTCCGTTGCCGTTCAAGTCGGTGATTGTTCCTGTTACATCGAGCTGACCCCACATGCCGGCAGTTACCATAGATCCGTTTCCGGCATCATAGGCGAGTTCGAAATCCCAAATGTTCTTGGCTTCGTTATAGAGCTTAGCTGAGACAACTGTTGGAATCGCAACCGGGGTGATTGCATCTGCGCTATAAAGGACGAGCGGGAATTTTGTACCCGGAGCAGAAATCGGTTCGCTGAATTGCAAGTAAAGGTGATCGGTTGTCGAAGTATCCTGACGTTCGAGGATTGTTGCAGATAGCAGTGCCGGCGAAATTCCATCGGAGTAGATGTCGTCGACGATCTTTGATGCACCCTGGATTGTACTTTCGAGCGTAATCTTTCCTGTTGCGTTTGTCATGATTTCTTGTGGGACAGAAATCTCAACAATGAGAGACTTGCCTGCTAAAGACTTCACCTTGTTTGATACGATGGTTTCGTTACCGTAGGTGAACGAAATAGAAGCGAAAGACTGATTTTCTGCGTATTCCGAGGACAGCGTGATATCCATGGCGTCAGGAATATGGTCGCAGTTCAAGTCCACAATCTTTGCGACATCGATAATCGGCCAAGGCGGAAGTTCTTCGATGGTGAGTTCGGCGGTAGCCGGTGTATAGGCGTAATCTGCCGTATTGCCGTGTGTAGCAGAAATCGTCGTTTTCACGGCTACATCGGAACTGACGTAAATTGTTGCGACGCCATCGTAGAGCGTAACTGTTGTTACCGGGATGGTTGCCGTCGGGTCGGTGTAGAAGCGAACATTTGGGTCTGCTGTAATGAGATCGATGTTCAAGCTCTTTTCTTCCGTGATAACGTCCAGATTGCTATCGAGGAGCGAAATCTGGACTTCGACGAACTTGTCCTTATAACCGGTAATGGTTGGCTTGTCGAATACGAGGTAACGCTTTTCGAGCGGCTTGGTGATACTGTCGATTTCGACGTTAGAGCGTACGATAGAGCATGCGCAATCGTACTTGTTATCGGCCTTCTGGTTTGCATTTCTGTTGTGCCAGGTGACCCATTCCATGTAGTTGTTGCCGTAGGCGAGAGTCGTATCGCCACCGAACACAATGGCGTCTGTACGGTTTGCCGTTGCGTATGCGAACGGATAGGGGTTGCTGTTCATTTCCACGGCATCGAGGAGACCGGTCGGCGCAACAGTACTTGTTGCAGCGTATGTCGTGAGCGGATCCACCTTTTCAACAGAGTGGATTGGGCTTATGAACGGACTTGTAAAGTTTGTTGTAATCGTGCGTTTGACTTGCGGTGCTGTTTCCGGTGTGTAGTCCGGTCCGTAACCGTAGATGTGCTTGTCGTGATAATAGACGGCTATGTAGGGGTCACGTGTAAAGGCGATGACCTTTGTGCCATTGGAGTTGGTTTCGAGGAAGGTCGTTTCAGACCCCTTGAAGTAGGGGGCTTGAGTCAAGTCAATGCCTTCAAAATGTTCAGGATCGGATTCATCCGTGTGAGCGCGCAGAGACCAGGAACCTTTGATGTCCTTGAAGGTTACTGTCGGTACGGCAGGGTTGTAATCCTTGAAGATGATTTGAATGAGCAACTGTCCTGAAACTTCCAGAACGGCTTTTACGTTAATCGGCAGATAGTATCCGCCAAAGCCATCAGGTTGTGCGGCTCCAAATGTAACATTGATTGCCTTGCCCATTTGACCGTCGCCACCGAAGTTCTGATGGGCGTTACCAAGAGCAGCAAGGTTTGAATCCTTGAGGTACATGCGAATTTCAAAATCTTCAAATTGAACGGTATCGTTGTTTGCAATGGACAAGATAAATGCGTGACAATCTTGCCAGTTGCTGCAGCTAGCATCGCTACTGTAAGAACTCGGTTTCAAGTAAATGTCAAAGTCTGCGTATGTGGCATGTTTTTCTGTGGTGAACGAATATTCATCGGATGTGGTTGTGCCCGAAGAAACGGTGAAGTAGTATGTTGTGCCTGCTTCGAGTCCTGTGAGTTCAGCTTCGTGGAAGAGCACTGCGCCACCATTTGCAGAAACGGACGAAGTGTATTGGCCCTTGGCCTTACCGAAGTTCACGATGCCGTTCAAGCGGTCGGTGCTCCACCAGTAAATCTTTGCGCTGCGGTGATCCACCTGGCAAATGGTGACGCCCTTGATTGTCGTGCTGATCGGGGTCATGGTAAATTGGTACCAGTAACCATGGTTATCATCCGTCGTGAGGTTCTTCTTGGTGTCCATGCCTTCGAGGAAGAAGTAGTAAGTCTGGCCAGGGACAAGGTCTTTAAGCGTTACAGAGCCGCCTTTGGAGGCTTTTTCTTGCTGGACCGATTTTGCGGTGCTTACATCCGGAGTGGTGTTATAGAACACGGTTACCGTTGCAACTTCGTTGGCGTCCCAGCTGACAACTGCGGTAGTTTCCGTAATAGGCGTTCCGATGATGTTACTGAATATCGGGCCTTCGTTGTCCGGCGGGAGTGTTTCTGCAAAGCTTTGTGCCGGCATCAGGAGCTGCACGGAGAAGTCGATACAGGTTTCTGTTGCCGTATAATCGCTCCAGTCTTCAAGCAAAGTCTTGTCGGGGGCGCGGCCACCCATGAGAGCGCCCTTCGGGCATTTGTACTTGTACGGCATACTACCGGCATTGTAGCCGTCCGGGTTTGCAGCGCGGTTGTGGGGGTGGTTCGAGTTCTTGTCGCCCGCACCCATCATGAACGAAATATCCCAGGGGTTTGCGCCCATGTTGTAATAAATGTTATCGAGAGCAAGGTTCTTGTAGGCTTCTTTTTCTGCACCGGACGTAATTTCCGAGAGCATAAAGATGGCGTTTGCGGCACCCATGTTGTAACGGTTGAAACCCCAGTTGCTAGAGGTCCACACAAGATTGTACGGTTTTGTTGCTGTCACGCTTCCGAATCGGTTTTCGTAAATGGTGACATCTCCTTCAGACCCGTCATCCGTAAGGCGACGGAGTGCGTTTGTAGCGCGCTGGATAAGCGTGTCGCGTTCCAGTTCGCCCACATTGTACATTTGCGCGGTTTCTTTGTCCTTAAGGATGAGCTTTACGAACGAGAATAACACATAAGAATGGACGTTTTCGAAGTCCGTCATCCATCCACCCGGATAGAAGCCGCTGACAAGACCGAGGTAACCTGCTCTGAAATACGGACCTGCGTCATTAGGTTCGTTGTTGTAGAAGTAGTTGGTCGCGTTGTCGTTGATAGCTGTGTTCTTGTAGAGGTCGTATTGGTAAATCGTATCCTTTGTGGCGTACCACAAGGCAAGAGCTGCTGCGGCGGCATCGTCAATCATGTTCGTTTCGCTAGAACCACCGGGGTAAAATCCTCCGAGTTCTTCTGTATTTTTATAATTATGGCTATTGTTGACGGTGGTCGGAGATACGGGCTTCATCACTTTAGCATAAATATCCTTTGCGGCTTCTACAAGTGAGTCGGCGTAAACGGGGTCGAATTCGCTCCAACCCATGGCGAAATAGGCAAGGGCTGCAATGTACATGCCGGATGCCGTTCCAATTCCTTTAGCAACATGGCGATGCGGACCACCCTTGCTTTGGGGCTGTGCATCTTGTTTTTCAGGAACGTCCCAGAACTGGTGGTCTTCACTACCGACGGCGATGGAGTGGTACATGTCGCCTTTATCTATGAGTTTGTCGGCCTTAGACGCTTTGTAGAGCTTGAAAATGTAGTCAGCACCAATCTTTGCTTCGTAGAGAATATCGGGAATGCCGTCCGGGAATGTGTCGGCGTAGGTTTTGCCGTAACGGTCTTCGGCTTTGTCCTTGTAGACAATGTATGTTGTTGCTAGCGCATAAGCGGTATAGCCGAGGGTTTCGGAAACCTTGAAATGGTCACCGCAGTCATGCCAACCGCCGGTGAGGTCATGCCCGATTTCGGAGCCGTCTTTCAAATGGCAGGCGCCATGGAACCAAGAATCGGTATCTCCGCAACGCTGTGCTCCGAAGAAGCGCAGCGCGTTTTCCATAATGGCGTTGTAAATCGACGGATGAACGTTGAACGTTGCTGATGTATCGTTTCCGATGACGATGAAATATTCACCCGTTGTCGAGAGCGGTGTAAAGTCGGCTTTGTAAAGGGTCTCTGTTCCCGAAGCGATGGAATCGTTTGATCCGAATATATAGACGCTTTCGAGGGAATTGAATGCTCCATTGACCCATATGTTTGGCTTTGGATAAACTCCAAGTTTTTCCAGGTTCCCGCCACCAGGGACTTCCTTGCCGGTTTTAGCGTCGATAACCTTGAACGTCGTTTCCTTGGTATCGGCAACATAGGCGTACTTGTTGTCCTGAGGTCTGAAACCGACTTGGTTGACGCGAATAGGGCGCCTGTTGTAGACGTTGATAGAGTCCAAGTATCGACGGTCGCAGTTTGTACACGTCCTATCGATATTCGGAAGCTCTGCGGCAGGTATTGCAGCGGCTTGGTCAATGCAGAACAGTGCTAGTAACGAAATAATGCTGAATAGTTTTTTCATACGTTTATCTTTTGTTCTAAAAATAAAGAGCCGCCAGGACTGTTAAATCCTGGGGCTGTTGTTTTGTTATTTCTTTCTCTTAAAGCCGAGGGTCTTTGTTTTGTTGCTGGTTACTCTACCGACTTTAGCTCCGATTTCAGAACACTTGGCCTTGTAATCGTTGTTGGCTTCATCGAATTTGGCTGCGCAGAACGGTTCTGCAGTGAAGTCAAACTTAGCGATGTAAGCGCCGGTTCCGATTTTGTGACCCTTCTTGGCGACTGGTGCTTCGTTGTCTTTAGCGGCCCATTCGACGTTGAGCTTGAGGGTTCCATTATCGGTAAAGCTTCTGATCGTTGCGAAGTTTTCTTTCGGAATATCAAGCGTGTAAGTGTTGATATACTGCCCAATGTTATCGTAGAGATCCGTGACAATCTTCAGGTGGAAATCGTACATCGCTAAGCCTTCGTGTGTTATGAAACTTGCGGAAGGCATCACGACTTCAATTTCGAAACTCGGACCCGAGCTAACGTAAGCGGCATCATCCACTTGACCAAGGAATGTCCCGTTGCTACTAATAAAGTTACGCTTGCCGTTGATTACTGCTGATGTTACAAATGCATCGTTCTGCGTTTGTTCCGGACGGCCGATGTTAGCACCGACCTTCGGTGTAGCAACAGGTTCCTTTAGCGTTACCGTAAAGCGAACATTGTCATCACCGGTGATGCGCACGTAGGGGTTATCTATTGTCGGCACGTTGTTGTTCTTGTCGATATAAGCCGAACCAAGTGTCTGCGGAACAAGGCGTACGCGGTCTCCGGCGTGGAATACGTTATCCTTTTCGTTATAGGTGAAGATGTAGGATCTGCCGGAACCCTGCGGAATTTCAGACGGAATGTATTCGTCACGTTCACGCTGGATATATTTGCCCGATGCGAGCATGTTGAGCGGTTCAGACATGTTGACGTTGAGTATTCCGTTATTGATCATTCTTGCAGAAGAAATAACCGGAGCGCACTTGTCGTACAATGTGAAGTTTGTTTCGAAGAATCCGTTTGCAACGCCCTTCATCGGCGAAATTGTTCCATTTCCGTCCTTGTCACCGCTTGTAGAGCCGTATGGATAAGCGTGTGTTGCTGGAATGGTAATATCGATAATGCTATAGGTGTTGACAGAATCCTTTACTGTGACGGAATCGACTTGGACTTGGAACGGTGCCGAAACAGAGTCGCGGATGGTCCAGTAAGCTTCCTTCGGAACGATTACGCCGGTAGATGTATCTGCTGTAGTAACGAAGCTGCGGGTGATGCCCGGGTTGCCCCAAATCGTCACGATACTGTCGAATACATCCTTGTTTTTGAGCTTTCTTTCGAATATGATGTGGACCAAGTCCGGAACGCCATCGCCTTCCTTGTCAACCATTTCTGCATAGTAAATCGGGACTGGGCGAGAAATGAGCGTTACAGGCACACTCGGGTTGCAACCCAGCGGATTAATTTGGTTGAAGTTCTGGTCGGTAATTGTGAATCCGCCTGCGGTTCTTGCGCTAGCCAAAGCTCCGACCGGAACGAGTGTATTGTTGACATTGCCGCTGATAACCAGCTGCCAGGTCTTGCCGTTGTTTGTCGTGGAAGCAGCTCCGACAACTGTCGGAACTCCAACCGTACCAGCGATAACGAGCGGCCATTCGTTTACAGACGAGAGGATGACGGGTTCGGAGAATGCAATCATGACGGTGTCGAGATCGCTGTTGTCTGCTTTTTCGAGGATAGATACGCTTACGAGAGTGGGGAGGATGCCATCAGAAATCTTGATGAATTCTGCGTTTGCGGTTCCCTTGTCGGTAATGTAAGTCGTAATCTTGCCTGTCGGATTAGCATTGGTCTGGATAAGACTTGTGTCGATTGCGATGAGAATTTCGTTCATTTCAGCATAGTTGGCTGCAACAAGCGGGAGCTTGACTGTATCTGCCATACCTTCGATAAAGTAGCGGATACTGTCGAGTGTGTAGCCTTCAGTAAGCTTGTTCGTGAACTTGATTCTCAGCTGGTCTGCCTTGTTGTCGCAATTGCTGTCTTCGGCGAGAGCGACTTGCGGCGACGGGATCTTGGATTCGGCAAAGAAGGAATACTTAGAGATATCTTCTTCGTCGTTCGGGTCTATATAGGTGACCACGATTGTATCGCCTGCGAAGAAGGATATTTCAGAAGTCTGGTTCCTTGTTTCCTTGCTGTGGCTGATTGCGGTAATCGGAGCGCTGACATAGTGTCCCGGTGTTGCCGGGTCAGCCGTCAAGGTCACCTTGAGAATGTCGTTCTTCTTGTTGTTCAGGACTTGAACTTCGAGAGTCTGGGGGTTGGTCTTCTTCTTGTCTTCGTCCTTCAAATCGATAATGAATGTAGTTCCTTCAGGTGCAGCAGGGCTTATGACCGGAGTGCCTGTTGTTGCATCTTTGAGAACCAAGATAGAAGCTGTTGCATCGCCCTTAGAGAATTCCACATAGAATGTTCTGTTCTCGAATGCGCAACCGCCATTTTCAGTGCAAGCATCACATGTTGGATCTGGGCCTGCAAAGATAGTCACGTCGACCTTATTGCTGCCGATCGTCATCTTCACAGGAATATCGAGAACCCATTCGTCAGTCGGAATATCGTACTTTGCGACGACATCTGTTCCGGCTTCGTTCAGAATCCATCTATCGGTTCCTTCTGCAAAGACTTCGCCGGTGACTTTAACACCATTTGCCCAAATCTTTGTCACATAGCCGCCTTCGGTAATTTTGACTCGACCCTTGACGTGGACGATGCTGCTCGGCTGGTCCATATTGATATGGGAACCGTTGGAAAGGTTGAACGGAGCGTCTAACTTGAGGTCCATTCTGTAGTTAGCCCTCTTGGTTTCCATTTCCTTCTTGGACGGGCTGTTACCCCAGATGAACTGGTCTTTACGATAAACGGCAATATAAGGATCTATAGGAACATTGACGTCAATATCGCCGTAATCTTTGGCATATACAGGCATGCCTTCGTAATCGGCGCCATCTTCCAAGTAACTATGCGGGCGCCAAGACCAGTCGCCAGAGTTCTTGCTAAAGCGTTTCTTGCCGGGTTGACGTAATGTTTCGCAAGTCTTGTAACCATCGTTCGAAATACCGTAAGAGAAGCCGAAGTCTACGCGGAGGCGGGACTGGGACTTGATAACGGTAGAACCGAGCGGGGCCGGGAAGTAGTAAGAATATTTACCGGTAGCCGGGTCATAAGTGTCGTCGAGGCGGACTGGCAACGCGGCTCTCATCAAGTCCCTGAGTTCGCGGTCGTTTTCGCACGGAACGCTAAAACCACCTTCATCGTATGCAAAGCAGATATCGGAGTCGATCAAGGTTGCGCATCTGTCAACTTCTTCTGGCAATGCAGTGAAGTAAAGGCGGAGCGTCAAGCTGTCGAATGGTCTTGCTTCGTTGTTGTAAATGTTCAGGTTCAAGAAGTCCATGTCGGAGAAAATGTATTGGTAGCCACGAACACTAAAGTCGTACCAGGTTACAGGAGTCTTGAATTTAAGAAGTTCGCCCTTGTCGTTGAGGTTTACAATGATTCCGTTACTTTCGACCATGAAGTAGTAGGTCGTGCTTTCTTTAAGTCCGCCAATTTTCACATAGTGGAATTGTGTCGGAATGCCAGCGACGTCTGCGTTACCGGCTCCGGTGTTGTATGCAAATTCTGCAGCCGTAGAGTGCGGTATGGTATCCCAGTAAACTTTGGATTCGTATTCGCCGTTGGGGGTGTACCACATGATTTCGGCACTGTCGGCAGTGACGTTACAAACCGTGACATTCACGATGTTTGCGTCTTCGAGATTGGGGAGCGTCATGAAGCTATATGGAGTCTGGGTGCTATCGACGCGGAACTTGGTCTTTGTATTTTCAGGCTTGTATGCGTTAGCTCCTGTGACATAGAAATAGTAGGTAGTACCTGGTTGCAAGTCACGGAGAACGATATTATGCTGAACGCCTGCGGTTCCGTCTGTTGCCGTCAGATTGTACTGGCCTTCGGTTGTGCCGTAAGAAATTGTAGCTGTTCCGCGTTGGGTCAGTTTGACGGTCACGATGGCTGAATCCAAGCTCACATGGCGGATTTCAACGTCAATGTCTGGAGCAGCGGTCTTGTCGATTTTTTGTGATGCAAGACTAACCGTACTGACAAGCGTTGCTGCTGCATCAATACAGACTTCGGACATTTGATAATTTTCCCAAGAAAGGGTTCCTCCGCCGGCATTTCCTCCAGAGCCATTCATGTGCTGGTTCGGAGGTACTGCGCCATAAAGGGCTCCGATAGGAACTTTATAGACGTAGTTTGCTCCGGGAACGTTTTTACCTTCGGGGTTGGCTGCACGATGGTGTGGGTGGGCATCGTTCTTATCGCCAACGCCCATGATAAAGGAAATATCCCATGGGTTCACGCCTAGCAAGTAGTTCAATTGGTTGATTCCGAATTGTTTTGCTTCGGCAGCTTTCCAGTTTGGGGTGCCCATAGCAGGGAGTGCTATGCCTTTCTTTTCGATATCTGCTGCGATTTCGGCGTAGGCAAGAACTTCAAAAATGTCGCCCGCGCGGTAACGGTTGTAAATCCAGGTCTGGTCCGTGTGCATCGTGTACCAAATCTTGTCGTAAGTAACAGAGCTGTTTTTCCAAATGTTAGGGACGTTCGGGAATTGGAATGTCTCTGTAACACCTTCGTCATAGCGCATATCGCCAAGGTTTACAATCATGTTGGCAATGCAGTCTTCGACGGCGTTTAGCCATTCAGTTTCTGTAAGGCCGTATTCAGTCGTTGCTTTAGTCTTGTCTGCAAGAATTAACTTATAGAGGGCGTAAAGAGCATAGGCATAGGAGTTTGCCCAGCTTGTGTTCTTTGTATTCTTGAGGAATCCCTGGTTTTCCGTGACAAACCAACCACCTTCGAAGAATACTGGACCTCCATTCTGGGAAATAACTTGCTCTTTGAACATGTTCTTGTTTCGAATCATGTCGTCGGCATATTCTTTTTTGCCGGTAGCGTAGAGAAGGCCTACGGATGCAAGTGCCATGTCATCTACAAATTCGTTATTTCCGTTATATGCCGGAGACGAAATAGCGAATTGTTTGTTGTGAACAATTTGTTTTCCGCCATCATAGGTGTTTTTGCCTTGTGCCAAAGCCTTGGCGAAATCGTACATCTTTTCGGCAACCATGATGCAGCTATCTGCAAAAACCTTGTATTCGGGGAAATAGTCCTTATACATCTTGCCGACAAAAGCGAGTGCTGCTGCTGTTTCGCCACCAACGTTAGCACCGATTTCTGCGAGACGGACCGGCCTTGAAGCTGGACCACCGCGGTCCCTTGCAATTGTAGACGTATCTACAGGCAAAAAGTCTTGGTTTTCAGGGAGGCCCCACCAGCCATGGTCTGTTCCGTAGTTACCGATAGAGAGGGCCATGTCGTCAACAACGCCTTTTGCTCGTTTGAAAGAACGGAGTACAAAGTCGGCTCCGTGTTTAGCTTCGCGGAGCATGTCCGGGATAGCATCTGTGGTGGAGGTGATACTTTGGTTAAATGCGTAATGGTCTTCGTCAACATCTGGATTGGCAGCGGCCATCAAAGCCATAACCATGAAGGCATACATCTGGGTTTGTGATTCCTTCAAGTGGTCGCCGCAGTCGTAGTAACCGCCTTCGAGAGTTCCTGCCATGGATGCATCGTAATATCCTCGACCAGCATCTAATGGACCATCTATAACTAGACCACCGCCATCTTTCGTATGGCTCTTTAGGCGATTGCGGAACCATGATTCGGAAAAACCGCTGCGGTTGATGCCGTAGAACTTGAGCGCTGCATCTTTTACCATGGAGTAAACTTTTTCAGAGACGATGAATGTACTCGAAATATTGTTGCCAACCTTGATACGGAGACGGGTTTCGGTAGGCACGTTCTGAGGAATGTTACCGAACATGAGTTTTCCGGAAGGGCCGGATGTGGTAACTTTATAACGCTTTTGGTCTGCTGTTGCTGCGTTTGTACCGGCAACAATTGTCCAATCAGATGATGTGGTGCTGCCTGTAGGCTTGAGTGTTCCTGTGAATGCTGGTACAAATGATTTTCCGTCGATATCGACAACTTCAAAGGTGGTCTCGTTACCGACGTAATAGAACTGACGCTCGGGGTCGCTTTCCAAATAACCCGCTTGGTTAACACGAATCGGGGAAATCTTGACGTTCATGGCGTCCAAGTACGCTTGTTCAAGCGTATCAGGAATCATCGCGTTCGGCGCATATTCTTTAGGAGTTAGTTTTTTCGGCAGAACGTTGTGCTTTCTCGTAACAGTGGTGTCGAAATCCTTAAATACCGTACTATCCCATGTTAATGGGAACACTGGTCGAAGCAATTCATAAGGAGTTGGATCTTCAGCCATTACGGTCGTGGCTGCGCACAATGCTAACAGAAACTTCTTAATACTCACTTTGTCTCCTTTGTATAACCAAAAAAGCGGGCAAAACAAGTCTTGCCCTCTAGCTATAATCTCTCAAAAGATAAAATAGATTATTTATGAAAAAAAGTTTTGGGATAAATGTTTTTTTGTTCTCAAATTATACTCCATTTTTGCGTTTTTTTCTTGGGGTGTAGTATATAGACTTTTTAGGTCCTGTTTTTTCAAAATTTCCGTGTTTTGAAAAGTTTACAAAAGTTAAATTGTTCAAAAAAAAAGACCGTCCTTTCGGGCGGTCTATAAACTTTAACAAAGCGTTTTTAGAATCGCTTATTAGTCCCCAGTGAAGATGATAACGAGGACAGAAGCGATGAATGCTGCGGAAACAGCGATGAATTCCCACGGATTGTCCATGACTGCAGACTTTGCGGTGCCGCTGGTTTCGTTTTCGACTTTCTTCTGTTCTTCTTCAGCCTTTGCCTGAGCTTCTGCTTCGGCGGCCTTCTTTTCTTCTTCGGCCTTGGCGAGAGCGGCGGAGTCAACAGGAGCTTCGGCAGCCTTGGCTTCGAGAACTTCAGTTGCTTCAGCGGCCTGAGCCTTAGCGGTGTCTACGACAGCTTGTGCCTGAGCCTTAGCGGAGTCTGCGGTTGCTGCGGCCTGGGCTTGCGTTGCTGCTGCGGCGTCAGTTGCCTGAGCCTTTGCGGAATCAACTACTGCGGTTGCCTGAGCTTGTGCTGCAGCGGCCTGTGCTTGTGCAGCGTCAGCGGTTGCAGTTGCCTGAGCCTGAGCTGCATTTGCGGTGTTCTCAGCAGCTTGGGTTGCAGTAGCTGTTGCTTCAGTAGCCTGAGCCTGTGCTGCAGTAGTAGCTGCTGCAGCCTGCGTCTGAGCAGCGGCGGTGGCTTCTGCTGCCTTTGCTTCTGCGGCGGCCGGTGCTTCGGCTGCTTTTTCTACCTTGGCGGCAACAGCCTTCTTTGCTGTGGCGGCCTTACTAACCGTTTTTGCTGCCGGAGCTGCAAAAACCATAGCTGCCGAAATCATCGTGGCGAGCAGAATCTTTTTCATTATTCAATCCTCTTATAAAAATGAGTTTTTTGTTTCGTTATCAAAAATAATACATCTTATGTGATTTTGGTCATAAAAAAAGTAAAAAAGTTCAAAAAATATGTGAAAAAGGGGGATGAATGGTCGAAATCGGGGGATAAGATGAGTTACTAGTCCCAAGTTTTGAGTTACGAGAATATCTTAAAATAGGGTTCTCTATTAACTAGTAACAATGCCGAAGGCTCTTAGTAACTAAGTTCTGCAGTCTATTGCAAAAGTACTTGTAACATTCAGTGGAAAGAATTATTTTTACAGCCGAAAGTAACGAAATATGGTTTTTAGTAGTTGGTCATTGGTTATTAGATATAATTGCGCCTTTGGCGCCTAAATAAAACTAATGACTATTGACCAATGACTGTGGACCTGTCCTTTAACTATCAACTGCGCCTCTGGCGCCCAAACTACTATGGCATTCAAATACGAAGCTACCGTCCAGCACGGTGAAGATACTACCGAATACGTAAATCTCGGTAAAGATGGCGTTTCCGTCGCCGAATTCGAAGGCAAGAAGATTCTCAAGGTTTCTAAGGAAGCTTTGACCAAGATCGCCCAGGCTGCTTTCGAAGAAGTTGAATTCTGCCTCCGTCCGGCTCACACGGCCAAGGTCGCCAAGATTCTCCAGGACCCGGAAGCTTCGGATAACGACAAGTTTGTCGCCCTCACCATGCTCAAGAACGCCTGCGTTGCCGCCAAGGGCATCCTCCCGTTCTGCCAGGACACCGGTACGGCTATCTGCGTTGCCCACAAGGGCCAGCAGGTCTGGACGGGCTTTGATGACGCCGAAGCGATTTCTGAAGGTGTCTACAACGCTTACACCACCAAGAACCTTCGCTACAGCCAGATTGCTCCCTTGACGATGTACGAAGAAAAGAACACCGGTTGCAACCTCCCGGCCCAGATCGACATCCACGCCGAAGAAGGTGCCGAAATGAAGTTCCTCTTCGTCGCCAAGGGCGGTGGTTCTGCCAACAAGACTTATTACTGGCCCATGACCAAGGCACTCCTCAACCCGAAGTCCTTGGAAAAGTTCCTCGCCGAAAAGGTGAAGACCCTCGGTACTGCAGCTTGCCCTCCGTACCACCTCGCTATCGTGATTGGCGGTACCTCTGCCGAAATGAACACGCACATGGTGAAGCTCGCTAGCTGCGGCTACCTCGACGATATTCCGACTTCCGGTTCCGAAGGTGGTCGTATTTTCCGTGACCTCGAAATGGAAGAAAAGGTTCTGCACATCTGCCAGAAGACGGGCATTGGCGCCCAGTTCGGCGGCAAGTACCTTGTGCACGATGTTCGCGTGATTCGCGCTCCGCGTCACGCTGCAAGCTGCCCGGTTTCTATCGGCGTGAGCTGCTCTGCTGACCGTAACATCAAGGCCAAGATTGACGAAAACGGCCTCTGGCTCGAAAAGATGGAACACCATCCGGAAAACTACATCCCGGCTGGCAATGCCGTGAACCTCGCTCCGGCAGTTGAAATCGACCTCGACCGTCCGATGAAGGAAGTTCTCGCCGACCTCACCAAGTATCCGGTGAAGACGCGTCTCTCCCTCAAGGGTACGATGATTGTGGCCCGCGACATGGCCCACGCCAAGATTGCCGAAATCTTCGACAAGCAGGAACGCGGTGAAGAACTCACGGACGAAGAAAAGACCGTGCTCAAGGTTGTTTCTGACCACCCGATTTACTACGCCGGTCCGGCCAAGACCCCGGCAGGCATGCCGACGGGTAGCTTCGGCCCGACGACGGCTAACCGTATGGACCCGTACGTGATGCGCTTCCAGAGCAAGGGTGCTTCGATGATCATGGTCGCTAAGGGCAACCGCAGCCAGGACGTGACCGACGCTTGCAAGAAGTACGGTGGATTCTTCCTCGGCTCTATCGGCGGTCCGGCAGCCATCCTCGCCGAACAGAACATTCTGTCCAACGATATCGTGGCCTTCCCGGAACTCGGCATGGAAGCCATCCGCAAGATCACCATCAAGGATTTCCCCGCATTCATCCTCGTGGATGACAAGGGCAACAACTTCTTCGAAGGCTTGATCTAACACATTTGTCATCCTGAGCGAAGCCCGTAGGGCAGAGTCGAAGGATCTAAACAGAAACGCCCCGCAAGTTTGAGCTTGCGGGGCGCTTTTGTATATATAAGAAGTTTATTTAATGACTTGTATGTTTTATGATAAGCTGAAAAGATGATGTGAAAAAAATGATGATAAATGAAACGTTGTGTATAAAATAATGAAATTTGCAATTTGTTTTGTTATTAATTTGTTTATATGTCATGATATTTTGTATAAATTGTTAGTATAAGGTAAATTGATTATTTTATATAAAAGTTGTAGTATTATTGTAAATAAAGTTGCAATTGAAGTTTTTATATTTCGTTGACTTCAAATAAAGGAGATATATGAAAAAGTTAACTTTAATTATGGCTGTTGGCTGTGTAGGGGCGTTCGCAGCTTCTATGAACTATGACGTTCTTGGCCGCCGTGGCAGTAAAATGAACTCGCCGATGGTCTATAGAGATATAGATTATTCCAAGATTAAGAAGAATGAACAAAAAGTTGGTTCGTCATTGGAAAATCATGCGCTTGCAAAAAGGGCATCGGGCCTTTTGAAAAATGCAAAAGCTATGGAAGGCGCTTATTTTAGTCGTGGCTGGTCTAACCACAATGATGATTACTATTATCTGCAAGTGTACAATCCAAATCCTGTATATAGCGCGGCCGTAGCTTATGGAAAAAAGTTGTATGATGGTGAAAAAGGCTTTATAGATAAGTCGAATCGTTATTTTAAAAATATATCTAGATCGTCTGCTACGTCTTTTGTTCGTAAGACGGATATGAACTCAAATACAGTTAATAATGGGTATGACGTATCTAAGTATAATTTCAATTTCTCGAATCCAAAACGAGTATCACCTTATGGAGATGGCGAACAACTCTATTATAGTAATTTTGCACCAATAAGAAGAAATGCAACTCATTCTTCTAGATTGTCCATTGAAAGTTGGTATGGAGACCAAAATAGCTTAGATTATGGTTGGGTTATTGATTATCAACCGTATTCTGAATGGCTGCCTGAATGGTCTAAAGTTGGTATTTACATGCCTTCGTATGCAACGCCAATTAAGATGGCTCATAATGATTACATTGAATATGTTCAGACACCATCGTCCAGTTATAATTTTGTCCCTGGACATGAAATGGATGTGTCGAAAGCATATAAAATTATAAAGAATTCATCTAAAAATTCGAATGTCTATATCGGTTCTTCTGAATATTATGAAGACGATAACGTTTATATGGGTCTTCGAATCCGTAAAGGTAAGCAAGGAGGCACTTCTAAAGGTCTGTATTATACAAGTACTGCTCGAAATTTAGATAACTTCATATATGATAATCGTACTGTAGAAATTGTAGCTGCCGGAAATGCATCTGCAAATAATAAGAACTTTGTTTATGAAGCCCATGCTGCAAACGCTATTACAGTTGGTGCTATTAATCAATCGACAAAAAAGATTACAGCTTATACGCCTACTAATACTCCTAGGTATTGCAAAAAAGGGATTGGCAAATGTAACGCACAGTCTACTTATCCTGATTATGTGAATGGTTCTGCAAAACCGGAAATTTATAATTACTCCCATTTCTATTTTGATGAAGGTGAAAGGAAGACTGATATTGGTAGAAAGTATACTTCTGCATCAGGGGCAACTTCTGCACAAGATCCGTATTATGACGGTACTGAAGCCGCTGCTGCTTATACTGCAGGGATGGTTTCTGATCTTTTGGCAACCAATGCGTTTTATCGTAGACATCCTGAAGTTGTCAAATCTGTGTTGTTGACGAGCGCTAGTGCTTCTAATGCTCCTACTTATTTCAGCTTATTGCCGGGACGAGGAAATCCAAATTATGGATGTATGCATGATTCTCGTTTCTGGATTGGTGATGTGAATAAGTTGATGAAAAATTATAGTGGTTCTAATAAAAAGGAAATACGATTTGTTGTAAATCTTTCTGATTTTACGACAAGATATGTTAGGGCTGCAATTTCATGGTTGAGCAGTGGTGATGATATTGCGAAACTTGGCAAGATTCCTCAAGATTTCGACCTTTATATTTATGAAGGTAATGATGTGAATAATATTGATACAAGAAACAATTCTAGTGCTGCTGACTTTTCTGCTGATGGTTCAAATGCCTTTGAAAAGGTTGCATTTACCGCACATTCTGATTATATCGTAGTTCGTATCGTTCTTTATGAAGATGATGATGAAGCTGAAAATTATGGCCAAATGATTTTGGGCTTTGATTTGGCTGCGTAATCGTTTAGATGAATGCAAAATATCCCGTCGGTAAAACCGGCGGGATATTTTTTATTCGTTATTTTGAAAAATTATTCCTTGAATTCTACGCTTTCAATGGCATCCAAAAGCTCGTTTCTAACACTTGTGCCGAAAGCGAAGCTTCGCATGATGACAAGGAGAATGTTTCCCTGTTTTGTTAATCTTGATGCGAGACACATGTCCTCTGGCGTTCCGTCATCATGTGTTATTTTGTAGCATCTGTAAGTATACTTCTTTTCGGAATTATAGTCGGCATCGACTAGGTTTTCATTTGTACAATCTTTGAAAAGAGCATCGTAAGCAGAAAAAATTCTGGTTGTCTTTAAAGAATCGCTTATATCGTTCTGGAAAACTTCAGGATTGTTTTGTGCTGCTTTACTGTATGATGCGAGTATCATGCTCATTTCTAATTCTTCATCATTTAATGTAACTGAGGCGATACCTTTAGTGGTGTCGTGAACGGCATTTTTGTAATAGAACCTGCCATTGGCGTCGAATGGGGTGTCAATTTCGAGTTTCTCGGGCATTCCTGTTGCAATGAATGCTTTTGCTGTTGATACGCGGACGTAGATGAGCATATCTCCAAGAACGATGGGTTGCATCCTTGTACCCATCAGAACAGCGCAGCTAGAAAGTACAAATGCTGCTAAAACAAGTGAAATCGATAAAACTTTTTTCATAGAATCTCCTTTTTAGGTTGTATTAAAATAATAGTAAAATTTTATATAATTGAAAAGTAGGCTTCTTGCGAAACCTACTTAAGTGAGTTTGGTTTGAGGTGTATTATTTTATATTTGAAATTCGAATGGTTTTGTTCATCGTCTTGATGACGTAAATGCCGCCTGGCATATTTATGCGGACTTTGTCCCAAATGTTACGTATAGCGTTTTCGTTTGCTTGGAATGAGGTAACACGGTTTCCAAGGACATCGTAAACTGTGTAGACTTGCGATGCTGCGGCTTGCCTTGTAAACTTGATGGATTCTGTTTGGGATGTGGCGACTGCAAATTCAATCCAGTCAAGATTGAAGTAGGGCTTGTCAATCTTTATTTTTAGCACATGTGCCCCTTCCGCAATTGCAGGCACGGAGACTGTAACCGTTTCGAATTTCTTCCAGTCACCGGTGTTCGGGACCATCACGGTGGCGACGTTCTTTTCGTCAACGAGTACGGAGAAGAATGTGCTATCGCTTGGGGAGGCGACGCGCGTCGTGAGCGTGAGCGAGTCGTTCTTGGACGCTTTTACCGTGTAACGTAACCAGTCATCGGCATAACCCCAGCCGTAAATGATGGCGCCTTCTGCGCTGTCGAGGCCTGCGTTGTCATCGCGGTAGAGGGAATTCTCGTTTTCAATGTCGGTGTCCAAGAATCCCTGACCGTTGCCGCCCTTGTCGTAGTTTTCTGCTTCGATTTTTCCCGGGATGGTAAGCGTATCCTTAAACGGTTCAATCGGATCAGGCTTCTTGAGCTCAATTTTGCTTCCGTAACCGGCGGCGACAATGTTTGCTTGTACCAAATCGTCTACGGAATCTGGCGGGTTTCCGATTGTCATCACACCTTCGAAGAACGTTCCTGCACCGCCGTCGCTGCCGTCACCGCCATTGCCGAGCACGATGGCGCCTTGCAGCTTGCGTGGGCTGTAGCCTCTTTTGCGTGGGCCATCCCACATGGTGTTGAGTTTTCCTTTTTGGGCGCTGCCGCCTTTGAGTTTGAACGTTCCGTCGTTCGGGCCTTTCAGCATGGCGGTTACATAGTCTGCTTCAATAGAAAGTGCGTTTGGCCACGGTGTCGTATGGGTTTTGCCCCATTGCCAACCAGCATCGTTTCCCTTGAATACACCATCTTCCAAGTCGGCGGCTACCCACGGGCCATTGCCCTGTCCTGGGCCGCCCCAGTCCTTGTCGCTTCCGAAGTAGATGCATTCCATAGTTCCCGGGCCGTCGTCGTTGCCGGTCGTTTCTGCGTTTCCGTAGTTGAAACAGCACAAGTCGTTGTAATGCTTGCCATCAACCACCATGTACATGGATTCTTCTTCATCGCCGGTGGCTACACCTTTGGTGTTGTTATTGCGGTAACCGGTAGCGGACCAGGCGTCGCGATAGAATCCGTAAGCCTTGCGCCCGCTGATGTAAATCGGGGCTCTGTTGGCGTCCGCTTCCTTGGCGCCTTCTTTTAGCCAATAGACTGGCGGCGATTTCTTCAAATCGTTCTTGTAGCTGCTCTGATCGTAAATGATTGAAATTGTGCATTTGGAGCCTGCACAAAAGTCGTCTTGTACGGAGGATTTGACAAAGCCTCCCGCTTCTTCGACTGGAATGTCCTTGGTTTGTCCATCGGCTCTGCGGACTTGGTAGAGGTTCCCGCTGTAGCTGGAGTAGAGCGCGCGTGTCAAGCTGTGGGCAGCAACGCATGGTGTTTTTGCCTTTGCGTAAATGTCGCATGGGCCTTCCGCGATTGCCTGAGAAACTGCTGCAGCCACAACAAAAGCTGCAACAGACGTAAGTGTGTTGTTAATCATCCAAATATCCCCTTGGTTGTATTCTACCAGAAAAATATTTCTAGAAAAAGCAAAAATGAACGGGTGCTTTATAAGATTTCATTGAAAATTTATCAAAGGCGATATATTCTTTAAGAGCTTTTGGGCAAGTAATAGATTATTTTATTGATTGGACAATTGTATTTTTCGAGAATTTGCCTATGCTGAACATTAACGAAATCAGTGATTACAGGGATTTGCTCAAGAATTATTATACCCAGCGCAAGTTGGATATGCCGCTGTATTCCTATAAAATGATGGGGCAAAAGCTTGGGCTCGAAACGAGTCAAATGTTCCGCGTGTTGAATAAGGATCTCCATTTGCCAAGTCGCAGTATTCCCTTGGCAAAAAACTTGCTGGATTTGAAAGGCCGCAATGGTGAAATTTTCGAGATTTTAGTGGCTGCCTCCAAGACGAAATCTCCTGCAAAAAAAGACAAGCTTTATAAGATGGCGCTTTCGCTCCAGGATGTTGATTTGCGCAAGTTCAGTGCTAGCGAATATCTTTTCTTGAGCAAGTGGTGGATTCCTGTAGTGCGGGCTCTTATCGAAATGAATGGTGGCCATGCCGAAGTCTCACGGTTAGTAAAACAGATTTCACCGACAGTTTCCGAGGACCAAGTGCGCGAAGCTATAAAGGTTCTCAAGGATTTAAAACTGATAACACCGCTTGCGTCGGAACGTTATGCAACGACTGTTGCTAATTTTACTTCAGAGGGTTCGGCTGTAAAGACTGCCGCCATTCGCAGTTATCAAAACCAACTTTTGGCTTTGGCGCAGAATGCCCTTGTTGCGGTGGAACCTGCCAAGCGTAATATATCATCACTCTTGGTGGGTGTAGACGATGAGTGCTTTGACGATTTGAATGAAATGGCTCTTGAATTTAGACGGCAAGTTCAAAAAAGGACTGCAGAGGTGAAAAATGTGAATCGCGCCATGCAGTTCGTATTTGCACTATACCCGGTAGCAGACATTTCCGGTGGTGATAGCGCCAAAAAGGAGGTGTAAAACGATGAAAAAGTTGCTTTTACTTCTCGTGTTGATTGCGCTTTGCGCCTGCTCCGATAGAGATGTATCGGGCATTAGTTCTGTTGAAACGCAAAATGCTTTTTTGATTCAGGTTGTTCGCAGTGACTCGCTACCGGCATCAAATGTGGTGGCCCGCGTTCGTGCTGTGGATTTTATTCGCAACGTTGAGTCTGATTCTGTAGAAGAATTCCTTGCAGAATACGTTGCTGATTCATTGGGATATATTCGTTTGAACGGTCTTGATGTCGATTCGGTGACGATTGAAATTCTCAATGAAGGTGAAGGTGTTTTTAGGAAAATCCTTGCTGATGATGTACGCGAAGGTGATTCTGTGCGATTCGTTCTCGAAAAGATGGGAAGCGTGCAAGGAAGGGTTTATCTGCCGGCAGGCGTTGACTACGCTTGGGTTCAGGTGTATGGCTCCGATCGTCTGGTAAAGACCGATGGCGAGGGATTCTACGAAATGGATTCGCTCCCGCCGTATGAATACGACTTGCGCGTCATTGTGGGTGATAGCGTTGTCGAACAATCGGCGTTGGTTGGTGCTGGCGAGGATACGCGCTCGAATGTTTACGCGTTTGAACCGGATTCTTTCAAGGTGCTGGATTTTGAATCTGCGGATGCGCAGTTTATTATCAGGGAACTCGGAATCCGCGAGGCGGGTTACATGTCCGCTACGGATACGAGCGTGAAGGTTACTCCGAATGTGGCGACGGTGCCTGAAACTCGCAAAGATATTGAGGAATTTATCGTGGAGGCCGGAGCGGGTCGCGAAGGGAACGCTATTCACTGGGAGTCTTCGGCAAGGCTTGGAAATTGGTCGTTCTATGGAATTTGGATTTGCAAGGAAGACTCTCCGTGTGACTTGTCTGCTATTGATTCCATTGTCTACTATGCTCGCGGAAACGGTGTCATCTCGATTACGCTCGAGACGCTTGGCTCGTCAAATACAGAAGGAAAAACTTTGGCTTACGATACGCTCAAGACGAGTGATGAGTGGAAACGTTACAGTATAAAGCCTTCAGACTTCAAACCGCGCGACGACCTTTATGGTAACCTTGGCTGGGAGGTTATCAGCAAGGCGGTGACAACAATTTCGATAGCCGCCTACGACGATACTGAATTCTGGTTTGATGATGTTACACTATATGGTGTCAAACCGAGTGATTTTATCACTAAATAACTTTATCTGTAACTATACGCCATTCACCGGGCTTTAAGTTTCCAAGCGGAATGTTCCCGATTTGCACGCGGACTAGACGCAGTGTAGGGAAGCCCACGGCTGCGGTCATATGGCGCACTTGTCGGTTCTTGCCTTCGATAAGTGTAAGTTTTACCCAACTGGTGGGAATGTTTGCGCGGAAGCGTACCGGCGGGTTGCGGTTCCAAATCCAGTCCGGGGCTTCGACGATTTCTGCCTTGCAGGGTTTGGTGTGGTAACCTTTGATGTCGACGCCTTTGGAAAGTTTGCGAACAGCTTCTTCGGTAATCTGACCGTCGACCTGTGCCAAGTACGTGCGCGGATGCTCGTATTTGGGGTCCAGAAGTTTTTTGATGAGCTTGCCGTTATCGGTCAGGAGTAAAGCCCCCTCGCTGTCGTGGTCGAGACGGCCTGCTGCATACACTCCCGGCGGAAATCCAAAAGTATCCAGAGCGGGGTGGCCCGATTCTGGAGTAAACTGGCTTAAAACGCCGAATGGCTTGTTGAAAATAATAACGGTCGACATTTGCGCAAATGATAAAAAAATTTATATTAAAACCATGATTGATATTTACGCATTGTCGAAAAATCCGCTAGTGTTTCAGAAGCCGAGAACGATTACTTCGGCTTATATTGATGTGTCTGGTAAAATGGGACTTGCTCAAACGGTGCTCATGATCCAGGATAATATTACCGAGAATTTTGGCGCCATGAAAATGGACAATTTTGTGGTGAAGGAAAAGGGCGGCTTTTGGGTTGTTTACAAGGCTAAGTTCAAGTTCCTCAAACGCCCGTACTGGCGCGACAAGGTTGTGACGACGTCTTTCCCGGCGGATAATCAACTGATTCGTTTGAATGAAAATACTGCGATTACGACGATTGAAGGCGAACCGATTATTTTTGCAAAACAAGAAATGTGCTGCTTGAGTCTCGATCGCCATCGCCCGATGCGGCTTTCTTCGGTGGACTTCCCAACAGAAGGTTTCCCTGAAGCGTTTATGACGGATGATTTTGATCGCTTTAATGTTAAACCCGAAGAATACGAAGAAGTTTATCAGCAAAAAGTGTTGCCGCAGCATATCGATATGTCGCACCACATGAACAACATCGAGTATGTGAAGCTTGCATTGAACGTGTTTAGCGCTTCGGATTTGGAACTCTGCATTCCGTCAGAACTCGAAGTTCATTACTTGGGCGAGTCCGAGGAAGGGCAGACGATGAGAATTTTCCGCGCAGACCACAATGGTGCTACTTACATGCGCATTCTCGATGAAACGGACCGCGCCGTCTTCGAGATGAAACTCAGAATGATGTAGCTGAGTCTGTCATTCCGGCCCCCGAGCCGGAATCGCCTTTTATCCTAAAACATCAAAGAATTCTGGCCGGTGAAAATCCGGCTTTTCTGTTTCTATGCGGAATGCGCTCAAGTAGTGGGGCGTATTTGCTTTATCGGCGCACTTATAGAGGTTTCCGTGGAGGGGCGCCTCAAACGCTTTAATTCCAAAAATCTCGGCAGGAATTTCAACAGTCATTGTCCAATAAACGGAATCGTCTTGGATGCTTGGCGCTGTGCCTGAGCGTTTAATCTTTGCGATAGCTTCGAATGGGAGCGTTTGTCTGTTTTCGCGACCGGTTCCGCGGGCGGCAAGTACAAAGCCTCGGCTTGTCGTTTCGAAGTTGAAATACTCAGCCGGATTGGCGGGGTTCTGCAAAAAGATTTCCACACAGGAATCTTCCCAGCTTCGTCCGTTATCTTCTTGAACGGCTGCGCGGTAGCAATCTACGGGTTCTTCAATTGTGAATTTGACGATAGCGCTGTTTGGGGTTTGCGAAAACTCGGCTGTGACCATCGGGTGGATAATTCCCTGGTTGGCCGTCCATTTCATATTCGGTTTTAAAAGCATGAATAGAAATTAGAAAAAGTTACTGTTTTGTATAAACTAAAAAAGTGATTAATCAGTGATTAAATCGATTAATCACTTTTTTTCTAGAAAAGAAATGGCGAAATTTGCTCAAAATCGCCAATTTTGTGATTGGCACGCGTTTTGCATTATGTGTGGCGATTCCGCATGAATGCGAGTGTATTCGACTGCGGCTAATCTTCAAAAAATAGGAGGCCAAAATGGCTGAAAAAACAGAAAAGAAAACATCGACTATCCCCACCATGTCTCCGGCTTTTGATTGCCTTGCCGTGACGAACGTTCAAGTGTTCCCATTTAAGGAGGGCGCAAATCTCGGGCATATGAAAGGCCTTGCGACGATTGTGCTGAATGACCAAATTCAGATTCGTGGGCTTCGCGTGATGGACGGTGAAAATGGAATGTTTGTCGGTTATCCGATCGATACGTTCTACAAGGGCGAAGACTATCGTACCGTATGCTTGCCGATTACGCGTCAACTTCGTGAACATATCGAAAATTGTGTGCTCGAAAAATACCAGGCCGCAGTAGCATAAGGTAGGTGAAAATTGTTTCGCAGAATCCGTTCTTATTGCTTGTTTGGAATAAAGGCTGTTCCTGTTAGTGTCGAAGTTGATGCAGCTCAGGGTTTACCTGGTTTTACGCTTGTTGGGCTGCCAGACAATGCGGTAAGGGAATCTCGAGAACGTGTCGTTTCGGCGATACGCTCCATCGGAAAAGTGGTAACAGGTTTCCGTACAACGGTTAATTTGTCTCCAGCGGATCTGCGAAAGGAGGGGAGTGCTTTAGACCTTCCGCTAGCGATTGGCATGCTTGTCTCGACGGGTGAAATTGAGGTCCCTCAATTAGATCGTTACGTCTTTGTGGGTGAACTTTCATTGGATGGTTTGTTGAAGCCTGTCCGTGGAGTGTTATCCATCGCAATGAATTTGGTCGCAGAGCGTGATTGTGTTCTTGTCATTCCGCGAGGAAATATGCAAGAAGCCTCGCTGGTGGAAGGTCTTCATTTTGTTTGTGCTAATTCTCTCGGTGAATGTGTTGAAATCTTGGAGCGCAATTCAAATCAAGATGTGAAAGATGCAAAGGGAATTGCTTCGTACCGCGTGGATGTTGACGATAAAGTTCCTGACTTTAAAAATGTTGTCGGAATGGATGCGGTAAAGCGAGCTCTTGAAGTTGCTGCTGCTGGCGCTCATAATTTTTTGCTAGTCGGTTCACCGGGTGCAGGCAAAACGCTTTGTGCAAAATGCTTGCCTGGAATTTTGCCCGAGATGACTGAACAGGAAATTCTAGAAACGACACGTATTCATTCTTGTGCGAGGCGAGCTGGTGATTCGGATGATTTTAAACCGGTGATGGCAAGGCCGTTCCGTTCTCCACATCATTCGGCTTCGATGGTTTCGCTAGTAGGCGGTGGTACGCGGCTTTTGCCGGGGGAGGCGAGTTTAGCCCATAACGGCGTGTTGTTCCTAGATGAGTTGCCGGAATTTAACCGGAGCGTGTTGGAAGCGTTACGCGAGCCGATGGAAGAAGGTGAAATATCGGTAAGTCGTGCAAGTGGAACGGTGGTTTGGCCTGCGCGTTTTATGATGGGGGCTGCAATGAATCCGTGTCCTTGCGGTTATTCGATGGATCCGAAACGCGAATGTACTTGCTTGCCTGAGGCTCGTAAACGTTATCGTGAAAAAATCTCGGGCCCGCTGTTAGACCGTATTGATATTCAGGTGAGCGTGCCGCCTGTAGATGCCGCAATGTTTGCGGTAAAAGGGCGAGGGGAGTCGTCTGCAGATATTCGCAGACGCGTGTGTGCAGCACGAGCTGTCCAGCGTGAACGTTTCCGCAATTTGCCTTTTAAATCCAATGCAGAAATGTCTTCGGAATATGCTCGAAAATTTGCAGCGATGAATCCGGATGTGGAACGATTTGCTGTGTCAGCTGCTGCCAAAATGGAATTGAGTGCGCGCGGATATTTTAGGTTGTTAAAAGTCGCGCGCACGATTGCTGATCTGCGTGGCGCATCTGCCGTAGACGTCATGGACTTGTCCGAAGCCTTGCGCTACCGTGCATTTAAAGGCTAGAGCGGCTTTGCCGCAGTTACTAGAACTTAGTTACTAGTTAATAGTCTTTGGTCATTAGTTATTGGTCAAAAGAAGATGTTGATTTAAAATTCTCTAGTAACTAGTAACTCGAAACTAGTTACTTTTGTTTCCTACTGCCTACTAATCTTAATGCTTGCTTCTGCTCCTAAGCAACCGGGAACAGCTTGTGGCTTTGCGACGGATACTTCGACTGCGTTAGCTTTAGGATAATGTTCTAGAACGTATTCAGCAGTCTTTACCACAAGAGTTTCGACGAGCTTAAAAGAAGAAAGGCGGATGAACCCTTTTAGTTCTTCCGCCAACTTTGCATAATCGATAGATTCGTTTAAATCTTCTGTTTGTGCAGCTTTGGCAAAGTCCAACCAAAGGGTTAGGTTCAATATGATTGGTTGCTCATGTTCGCGTTCGTAGGGGAGTATGCCTACAATACAATCAAATTGAAGATCTTTGAGTCGGATTCGCCCTTGTTCTATTACCATGCAAACAATACGATAGCTGTTGTCAAGGAAAGTGCTGTTACGCCGAACCAGATATTGCGGCCCATTGCGTAAGAATCCTTGGTGTCCTTGTTGACTTTCATTCTCTGTTGAATGTTTACGTAATTCCAGTTGTCAAACATGAAGGCTTTGTCTGCTGTGGTAGTCTTGAAGAATGCCACGCACTTGTCAGGATTGTTGACTGTACCGCAAGCTTCCTTGATCTTGCCTTCAACGGTGTTGGCTACCTTTTCAAGATCCTTATAGGCTTTGTTTGCTTCGCTGGACTTCATGTGCTGGAGCACGCCAACAACTGCACTACCTGCTGCTACTGCCGAGAGAGCGACTGCGCTCCAGAAGCGAACTTCGTCAGCAATACCGAAACGGTCCTTAACGTCTTGTGCTGCTGCGGATGCGGAGTAATCGCGAGAGTCGGCATAAGAATTAGACTGGTTCAAGTCGCCCGAAACATCGACGTTCTTGTTCTTCTTCATTGCAATGATGTCTTCATCGCAAGAAACATCGAATTCATCACATTCCTGTTGCGGAGCTGCTGCGCTTTGGGTTGCCGGAGCTTCATTCTTAAGATCGATTTGAACACCGTTAACGAATGCGACTGCAGATGTTGCACCAGGGAGGTAAACAAACTTACCATCGAAATAGACCTTTTCGGCATCGTCACCCGGCTTCATACCGCGGCGTGCATAAAGCTTAGCCTTAACAACGTCGCTGTAGGAGGTTCCTGTAGGAACGCTCAAGGCGGTCATGGAAGAAACATCACCAACGCTGCCGATGTAAAGCTGGTAAGCGTTAAGACCGGATTCTTGAGCGAATTTCTGGCGCAAGACGATATTGCCGGCCGGAACGGCCGATGCTTCTTCGACACTTGCAGTGCTCAACGGCTGACCACCGTTGGCGGCAAAAACCTGATTGTCAGACATAACGGCATCTTTAGCCGTAAAATCAGCGATATCATAAACTCCAGCGAATGCTGCAGCTGCGGAAAGGCAAAGGGCCAATAAAAAAGAACGCTTCATCGTTTCTACTCCGAGTATTCCAATTTTTTTTGGAAAAATATATAAAAAAAACACCAATAGTAAATTATATAATTTTTTTTCTCGATAAGAACCAACTTTGGGGCTAATAAATTGTTGGTGTGATAAAAATGTGAGTTAATTTTACTCTTTTATGTTTTGTTTGTAAACATCCGTTTACAAGATGCGCGCTGTTGTTTACTATTTATAAGCTCTAAGTTCTACCAACTAAGTTCTTATTGCTATTCTTATTGCTATATTTGTTTCCGTAATTTTTAACCCTAAAAAGAAGGTGCTATAATGGCAAAGCTTTCTATCGAAGATCTCGAACTCGCCGGCAAGCGCGTGTTCATCCGTGTTGACTTCAACGTTCCGCAGGACAAGGTGACTGGCGAAATCACCAACACCAAGCGTATCGAAGCCGCTCTCCCGACCATCCAGTACGCTCTCGACAAGGGTGCAGCCGTCGTGCTCGCTTCCCACCTTGGCCGTCCGAATGGCGAAAAGAACATGAAGTACACGCTCGCTCCGGTTGCTAAGAAGCTCGAAGAACTCATCAAGAAGCCGGTGAAGTTCCTCCCGGACTGCGTTGGTCCGGAAGTTGAAGCTGCCTGCGCTGCTATCAAGCCGGGTGAAATCATCCTCCTCGAAAACCTCCGCTTCCACATCGAAGAAGAAGGCAAGCGCAAGATCAAGAACGCTGATGGCACTGAAACTAAGGAAAAGGCCGACAAGGAAGCCGTCAAGGCATTCCGCGCAAGCCTCACCAAGCTCGCTGACGTTTATGTGAACGACGCTTTTGGTACCGCTCACCGCGATCACTCTTCCATGACTGGTGTTGAACTCCCGCAGCGTGCCGCTGGCTTCCTCATGAACAAGGAACTCAAGGCATTCGACCAGGTCCTCAACAATCCTCCGCGTCCGTTCCTCGCCATCCTCGGCGGTGCAAAGGTCGCTGACAAGATCCAGCTCATCAACAACCTCCTCGACAAGGCCGACAAGATCATCATCGGCGGTGGCATGGCTTTCACCTTCAAGAAGGTCCTCAACAACATCGAAATTGGTTCTTCTTTGTTTGACGAAGAAGGTGCCAAGCTCGTTCCGGATCTCATGGCTAAGGCTAAGGCTGCTGGCAAGGAAATCATCCTCCCGGTCGACTACATCGCTGCTGACAAGTTCGCTGCCGACGCTGCTACCAAGGCTGTCTCTGACGCTGAAGGCATTCCGGCTGGCTGGATGGGCCTCGATGTGGGCGCTGAATCCACCAAGCTCTTCGTGAACGCTATCAAGTCCGCAAAGACCATCGTTTGGAACGGTCCTGCAGGCGTGTTCGAATTCGAAGCTTTTGAAAAGGCTACCAAGGCTATGGCTGACGCTATCGTCGAAGCTACCGCTGCTGGCGCAATCACCGTGATCGGTGGTGGCGATACCGCTACGGCTGCCAAGAAGTACGGCGCAGACAAGAAGGTGACCCACACCTCTACGGGTGGTGGCGCTTCCCTCGAACTCCTCGAAGGAAAAGTCCTCCCCGGTGTAGCAGTGCTTACTGATAAGTAATCATTAAAAGTCATCCCGGCCATTGAGCCGGGATCGCCATCTTGAAGAGACTCTCGTTTGCGCGAGGGTTTCTTTTTTATTGCTGATTTTGTTGTGAATCCGGCTTTGGCTCGGCGGTTTCGTCGTGTTCTTCGATTTTTGAGACCTTGGTAAACCAGTAGTCTTCGCTGTTGATGGAACTCATGTTGCCGATGAGTTGGTCGAGGTCGAGATTCTTGATGTCGTTGTTTTCGTTAGGCATGTAATGAATATAAAAATCATTTGAAAAGGAGGTTCCCGCTCGGGGGTGGGAATGACATTTAAAGAGACCGTTTTTACATGATTTTTGTAGATTTACAGTGTCTTTAGCAAAGGAGCATTTATGTCGATTGCCGAATTTTCGAAGAAATTTCATGCAGATAAGCGTGGTAATTGTGCTATGGCTGTAGCTTATGGTTACGCTCGTGCAACGGGCAAATCCGAAGAAGAGGCTGTGAAGGCTGCCGAAATGTTCCGTGCTTTTGGCGGTGGCAAGGCTCCTGATGGCTTGTGTGGTGCGCTTTATGCAGCGAAGATGATGCAGCCGGACCATGCCGAAGCGATTGAAGAAGTCTTTAAGCGTGGGGCGCAGGGATGCACCAAATGTCAGGAAATTCGCCCGAACAAGATTATTCCGTGCAACCGTTGCGTGGAACTGGCGGGCGAAGCGCTGGATTTTTTGGAAAAATAACTGGATGCTTCGGGCTTTTTGCCCTCAGCATGACGAAATTGAAAGCCTAGTCTATATTCTCACGTTCAGCAGGTCTTCTTCCCAGGCTTCTTTTTGTTTGCGGAGCTTTTCGAGGGACTTGTCATCGGCAAGGCTTTCGTCGCGGGCTTGCATGAGTGCGCGGTAGCTTTCGGCGAGCTCGTTTGCGTGCGGATAGTCCGGTGCAAGTTCCGACAGTGCGTTCAAAATGGCGTCGTCGGAGTACAGGCGGGCGATTCCTTCGAGAGTGCGCTCGATAAATTTCTGTGTCTCGTTTTCTTGCTTGAACGCTTTGGCTTCCTCGAATTCTAAAGGCGTAATCGCATCCATCCACTCACATTCTTTGGCGTAAAGCTCGTTGTCGTCGGCAATGGCGTCCTTGCGGCCGAAAATTTCCAACTGCGACTTGAGGAACGGACGGTAGCTTTCAACGTCGATTTCAAGCGATGTGCGCTTTGAAAAATCGGCAAGATTCCTTAAATTTGCCTCGGAAGGGTTGTTCAGGAGGCATTCCTTGAGCACGGCAAGCTGGTCTTTGGGCGGAAGCCTCTTGAATGATTCCGAACGGGTGCTGTTGGCGCGGATTCTCAGGCGCAAAATGCGCAAGAGCAAAAGCATCATGACAACGAAAAATACAATGGACCAATTCATGGGCTGGAAAAATAGCTAATCCGTCTAAAAAAGGGGTGGCCCTTTAGGTGTTTTTGCACATATTATACGTGTGTTTTCAGGATAAGTAAAATATATTACGTTTTTACATATATTTTGCATTATCATCGAACCTCATTTGACTTTAATTGGTTTATATTTAGGTGGAATTGTTGTAACCTATTATTAGGTGGAGATTGGACTATTATGAAATTTTATAGATGGATTACTCTCGGTGCTCTGTTTGGTTGCTCCGTAGTTGGTTTTGCACAAACGGCTGCCCAGGATGTCCGTACGTTGGATATTGTTATTCGCGATTTCCAACCGAATCACCCTGACTTTGAAAACTTCTCCGAAGAATCTGTCAATCATATCAACGAAATTTATAACTACAGAACAGCTACTGGCGCTGCAATGAACGCCTTCGGTTACGATGCTGTGTGGTATGGAAACTCATCTCTCCACAATACCTGTGGAAACATGAATGCATTTGAAAAGTATGGTTTCGGTACCCAAATTGGCGTTGATGGTCTTCCGATGAAGGCTAATCTTTCTTTGCCAGGATATTTGCAGAACACATCTCTTGGTCCGGTCTTGAAATATGGTGAATGTAACCAGAAGACTAAAGATGCTGTTACCGGTGCAGATGTGACTTTGCGTGGTTACGAAAACGCAAAAGATGACGTGAGTGGCTACAAGTGCCCTGCTGGAAATACGAACTGGTCTAACCCGGTTATTTACACTCCTGGAATGGTGATGCCTTATTTGCTTTTCACCAAGATGGATGGTGAAAAACTGGATATGTATGACGGCGTTATCATTCAAAGAGCGAATTTGTATTGTGATAACCAGTTCTTTGAACAGTGGTATGTTGATGTGCCGGGTCAAAACAAGCGCGTGAATACGACGATGGATATTCCGAAAGACCCGAATTCCAAATACTACGTCTACGACTATAACTATAATAATGGTGGTTACTCTCCGCTGGATAGCATCAACCCGACTACAAGAGAATGGGTGATGAACAAGCCCTGTAACGCTTCGATTCAGCCGAACGGTGTTTGTGACCAGTTTGAACCGCAGACGCTTTCCATTTTCTGCCCGCCTTATAACTATCAGTATGCGAATAACCAGGCAGACTTCTTGGGCAATAATACCTTTGAACTTTGCAAGGAATGGCTGAATCAGGGTGGTCCGCGTGCCACGAATTCGGCTGGTTCTGGCCATAGTGCTGCTTGGCAGGCTGCTGTGATGTACGATGCCACTCACCCTGGTAAACTGGGCATGAAGCATCTCCGTAACTACGCCTTTACTATGATGGGTTATGCTAGCTTTAAGTACAAGCAGTCCAACCAGATTCCGACACCGGAAGTGTTCGAATTCGCTGGTGACGATGACATGTGGATTTTCGTGGATGGTGTGCTCGTTGTGGACTTGGGCGGTACGCACTTGTCTGCTCCGGGTAAGGTCAATATCCAGACTTTGGCTGTGAACAACCATGGTTGCCATGCAGGTGAACCTCTCGCTACTTATACAAACTGCTTGGGTGCTTCTGATGCAACAGGTTGGGCTGATGATACTTGGCATCATTTGCACTTCTTCTATGCTGACCGTCAATCCGATGGTTCCAACATTTACATCCGCACGTCTCTTGCCGAACTCGCTCCGTCTCGCTATGGCCAGCCCACGGTGAACGATGTCGTTGTGAAGGTTGACGAAAACGGTATTTCTCATAACAGCATGTACATGAACGTTCCGCTTGCTGACTCTAGCCTTGTTGCTATCAACAATCCGAATGTTCCGTCTATGGTTGTTTTGCGCAACATAACTGTGCTTGGTCCTGATGGTACACCGCTTAAGACCATTACGGGGCAGGATTCTGTTGTGACGATGGTCTATGGCTTCTATGTAACTACGATGACAGGCCCGATTGACAAAGGTGCTGCTGGTTTGATGTACCAGTTCGAAGGTGTCGTGAAGGATTTGAATGGCAATGTTATCGATGGTGGCCTTTTGGGCGATGACCGTCTTGCATTCAACGTTCCGTACAGCCAGGGTCTTAATGACGACGGCAATGGCGGTAACTATACCGCTATGGAATGGACTCAGTTGATGGCTTGGTCCCAGAAGGTGAACTTCTATGTGGCTGCTTCTTCTGGTAAGCATGTGGAAGGTTTCGATGAACGCGAAAAGTGGGGTAAGATTTCTTATACCGCTGTCGCTCAGACTCCTGTTATTCCTGATGATCCGGCATTTGACCGTCCGGACTTTACCGCTGAAGCTCAAACGCTTACAGACATTGCTGGTAGCGGCACGCTCCCGACGGACATGACTGCTGACCTTGTTTTGACTCCGATTCCGGCTGTAAGCAATTCTGACCCGCTCAAGTGGGCTAAGGACAATGCTGAAACGCTTATGATATCTGGTCCGCAGGGTGCAACTGCTTTGCCGGTGGGCTCCTCTGTTGTGTATGGTGCAGGCCAGAATGAAAACAAGACTCTCTGCTATAACGATGGTTCTGCAAATGTCCCGGGCAAAAAGAGTAATGAAACTTGCACAAGTTGGTCTTTCCCGACGACTCAGCCGTTCCATGTGAACATTCGCGTGTTTGACCACTTGGGTCACTTTGTGAACCAGTACAATAAGCGCGTGACTAAGGAAGAATTCGAAAATGCTTTGAATGGTCTGCGTTCTTCTACTCAGTCGGCTGGTCTTAAGATGCCAGGCTGCGGTGATACGCCGATGTATGGTGCAACGGGTGCTATGCTTGCCACAATCAAGATGTATCCGGTAACGGATAAGGGTCGCTTGCTTGCAACGGGTCCGTATGTGTACCAGATGACGGTTGTGAAGGATGCTTACACTTACTGCTACGAAAGTAATGGTAACAACCCGACGACTATGACCATGCCGTTCCAGCGTACTACCGAAACGATTAGACGTGGTTACCGCAGAACCCAGAAAAAATAAGGCTTAGTTCTATAGAATTTTGAACACCCTGTGGTTTATGCCGCGGGGTGTTTTTCTACATTGTGACTATGTTTTATCGTAAGTTTATTTCTCGCCTGTTTGTTGCCTTGATGCTTGCTATGCTGGCTTGCGCTTTTTCGGGCTGCTATAGCTTTACGGCAAGTACGCTTCCGAGCCATATCAAGACCGTCAACATTCATGAGGTCGATGACAAGACTCTTGACCCGGTACTTGCGAACAACATCCATACAGCTGTTGTCGATATGTTCAAGCGCAATGCTGGCGGTGTGCGCTTGGTGAACAATGATGCCAATGCTGATTTTGAAATTACTTTGTTAAGCTATTCGAACAAGCCTGAAAACTATAATAGCAATAGCGATGTGGAAACTTATCGTGTTACAATACGTGTTGAAGTAAAGTTTTACGATAACGTAAAAGAAAGAATCATCTATGAAAGCAAGTCGCTTTCTGCTGATGGAGTCTATGACGTCCAAGCTAACGAGACCGAAGACCGCCATGGCCAGACGCGTGCCGTTGAAAAACTCCAAGACCTGATTGTCTCGAACGCTCTTGCCAAGTGGTAATAGAAAAGGGTAATAAAAAAAAGCGACTCGGCAATATCGCTTGAAGGCGCATCTTGCCGAGTCTGGGGTTGGTTTGGAGTATTACAAATATGCTTATTTTAATGTGTTTTGTTAAGCCCCTAATATCAAATTATACCGAAAAATAGTGTAAAAAGTATTTCTCTAGAGAAATTCCTGGAGTGTGACTTTTTTTTCGTTGAGCAAAGCTTCCGTGAGCGTACTCCCTTTATAAGTCAGCTTTAGTGAGAAGAACGGCTCTCCTCGTTCGAGTAGCGCAAGGAATATCAAGTCTCCGTCCCAGTGGGGGAGTTCCTTCACTTTTTGCTTGTCCACCCATTCCAGTACGCCCTCGTCGCAGTCCTTGAGCGAACCCGTAAATTCAGTTGCCGTAAAGAGATGCATGAATTCGGTCTGGTCCATGCCGTCGCTGATGAACGTGACAATGCCGCGGTATTTGGGGTGTATCAATGAGAGTCCGGTTTCTTCGAGCGCCTCGCGGTGGATGCAGTCCTCGGGGGATTCCCATTCTTCGAACTTGCCACCGATGCCGATCCACTTGTCCTTGTTGATGTCGTTTTTTTTCTTGACTCGGTGGAGCAACAGGTATTTGTTGTCTTGTTCGATATAGCAGAGGGTTGTGTTGATCATACTGCTCAAATATAGAATTGTTTGTAAAATAAAGCTTTTGGGAGCGTTCCTGCTAAAAAAATTGACATTTCTTGCGAGATAAATGTATAATTATTGTATGTTTTACAAAACATGCGACTAGGACTATGCAAAATTGCGTTAAAGAAATTGTAGTTGATTCGAAGTTCGAAAATGTCAGGGCTCTTACTGAGTTTGTTGAAAGTTCTCTAGAACCCTATCATCCGTCAATGAAAGCTGTTACGCAAATTGGCGTTGCCATTGATGAGTTGTTTAGTAATGTTGTTCGTTATTCGGGATCTGCAAATATGAAACTCATCCTGCATGTGAACGAGGATGTGTTAACCGCAAAGTTGACATTTATTGATGAAGGTGTAGCGTATGATCCGCTTTCGAAGGCTGATCCGGACGTGACACTTTCGGCGGAAGATCGCGAAATTGGTGGGCTTGGAATTTTTCTTGTGAAGAAAATTATGGACGGCGTTGAATACAAACGCGATGGCCAAAAGAATGTTTTAACAGTTGTAAAAAAACTGACTTAATTTATTAAACTAAAATCGAGGCTAGAATGAAAATCGAAAAAAATGTGGATGCATCCAAGGTGTCATTTGCCCTAGAAGGTCGTTTGGACACTATGACTGCGCCTTTGCTCGAATCTGAGATTCAAGGCAAGTTGGATGGTGTTACGGACTTGGAATTTAATTTTGCTAAGCTGACGTATATATCTTCGGCAGGCTTGCGTGTTATGCTTGCTGCGCAGAAGGTTATGAATAAGCAAGGCACGATGGTTATCAAGAACGTATGTGATGAAATAAAAGAAATTTTTGAGGTGACGGGATTTTCAGATATTTTGACGGTTGTCTAAAATCTGAATGCATAGTTTGTATGGATGTTAAAAAAGAACGGCACCTGCGGGGTGCCGTTCTTTGTATAAAAAGGAGATGCCCGCTTTCGCGGGCATGACAATTCCGTATGTCATCCCGGCCTTGTGCCGGGAATCATCTTTATAATTACTTCACACCAATGAGGCTCAGGTCGCGCACAGCACCCTTGTCTGCGGAGGAGGCCATGGCAGCGTATGCCTGCAGAGCCTTGGACACGACGCGGTTGCGGGTTTCAGGTTTCCAAGCCTTGGCGCCGCGAGATTCCATTTCCTTGCGGCGTGCAGCAAGTTCTTCATCGGTGAGTTCCACGTTGATGGTGCGGTTCGGAATATCGATTTCGATAACGTCGCCCGTGTGCACGAGGCCGATGTTACCCTTGTTGGCGGCTTCCGGAGAAGCGTGGCCGATGGAGAGGCCACTCGTACCGCCGGAGAAACGACCGTCGGTGAGGAGGGCGCAGGACTTGCCGAGGTGACGGCTCTTGAGGTAAGAGGTCGGGTAGAGCATTTCCTGCATGCCGGGGCCACCCTTCGGGCCTTCGTAGCGGATGACGACGACGTCGCCAGCCTTCACCTTGTTGCCGAGGATGCCTTCGACGGCTTCTTCCTGGCTTTCGAACACGATTGCCGGACCGGTGAACTTCCAGATGGATTCGTCAACGCCTGCGGTCTTCACGATGCTGCCATCAATAGCGAGGTTACCGTAAAGAACAGCGAGACCGCCGTCCTTGGTGTAGGCATGTTCGCCATCGCGGATAGCGCCGTTTGCGCGGTCGAGGTCGTGGTCGGGGTACATGAAGTTCTGCGAGAAGGCTTCGATGTTGTACTTGCGGCCGGGGCCTGCGAGATAGCGCTGCTTGGCTTCGGCGCTCGGGTTACGCTTGAGGTCGTTCACTTCGAGAGCTTCGCCCATGGTGGCGGCGTGAACAGTCTTTGCATTCTTGTGGATGAGGCCCATGCGGTCGAGTTCACCGAGAATGCCCATGATGCCACCAGCGCGGTTCACGTTTTCAACGTGGATGTTGTGGACGGTCGGGGCGACCTTGCAGATGCACGGCGTGTTGCGGGAGAGACGGTCGATGTCCTTCATGGTGAAGTCCACGCCAGCTTCCTGAGCGACGGCGAGCAAGTGGAGAACGGTGTTAGAAGAACCGCCCATGGCGATGTCGAGGCGCATGGCGTTTTCGAAGGCGTCCTTCGTGGCGATGCTGCGCGGGAGGATGCTTTCGTCGTTCAAATCGTAATACTGGTGGCAGAGTTCCACGATGCGCTTACCGGTAGCTTCGAAGAGCTTCTTACGTTCGGCGTGCGTTGCAACGATGGTGCCGTTGCCCGGGAGGCTAAGGCCGAGAGCTTCGGTAAGAGAATTCATGGAGTTTGCGGTGAACATGCCGGAGCAGGAACCGCAAGTCGGGCAAGCGTTTGCTTCGATGGCGGCCACTTCTTCGTCGCTGATTGTGTTGTCGGCGGAATCAATCATGGCGTCGATCAAGTCGAGAGCGCGGTCCTTGCCGTCCTTCGTCGTGACGTGGCCAGCTTCCATCGGGCCGCCAGAAACGAAGATTGCCGGAATGTTAAGACGCATGGCAGCCATGAGCATACCCGGAGTCACCTTGTCGCAGTTAGAAATGCAAACGAGTGCGTCTGCGCGGTGAGCGTTTGCCATGTATTCGGTGGAGTCGGCAATGAGGTCGCGGCTCGGCAAGCTGTAGAGCATGCCGTCGTGGCCCATAGCGATACCGTCGTCTACAGCGATGGTGTTCATTTCCTTCGCGACACCGCCTGCGGCTTCGATAGCGCGGGCGACAACCTGTCCCAAGTCTTTGAGGTGTACGTGGCCCGGAACAAACTGAGTGTAGCTGTTCACGACGCAAATCACTGGCTTACCAAAGTCTTCAACCTTGGTTCCTGTTGCGTGCCAAAGGGCACGTGCACCGGCCATTTCACGGCCTTCCATAGTCTTGAGCGAACGAAGTTTCGGCATAATTTAATCCTCATGAATGCGGCGGCTACTGCGCCAAATTTTGGGTCAAAATGTAGAAAAAAAGTGGATTTGCACACAATTATGAAGTTTTTTGGACCAAAAAACAGGCTTTGTTGTGATTTGTAATATATTTTATGTAAAAATTGTTATTAAAATATTACATTTTATTTTGAAAACTCTGGTCTTAATCTATATTAAACAAAAAGAGAATCTTAATGAAGGGGTATAGCTCTATGACAAGAATTATCATGTTGATCAGCCTCGTGGTTGGCATGGGGCAAGTTTTTGCAGCTTGGGATGGGGTTTCCAAGGAAAAGCCAAGTAAGAATACTGAAGGCGTTTTTTTGATTGAAAACGAAGCTCAATTGGCTTGGCTTTCGGATTCTTTGAATATCAAAGAGTCTGATCAAGGTACTCTGAACTATAAAGTCAATGTTAAGTTGATGACTGATCTTGATATGGGCAATCATCTGTTTGTGCCTATTTGCGGTGGTGGCGGTGACAGGCATTATACGGGTGTCTTTGATGGTAATGGCCACATTATCTCCAACTTGACTATCAATGGAGAAACGATTGCTAAGCAGAAAGATGATCCTAGGTATGGGCAGAATATCGCCTTTATTGGTGTTTTGGGTGCTGGCGGAAAAGTCAAAGATTTAGTTCTTGAAAAAGTGAATATCCAAAGTTCCACGAATATAGGTGTTGTGGGTTCATCTAACCAGATTTCGGTGGGTGCAATTGTTGGCTGGCAACAGAGCGGAACGATTGAAAATTGTTCTGCGTTTGGTTCTATTATTACAAGTGGTAACGGGCAAGGTGTTGGTGGTATTGTCGGTAACTTGCACAATGGTACAATCACGAATTGCTTGAGTTCTGTTGAAATTCGCGCTTCGGGTAAGAATGTTGAAGTTGGTGGTATTGTTGGATTGACAAAAGATAATGCCGTGACAATACAATCCTGCGTTTATGAAGGGAGTGCATTGGAAAGTACGGAAACAGGCCATGTTGGTGGTATTGTTGGTCAGCAACTCGGCGATAAAGCTTTAGTTGTTGAAAGTTCTTTTTATAATTCGGAAGCTGCTGACGCTGGTATTGGTCAAATAAATGGAGAAAATACGCAAGATGGTTCTAAAGGTGTTAAAAAACCTAATAGTGAACCATTCATTTGTGTGATGAATGGCGGTGTATGGACGGAATCGAGTGGCACTTGTAGTATTACAGAAGGTGAAACCTGGTTTACCGGAGACTCGGCTGTATCCTTAAAGGGTTATGGTGCTGATGGCTTTATGGTGACGTTCAATGCGAATGAAGGTGCTTTCCCTGCAAAGGCAAAGAAAAGGAAATTCATTGAAAGGGGAAAAACTATTACGGGCGATGAAATTACGACGCCGGTCCGTGAAGGTTTTGCTTTTGCAGGCTGGGCTTTGACGAGTGATGCCAATGAACCTGCTAGTGATTTGGGACTGGTTAACAAGGTTATGACAATTTATGCTGTATGGAAACCTGTTTATGCAGTGACACTTAGTGCGGCTCCAGGAAAGTTCCCCAATGGAAATGAAGAAGAAACTGTTCTTGTGGTCGAAGGTGAAAGAGTTTCCGTGAATAACTTGGAATTGCCATTCACATATACAGATGCAGAAAGTAGTACAAAGTATTACTTTAAGGGCTGGGCTAGTGAGTCTGGAGCGTTAGAGGCGCTTGATGTTCTTCCGACAATAACTGCAGAAAAAACGCTGTATGCTGTTTGGAACGAAGCTGTTTTCTATACAGTTGCTTTTAATGATAATGGCCGTGGCAAGACTGTTGTTGACTTTGTTCTTGCCGAAGAAGGGCAAAAAATAGCAGCTCCGGAAGCTCCTGTTCCGGATGAAGGCTATGCTTTTGATGGATGGTATACTGAATCTACTTGCGAAAACAAGTTTAATTTTGAAAGTACTGTAATTAACGAAAATGAGATACTTTATGCTAAATGGAATAAAGTAAAGTATGATATCGAGTATCATTTGGATGGTGGAACCAATAACGCAAAGAATCCGGCATCTTATGATATTGATACTGAAACGTTTATGTTTGAAGCGCCTGTAAAGGATGGCCATGTCTTTAAGGGCTGGTATTATGATGCTGAGTTTAATGAAAAGGCAACACAGGTGACCAAGGGAACAACGGGCAAGAAGGACTTGTATGCTGAATGGGAAGCAACAAAATACGTGATTTACTATTTGGCGGGTCCTGATGCATACGGAACGCTTGCTCCGGATACTCTTGTTTATGGAAAATCTGTAAAGCTTAAGGGCAAAGATTATTTCCATCGTGAAGAATTCAGACAGGTTGGCTGGTTGAATGCCGATAGTACTAAGATTTATGACTTAGGTGCAGAATACAAGGAGAATGCATCAATAATGCTGTTCCCGAGATGGAAGGCCTTGTCATATAAGATTACGTATGAGCTGGACGGTGGAGTTAACAATTCTGCGAATGTAGATAGTTATGTTGATGAAGATGTAGAAGATGGTAAGGTGATTGAATTGAAATCTCCGTTTAGGTGCGGATATAAGTTTGATGGTTGGTACGATAACAAAAAGTTCACGGGATCTGCAGTAACACAGATTAAGAGTGGAACTGAAGGTAATTTGACGTTCTATGCAAAGTGGAATAGTTTCTCGGCATTTAAAACCTATGGAGCTGTTAAGATTTATAGGGACAATGGCGTGAATTGCGCTGTGATGGAAAACGGTTCAAAGAGCAAGGTTAATATTAATAGCGATATTGGTGTTAGCTTTGTGTCTTACGACCGTAAGTTCCCGGTGAACAAAACTGATGATGATAAAATGTACTCTACGATTGTGTTGCCCTTTACCATTGCAAAGAGCAAGGTCGATGGTGCTGAATTCTATGAGTTTAAAGGGGTCGCAAACGATGGTGGAACTAAAAAAGTTCAGATTAGCCTTGTGGAAGGTGATAAGATTCAAGCCAATAAGCCGTATATCATCCGTACCACCAAGGAACATCTCTCGTTCAATATTGGTGATGGCGAGTCTGTTGTAATGAATACAAGTGATGCGAAAAACACTAAGAGCACGGATGGTCTCTGGGAACTTCGTGGAATGTATTCTTACAAGCAATGGGCTGCTGGTGACAAGGAACTTGGTTTTGCCTATGGTTATACAGCCAAGGCTACGAAGAACGTTCCTGTGGGACAGTTTGCACGGAATGTCGCAAAAGCATACATTTATCCGTTCCGCGCTTACCTCCTCTATACACCTCAATCTAAGATCTCTGCACCTCAAAAGGTGGCTTCGGGATACTTATCCAAAACGGCAACATTGGCTTCTATAGATGAATTTGCTTTGCCGGAAACGATGGATATAGTGATTGTAGATGGAAAACAGGAAAAATTTGGCGAAACGGCTCCTGCTTTCAACATGTGGAAAGCTGCTCCTGGTCAGGTGAAAATGCTTGACGGCTGGTTCGACATGTTGGGACGCAAATTGAAAGCTAAGCCAACGGCTAAGGGAATTTATTATTATAACGGTAAACGAGTAAGGATTTATTAATTATGGAACAGAAAAAAAGAGAATACGTTGCGCCTGATATGAAGGTTGTCGGCTTGAAAACTCAAGTTGCTTTATTGGATGTTTCGAACGATAGTGAAGTGGGACAGGCTCCCATTCCTTGCGATACAGATCGCTTGGCTTAATTAAAGCCTTCATTGAGATGGAATAAACTTTTTTCACGGATCTTTTCGGTCCGTGGAATTTTTTGCGTTTCTTTAAACTTTGGCGATAAACACATTAAGGCTAAATCCGCCATGGCTGGTGACGATTTGCTTTGCTGTGGGATTGCGCTTGGGCGATAACGCGGAACATTCGCGCAATAGATTTGATGTGCAAGTATATTTGGAACCTACGTGGGTGTCGTCTTTGGGTGCAAGGATGGCAACCGTAAGTTCTTTGTGGAACTGTTTAAGGTCGTTTCCAAGCTCTGTAAGCTTACGGCCTATTTTTGTATATAGCTTTGGGGCATCGAAATCGAGACGCTTGCCGTAGGGTGGATTCAGTACGATAATGGGGGAGGCTTTGCCGCTTGCATCTGCGATTTCTTTTGCAGTATAAGAGAAAAAGTCGCGGATTTGCGGAGTGATGGGCTTAGGCTCGATGCTTGCGAGCGGGCTGCAATCTACGTTGTGATTGATGATTTTGATGGAGCGTTCGGAAATGTCGCTCGTTAGAATTTTAGCGATGATGGGAAGCTTTGTCGCATTACAAGACTTTACTGGGGCCTTTGCTTCGCTCAGGGTGACGTGTGAAGGTGTGTTGTTTCTTGTATCGTTCGGTGTGCCGCTTCGCGTAATAAAATTCCAGGTGGCTTCTTTAAAGGCGGGGTGATGCTTGAGGGCAAAATCTCTGCATATGCCGGGGATGATTTTATTTGCAATGCTGGCGGCTTCGAGACTGAATGTGCCGCTGCCGGCCATCGGATCGATAAGGGTGATGTTTCGCGGATGTTCAGTGTCATCCTGAGTGGAGCGCGTAGCACGAAGTCGAAGGATCTCTATAGCTTCGAAGATCATCGCAGCGGCTATGGTTTCTTTGAGCGGGGCGTCGTTCACGAATCGCTCAAAGCCGCGCTTGTAGAGCTCTTCTCCGGCGAGGTCTTGCCAAATGGTGCAACGGTCATCAATGAGGGTAACGTATAGGTTTTGCATCGGGGCGTTGCGGGGTGCCCCCGCAGAGGGGGTAGCGGATGCCGTGTCGGCAGGAGCGAGGGGGAGGCTTACCCCTTTTATTATTTTATATAAACGTTCAGCGATGGCATCGCTGTGGTACAGGCGAGAATGTTTACAAGTAACGTGAATGTTTAATGCGTTGGTGAACTTAACTGGATCCCTCGCGCAGTTCGGGATGACGTTGCTTGTCTTTGGATTATCGCTTCGCTCTAATCCCAAATGCTGGACTCGGTCATGCTCATGCAAGCATGGTCGCGACGCTCGTCCTACGCATTTGTCGTCTGGTAAATACAATTCCCACGGGATTTCTGCGGCTTTCTTTTCGAGCTCGCGGAAGTTTTCTGCTTTGAAGTCTGCAATGTGCATCAGTACGCGATTTGCAATGCGACTGAATGCGACCGCTTTCCAGGCTTCCGTTATTTTTGCAGTGAATTCAACTTTGCCGTCCCCAACAATGTGAGGCTGATCGGCAGGATTATTTGCATTGAATGTTTCGACGCCTATGGACTTAAGTTCGTTAATGAGCGTTTGTTCGAAACCGAGTGGCACTACCGCCAAAAAACGATGCGGTTTTCCAATGATGTGCTTTTTGATGCGTTTGTCGAAGGCGTCACTCATGGACTGCAATATAAAAATTGCTACATGTCCAGATCAATCGCAATCAAGTTCTTCGAAGGTTTAGTCGGTGCGACCACGGGCAGCTTGCTCAAATCTAAGTTGATAGCAATGATGTCGCCAGAAAGTGACATGATGGCGCCTGTGGATGTATTGAATGTACCGATGACTTTTCCAAAACCATCGCTTACGGTCATGGTTGTCGGTGCAATGACATAATAGCTTGTGCCAAGTTGGTAGAAGTAACTGGGCTCGCTTACGACGATGTTTTGCGGAATTTGAATGTCCAAACCACCTGTTGTGGTTTTGGATGCAGGTTCCTGAACTGCCGCACTTTCGGAGCAGTTCCAAGCTGTAGCTATGGTTCCAGCTAGTAGCAGGATTTTAAAAATCTGGTATCTCATTTTCATTCCACTCTTCACTCGTTGTAAAAATATATTGACGTTTCCATAAGCGGTTGCGAAAAAATCTGTTAAAATCATTAAATGTTCTCGAGGCGTTCTCTATGTGTATATTTTATTCGGTTAGAAATCTTACGGAAAACTTACTGCTATTTTTGCGGAAAAATGATGCGATATTTGGCGTTCTTTCAAACTTTTTTCTGCGTGTTACTATCTTTTTTAATATGAAAATGAAAAAGTTTGCTTTGATTTCTGCGATGGGCTTTTTGGCCGTTTCCGCGTTTGCTGCACAGGGGGCTCCGATGGGTGCTTCTGTCGATCCAACTCCCGAAGAACAGAAGGCTCTCGATGCCTTGAAGGGTAAGCTTGAGGGGGCTATTGTCTGGTCTACGAGCCGTGCGAATTCCCTCCATGATATTTGGATTATGAATGCGGATGGAACGAATGTTCGTGCGCTCACCAAGAGCAATAACGTGGACTGGTTCCCGCGTGTAGCACCTGATGGCTCGAAGGTGCTCTTTAACCGCAGCAAGGCTGGCTGGGTTCCTGAAAACGATGCAAACTACCCTGAAAAGTGGGACTTGTGGACTGTCGGTATTGACGGTACGAACGAGACGAAGATTGTCGAAAATGCAACGTGGGGCACTTGGCGTCCGGATGGCAAGTCGATTGTGTTTAGCCGTGCCGGCAAGGTCTTTACGATGGACCTCGCAAGCAAAAAAGAAACGCTTGTGCTTGATGGCGAAAAAGCGTTCAATAAGGCTGGCGTGATTTTGCAGGAACCGAACATGAGTCCGGATGGAAAGCATCTTGCCATTACGCTCCGCGGTTCTATGCGCGAAACGGGCGTGTGGGACTTGGCTAAGAAATCTTGGACAAAGTCTGGCGATGGTTGTCAAATTGACTGGAACTTTGACGGTTCTAAGCTTTATCGCGTGAACCCTACGGGTAACGGTGGTACGGCTGCTCCGAGTGAAATTTTGTGGTTCACTGCAAAAGATGGTAAACAGGTGGAAAAGGTCGGCTTCTTCGGAATTCCGAAGAACGTGAAGTTGATGGACTTGCCGGGCCGCCGTAGTCATGAATACTTCCCGCGTTTGTCGCCGGATGGCAAGTGGCTTGTGTGGGGCGCAACGGACAAGGGTCACGACCATGACTTGTTCGACTATGAACTTTATCTGTGGAAGATTGGTGAACCTGTCGAAACTGCAACGCGTATTACGTACAACAGTGGTAATGACCGCTGGCCGGATATCTGGTTTGGTAAGGTCCCGGTGAGCGCAGCTAGTGCTGTCGCTGATGTTGCGAAGGCGGCTGCGACTGCTACAAGTGCCGCGACTGTCGTGCAGGGTGGCGTGAGCGAAGCCAAGATGGATGAACTCATCAAGGCGATTGACCGCTTGACCGAAGCCGTGAAGGCACTTGCTCCACAGAAGTAACAATGTACACTGAACCAAAATTTTTAGCGATGAAAGAAACCTCCAAGTTCAAACGCTTGGCGGAACTTTTACGCGTCATTATTCTGCAGTTGGGCGACGATGTGCCACGTGCTCGTCGTGAATTTGAAACTTACGCCGAGTGGCTGCATTTGCCCGAATCTGAACGCCTGGTGGGCAAGAATCAAGCGCAGATGATTGACTTGTACAAAACCTTCCGCACTCGTGCTGGTCTTGGTTTTGAACGTGACATTTATTTGGAACAGGAACCGGGCGACCGCGAAGTTGCCAATGAAAAGCCGATTCAATTTGCGGTGCTTGTTCACAATTTGCGTAGCGCTTTCAATGTCGGTTCCATCATTCGCAGTACGGATTGTTTTGGCCTTGAAGGTGTGCATTTGAGTGGTTACAGCTGTGGCCCGGACCATGTGACGGTTAAAAGTGCTGCACGTGGATGTCAGGAATGGATTCCGATTAAGCGTTGGGACGATCCGTTCGAATGTATCAAATGGCACAAGGAAAACGGCTACGAAATTATTGCGCTTGAAACTGGCGAAGATATTCCGAGTATAAACAACGTAAAATGGCCTGAAAAGGGCTTGATTGTGCTCGGTAATGAAGAGCTCGGCATTGCTCCCGAAATTATGGAACAGGCGACCATGAAAGTCACGATTCCGATGGCTGGCCGAAAGGCGAGCATGAATGTGGCTGGCGCTTTTGCCATCATGGCATTTTGCTTGAGAAGCGCCAAGGGCGAGTAATTCAGATAGAATTGTTAAAACAAAAGTCCCGCGGATTTCTCCGCGGGATTTTCCTCCTCACATTCCCCTTGCCCAAACACATGGGTTCCAAATTTAGGGGATGCTATTTTTTTAGTTCTTTACACAGCGTACGCGTGCTCTCTGTTGCGGGCCTGAAGGCCCGTCAATACCTCTGCCACTGTTGACAGAAATCTTAAGAGAGCTTTGGAGTTCCTGAAAGTCACGGAGGGAATTCAAGTTCGCTTTCGCCCATTCCACACCTTCGGTATCTCCGACAGCGGTGTAATGATGCAGCAATGAATCGAGTTCCATCTCCTTGTCTCTAGTGAATGTATTGTGAGAGTAGGTGTTGTAAGTGACATTTAGGTATTTCTTTTCCATCGGTTTTAGATTGAAGTCGAATTTGTTGAAGAATACGCCTGTCATATCTTTTGCCATAGCGGTTTCTTTATCGGTTCTCCAAGTCTCGTCAAGCAGGTTACCGGCATTACCGACATAGTTGATTAAGTTTTTCCAATCGTTGGTGCTGGCGATGTGCCAACCGTCGGGGCAAATGCCTTGATGAACTGAATCGATTAAGCCTTCTTCAACAGGCTCCCACAAGTATTTGACATCGATTTGCATGGCATTGGTCCAGCTATAAATGCCATCTGTAATAAATGGAGACTTTTTGCCGTTACTGGGTAAATCCGAAAGCGTGACAAATCTTAGGTCTTCTGCCATCCATTCGTATGTTTTACCGTTGTGCTCGAAAATTACGGTTTGGTATTTGTGGCCGTCTCGAGGATCGGTCATGCTTCCTATTTCATGGTCGATTCTCATCTTGAGTGAATCGATATGCTGTTTTGTAGTCAGATGCCAGTCGAAACCATCGCAGAGGAAGTAGTTTGGAGATTGGAGCTTGTTTTCGTCTTCCTCGTCGTCGTAAACTTCAAGGGGCTTGTCAATTCTTTTTGTTTCGCCCCAGCGATTTTCTGTGCAACTTTCGAAATCAAAATATTGCGCGAGAACCAACCTGTAAAATTGAGTTCTTTCTGCCATGAGCTCGTACTTATCTCTGCCTTTTGCTCCGGTTTCGCCTTCGTACATCACGTTGCCAAAATAGCTGTTTGTTATGTAGGCATTTCCGACAAGTGGTGCCAACAAAGAGTCGTTGAGTGTGCCATCTTCAGCAAAGTCATCGGCATACTTATCGACGTATGCTTGCAATTTGGAGCAGTTTATGTTGGCTGGGTCCATCTTATATTCCCATTTGTCGCCTTCTCCATTCCAGGGATCTGTGAAATCTTGGGTATCGACAAAGATGCTGATATGGTAGAGTGTTCTATCGGCATCTGAAGAATTATAGATGTTCAAATCTTCTGCTGCGGGGACCTCTATCCTGACACCGAATGCACCAAGAACTTCAGTGGCGGCTTGTCTCTTGGCTTGAGCGAATGTCTTGCCTGATTTGACTAAATTCAAAACACGTTTGTATTCAAAATGTGTCAAGAGGTTGATGTTTGCTGTGTTGCGTTTTTCCAAATTGGATACCGCGTTGAGGCGCAGAGAACAGTGGGAGCGTTCACCGTTGACTTCGCGAGTGTAGTGGCCTTCGGCGGTGAGAATCGCGTATTGGCATTCCAAATCTAAGTCGCCAAACTTGAAATCGCCATCGTCGTTAAGGACCTTTGTTTCGAATTCCCTGCCGGTGGGCTCAAGGTTACCTTCTGCCGAAGTTTCCTTGAGAACTACGCTGGAACCTTCTACAAAAGGACCTTTCTGTACGGCGCCGGAAAATTTTTTGCCCAAGAGAGCGGTAACGCCTTCGGTTTCTTCGCTTATACCGCCGGCGGTGTTGATATCGCTACAGGCGCTGATGCCTGCAATAAGAGCAACAGCATTAAAGAGTTTTAAAGAAAAATTCTTCATTGTTAAACCTCGCTGTTCGATGTGTCTTCTTTGGAACGTTTTTTGATATTCTTTGTTAAAGGGAAAAGCTGTACGTTGAGTCTGCAAATTTTTTCGACATCTTCTTCGGCTGAAACGATGGCGAAAATTTTTTTGCGACATTCCTTAAGGGTTTCGATGACTTCGTTGTAGCTTTTCTCTGTCATGCCCATGGTAAGGCCGCTGAAGTGCCTTTCTGAAATGGGAAGGTCTTCGAATGCTTGCAATGCGAATTCTCCCATTTTTCGAATAAGGGAATGAACGGGAACGGAAACAAAGCCTAAACGCCCTGTGGTGAGCAATTTATCGGTTTGATGGTAGTTGCCGTTTTCGTCCATCTTCAAGAAATTGTTCTTGACAAGGAAATGCAAACTTTCGCTTATTTCGGCGGCGGTGACCGGAATGCGAATCGCTTTGGCAATTTCTAATGGCTTGGAGCCAGGCATCGCGGGTGCGAGTTCGCGGACTACGGAATGAAGCCAGGATTCGTAGTAAGTGTAGGATTCGCTGCCGAGCAACTTGACGTTGTGTGCCGATGAAAGTTCTTGGATTTCTTCAAAAAATTTCTTTTTCTGTTGGTCGTTCTTTGCGTTTTCGTATTGAACGAGCAACATGAAATAGTCGTATTCGAAGCCTTGCAGTCCCATGGCTAAAGCGGTTTTTTGCGCGCCTTCTTCTACAAGCTTTGCTTTGTTGTCACTGACGAGCTTGAGGTAGGAACCGGAGGCAAATCCGGCCAACTTTGCAAACTCTCGCCATGTGAATGCGGAACTACTCTTTTTTTCGGAGTAGTAGTCTTGAATGTATTGGTGATAATTCTGATATTCGATGACTGATTTAAGCATGGTAATAAAATAAAGAAATTTGTTTGGAATGTCAATAGATATAAAACAAAAAACTTAAAATTTTTCAAAAAAGTTTGATTTTTGATATATGATTTTAAAAATTTTTGATTTTATAAAACAAAATTGAAGTTTTATAAAACAAAAATCGATTTTTGCTGGTGGTGTATGTCATTTGGGGACTGTATACACATGTTTGACTTAATGTTGTTAACTTATCTGCTGTTCTATGTAACCTGTATTGCGTGGAATATGTTTATGAAAACGATGTTTCGTTACGTGCGAAAGAATTGAAGTTTTAGAGGATTACTCGGCGTATGGTGATGGGGTCCGAAAAGGCAAAATGTCGTTGTTTTTGGGGGCGTTTTCTCGATAAGTCCGTATTGTCGAAATACGGGGTGTTTTGGACGATATGGCATGCGTCGCTCAACCGCAGAAATGCTTGCTGCGCGCCTTGATTCCTTGCTGAAAAATGCTTGATTCTAAGTGATTTTGGTAAGTTTTTTCTATCTTTTATCTTACATGCACGACAATTCAAAAACTAGGGTCCTCATCGCTAATGATGATGGAATCCAGAGTGGCTACATGCACGCTCTGGCGTGTGCTCTTGCACCCTACGCGGAGGTTTTTGTGTTTGCTCCAGAAGTGGAACAGAGTGGTGTCGGGCATGCGTTTACAGTCCGTCGTGGGCTTGCTCTAAAAAAGCGAAATCCAGTTGATGTCGCTGAAGGTCATGTCGAGTTTTATTCGATGTCGGGGACGCCGGCGGATTGCGTCAAATTTGCATTGGGACATTTTGCAACTCATGGGCTTTCCACTGAGGGGGCCGGTCCGGGGCTGTTTGACGTGTGTTTTTCGGGCGTGAATCTTGGTGAAAATTCTGGCGTGTCGTCGCTTTATTCGGGGACGGTTGCTGGTGCTCGTGAGGCTGCTCTTTGGGGCGTGCCGGGGATTGCGCTTTCGCTCCGTGGAACGAATGCGAATATGCTAGATGTCGCTAAGTCATTTGCCGTGTCTGTTGTGAAAAATCGCCTGTTTGAACAGATTCCTGTAGGAACGTTTTGGAACGTGAATTTCCCAAAGGCTACCGCCGAAACCTTCAAAGGGTTTAAGGCTACAAAGATGGCCCTTGGAATGTTTACGGACCACTATTCCCATGAGGGGAACTTGTGGCAACTGGATGGCGACAAGCTGTGGAATGAGCAACCTAAGGATAGCGATGACTATCTCTTGAATCAAGGGTATGCAACCATCACTCCACACCGCATAGACCAGACCGACCAGGAAAGTTTAGAAGTAATAAATGAAATGTTAGAAGGAGGCGGAATGATTTAGGAAAATGCTTCCTACTTCCTACTGTCTACTTCCCACTAATTTGAGGTTAACTAATGTCAGAAGAAATGGTACCTGGATCGCAGTTCAAGAGTCTTGTCGAACAAGACATGCAGGACTGCTATCTTCGCTACTCGATGAGCGTTATTGTCGCTCGTGCATTGCCGGATGCGCGCGATGGCTTTAAGCCCGTGCACCGCCGCGTGATGTACAGTATGCACAAGTTGGGCGTGGTTCCGAATAAGGGAACGGTCAAGTCCGCCCGTATCGTGGGTGATGTTATCGGTAAGTACCACCCGCATGGTGACGTTGCTGTTTACGATACTCTTGCCCGTATGGCGCAGGATTTCTCGTTGCGCTATCCGCTGGTGTTTGGTCAGGGAAACTTCGGTTCTATTGATGGTGACAGCCCGGCTGCCATGCGTTATACCGAAGCGAAGATGAACAACCTTGGCGCCCTTATGCTCGAAGATCTCGAAAAAGAGACGGTCGACATGGGCCCGAACTACGATGAATCGCTCGAAGAACCGCTGGTGCTCCCGTCTGCGCTCCCGAACATGATTGTGAACGGAACATCGGGTATTGCAGTAGGTATGGCGACGAATATGGCTCCGCACAACTTGCGCGAAGTCGGTGCCGCTATCCATGCTTTGGCTGAAAATCCAGACTTGACTGGCGAAGACCTCATGGAATACGTGAAGGGCCCGGACTTCCCGACAGGCGCTATTGTCTGTGGTCGTTCTGGCATTCGCGAAGCTTACCTCACGGGTCATGGCCGTGTTCGCGTGCGCGCCCGTACCGAAATTGAAACGGATGCAAAGGGCAAGCCGCGCATCATTGTGACGGAAATTCCGTACATGGTGAACAAGGCTGAACTCTGCAAGAAGATTGCAGACCTCGTTCGCGACAAGCGCGTTGATGGCATCACTGATATTCGCGATGAATCTAGCCGCGATATCCGCATTGTGATTGAACTCCGTCGCGATGCTGTGGGTGAAGTTGTCTTGAATAACTTGTTCAAGTACACGCAGCTCCAGACAACGTTTAGCATTTACAACTTGGCTCTTGTCAATAACCTCCCGAAGCTCCTGACACTCAAGGATCTTTTGCAGGTTTACATTGACCACCGCCTTGATGTGATTACGCGTGCAACGCAGTTTGACTTGAAGAAGGCCGAAGCCCGTCTCCACATCATCGAAGGTTTGCGCATTGCTACGCAGAACATCGATGAAGTTGTGAGAATTATTCGCCAGAGCAAGACGACCGAAATTGCAAAGCAGAGCTTGCAGGATCGCTTCACTTTGGACGAAATCCAGTCTCAGGCAATCGTTGACATGCGCCTTGCTCAGTTGGTCGGCTTGAATATCGAAAAGTTGGAAGCTGAATACAACGAACTCATTGCAACTGTTGCTGACTTGAAGGATATTCTTGAAAAGCGCGAACGTCGCATTGCCATCATGCTCGAAAAGCTCGATGCCGTTGTGGCCAAGTATGGCGATGAACGCCGCACCACGATTGGCGAAGCTATTGACGATAGCGATGACGAAGACCTCATTGCCGAAGAAGAACAAGTCATTACGCTCAGCAAGGAAGGTTATATCCGTCGCTTGCCGATTGATACGTTCAAGGCTCAGAACCGCGGTGGTAAGGGTATCATCGGTGCCGGCCTCAAGGACGAAGACAACGTGGAACAGATCTTCACGGCTAGTACGCACAGCTATTTGCTCGTGTTCACGAACAAGGGTCGCGTTTATTGGACGAAGGTCTACCGCTTGCCGGAAGGCGCCCGCAATGGCAAGGGCCGCCCGATTGTGAACTTTGTTGCTCTCACCGAAGGCGAAAAGGTGCAGGCTATTGTGCCGGTGCGCAAGTTCGGTGGTTACTTCTGCCTCGTGTTTGCTACGAAGAAGGGTATCATCAACAAGATGGACCTCACGCTCTTTAGCCGTCCGCGCAAGGCTGGTGTCAATGCCATTAGTCTTGACGATGACGACGAATTGGTCAAGGTTCAGCTCGTGGGCATGTCTGCTGAAGAATACGAAGCCAGCAAGAATGCTTCTGATGACGATTCTGCAGAAGCCGTTGAAAATGCTGCTGAAGCTCAGGCAGCCGAAGCCGCTGTTGCCGAAGAATCTGAATCTGGCGATGCTGAAGAATTCGCCAATCGCCCGATTCCGAAGGACCTCTTGATGATTGCGACTAAGAACGGTCAGGCCGTCACGTTCCCGATAAGCTGCTTCCGCGCTATGGGCCGTGGCACTCACGGTGTGAAGGGTATTACGCTTGCCGAAGGTGACGAAGTCATTTCGCTCCTCTGGCTCAAGGCTGGCAACAAGATCTTGACCATCACCGAAAAGGGTTATGGCAAGCGTTCTGAACCGGGTTCTTACCGCGTGACCCGCCGTGGTAGCAAGGGTGTCCGCAACTTGAACGTTACTGACAAGATTGGTGCCGCCGTGTTCGTGGAAAGCGTTGCTGACGACTACGATTTGATCATCACGAGTAAGGATGGTCAGGTCATCCGTATCAAGGCTGCTGATATCCGCCTCACGGGCCGTAATGCTCAGGGCGTCAAGGCGATTACATTGCGCGATGGCGACGTCGTGAAGGATGCAACCGCACTCCCGAGCGTCGAAGATATCGAACAGGATAGCGCTGACGCCAAGGAAACTTTCGACAAGGTCAAGGGCGTTGAAGTCGACGATGATTCCGTTGTGAAGGACGATGCTGAAAAGCAGGATGTCGGACCGGTTGAAACGGAAGAATAATCAATAAACCTTGCAAAAGTGGAACTTTAGTTCCCGAACGTCGCTTTAGCCTCTTCCTGGAGTTTCCGGGAAGAGGCTTTTTTTTATGCCGAGCGGGCGTGCCGTGAGCAACAAAGCCCTAGTTCTTTTGAACTCGAGTGGTTGCGAGAGCGAGGCGAGCGGTCGTATCCGTGAGCCCGAAGCGACCCGTGTTGACGGGTCGTGAAGGCGAGAGCGAGGCGAGTACGGAGTCTTGTATTTCAAAAGAGCCGAGCGGTCGTCAAATGTAAACTTATTGTCGTTGTTTTTTTCAACAACAAACATTTGCTTAACGTAGGTCTTTTTTCTTTTGCCTCTCATATATTATGTTCAGCATAACTATAATGTGAGGAGTACATTAATATGAAAAAATATTTTAGTACAGCCAAGATCGGGTTAGCTCTAACATTTGGACTAGCTTCCGGTGTATTTGCACAGGATTTCTGTACCAATGCTCAGCATTCCGGTCAGAAAGTGACGATTACCTCGAACCAGACTGGCAAAATCGGCGATATCGGTTACGAACTCTGGGACGAAAACGGTCATGGTGGTAGTGCTACCTTCTATAGCGATGGTTCCATGGATTGCAATATCACTGGTGCTAAGGACTATCTTTGCCGTGCAGGTCTTTCTCTTGGCAGTAACAAGACTTATAAGGAACTTGGTGGTGATATGATTGCCGAGTTCAAGCTTGTGAAGAGCGGTGCCCAGAATGTGGGTTACTCTTATATCGGTATCTATGGCTGGATGGAAGGTGTTTCTGGAACGCCTAGCCAGTTGGTCGAATACTACGTGATTGATAACACCCTCGCCAATGATATGCCGGGTAGCTGGATTGGTAACGAAAGAAAGGGTACCATTACGGTTGACGGCGGTACCTATACTGTTTATCGCAATACCCGTACAGGTCCGGCTATTAAGAACAGCGGTAACGTGACGTTCTATCAGTATTTCAGCGTTCGTACCTCTCCGCGCGATTGCGGTACCATCAATATTTCCGAACACATGAGACAGTGGGAAAAGATGGGCATGTCCATGGGTAAGCTCTACGAAGCCAAGGTGCTTGGTGAAGCTGGTAACGTGAATGGCGAAGTCCGCGGTGGTCACATGGACTTCCCGCATGCCAAGGTCTATGTGAAAAACGGCTCTGATCCGGTTTCTTCCTCTTCTGTGAAGTCTAGCTCTTCTACGGATGCACCGAAATCCAGTTCCTCTAAGGGTAACGGCAACGTTTCTGGTAAAATTGACGCCTGCAAGGACGCTATGGGCCATGAAGGCAAAGAAACGAGAACTCAGGGTCAGAACAACTCTAGCGTGACGGGTAACGTCGGCAGCTCTCCGTACCACTATGAAATTTGGTATCAGGGTGGTAACAACTCCATGACGTTCTATGACAACGGTACTTATAAGGCAAGCTGGAATGGTACCAACGACTTCCTTGCTCGTGTCGGCTTCAAGTATAACGAAGATAAGACCTATGAACAGGTTGGCCCTATCGATGCCTATTTCAAGTGGAGCAAGCAGGGTAGTGCAGGTGGCTACAACTACATCGGTATCTATGGCTGGACGGTGGATCCGCTCGTAGAATACTACATTGTTGATGACTGGTTCAATAAGCCGGGTGCAAACCTCCTCGGCCAGAGAAAGGGCGAATTTACGGTTGATGGTGACACCTACGAAATCTGGCAGAATACCCGTGTCCAGCAGCCCTCCATTAAGGGTACGCAGACCTTCCCGCAATACTTCAGCGTTCGTAAGAGTGCTCGTTCTTGCGGCCATATCGACATCACTGCCCACATGAAGAAGTGGGAAGAACTCGGCATGAAGATGGGGAAGATGTACGAAGCCAAGGTGCTCGTGGAAGCCGGTGGTGGCTCGGGATCCTTCGACGTGACCTACTTCAAGATGACCGATAAGGCTCATCCGCTTCCGCAGCCTGAATCCAGCTCTAGCGAAGCTAAGTCTAGCTCTTCGAAGAAGGTTGAATCTTCTAGCTCTAGGGTTGCTATCCATGCAACTCCGAAGATGGAACTCAAGAGCGGCAACTTCCAGGTGTTCGACATGCAGGGCCGTTACCTCGGCAACGTGAAGGTCGAAGCTGGTGCTACCGTGAACGAAGTGCTCAAGGCTAACTTCAAGAACTCCGGCATTTACATGGTGAAGCAGGGCGCATACATGCAGCGCTTCTCCGTGAAGTAAACTAGTCTCTCCTCCTAAGACTGTAAAAAACGCTCCCCGCCGGGGAGCGTTTTTGCATATATCGACATGTGCTCCAGATGCTTGCGAGCGTACTGCGAAAAATCCGTTAAATGAGAAAAATGGAAAATGTTAAAATGCGGCGTGAACTGCTTAATAATGCCGCGGGAACGCTACGGGAATAGTTCGAAGATATCGCACGTTTTTACATACAAAAAAACGCGGGTCCCGAAACGGAACTCGCGTAAATACTTTGTCTAAAGTCGAAGATTACTTCTTAGATTTCCGTGAGCAAAAAGCGACCCGTATTAACGGGTCGTGATTGACGCTTTCAGCGTCCGCGGCTTTACTCGGTCATGAAATTATGCAAGCATAATTTCGCGACGCTCGTTTTGCACGCTTTTGCGAGAGCAAGCGCTCTGAAGGATTTACTTCTTAGCTTTAGCGCTTGCGGTCTTTTTAGGAGGATGAGCGGCGATTTTCTTCACGCTCTTGTCTTCTTCCTTGGCAGCCTTTTCAGCTTCCTTGAACATGGCTTCGACTTGTTCGAGAGCGCCGTTCGGATCTTCTTCGATGATTTCAGAAGCTTCGTCCACGAGTTCTGCGAATTCGTCGTACCAGTCAGCGAAAATTTCGACTTCGAGGTGATCCACACCCGGAACGGTCAAGCGCACGCCGCAGCTTTCGCCAACGCGGTCGAGGAACTTTGCAATTTCCGGACGGAGGAGGGAGAGGTCAAGACCTTCGAGATCTTCCGGTTCCAAGAGAACGCCGTCGACCTTATCGTCATCTTCGGCCTTCTTGGACTTCTTGTCGCCCTTCTTGCACTTGCAGTTTTCACCGCAGCAGCATTCGTTGTTGAAATCGCTGTTCATGGCGAGATATTCTTCATCGTCGATGCCACTGTCGTAGTAGAATTCGTCGTCTTCCAGATAAAGTGTTTCAACGAAGATTCCCTTTGCGCCGAGAGTCTTGGCTGCTGCCAAGAATTCCTTGAGGTCGCCGCCGAAGTAGCGAGTGGCTTCGGCTTCTTCGTTCAGAGTCTGCACCGGGATCGGAAGAAGCTTCTGCTTCTTGATGTGTTCGCAGACCAAGTCGGTAACGGATTTTTCATTCTTAGCCATTGTGATTCTCCTGTTAAAAAGTCTTCCTACTGCCTATTAGGCGTGATACTTCTTCAAGCTGGTTGCCTTCTCGTCGATGAGCTTCATGATGCGGGCAACAGCGTCAGCACCGTTAGCCGTGTCCTTCACGCTTACGAGCGGCTGGAACAACGGGCTGTTGAAGAGCGTTCCGAGAGGAATCGGGTTCTTGCGGCAGAACGTGGCGTCGATGTAGTCACGTGCAGCCTTCTGCAAGTTGTGAGCCTTGTCCTTGTCGCCAGCCTGGAAAGCCTTGTAGAGGTCAACGAAAGTCTTGCAAGCTTCCGGGATGTTGCCCGTTGCGCTCACGATACCCGTGCCGCCCATTTCAAGGAGGTCAGCAAAGAGACCGTCTTCACCGCTCATCACGGCGAAGTCCTTGCCCTTTGTTTCCTTGATGACGCGCATCGTGTCTTCGTGGAACTTTTCGCCAAAACCAAATTCAACCGCCTGCTTGAGACCGATGATGTTCTTGTCTTCGGCAAGAGCAATCAAGGTGTCCGGATGGACATAGCTGGATGTACGGCCCGGAACGTTGTAAATAACGATCTTTGCACCCGTTTCGCTACTGAGCGTCTGGTAGTGCTTGAGCAAACCTTCTTGCGGAGGATTGTTGTAATAGCCTGTCACGCAGAGGACTGCCACCGGAGCAATCTTCAAAACGTTTTCGATCATCTCGATAGATTCGCGCGTGCAGTTGGAGCCTGCGCCTGCAATCACAGGAACGCGACCGTCAACGTAGTCGAGCGTGAACTTAATGATATCCAAGTGCTGCTGCGGAGAGACCGTTGCACTCTGGCCCGTCGTCACGGCGGGGAGCACACCACTAGCACCAGCTGCAATAACATCGTCAATCATCTGCCCCATCTTCTTGTAGTCGATGGAGTTGCGAAGGTTCTTAGGATCGTCGTTCTTGAGCGGGGTGAACAACGCGGGGAAAACACCAGTAAGTTGAGAAGCGTTTGTAATTTGCATAGTGACCTAAATATAGTATTAGAAGGAAGACAAAGGACGAAATATGAACGAAAAATATGGCGAAATTAAAGGCTTGTAAATCAAGAGTTGTAGCTTGAAAAAACGTCATTGCGAGGAGCGAAGCAGAGCCTGCCACGAGCAAAGCGTGGTGGCGGCAATCTATTTAAGGTGGATGGGGTAGTTTTATTTTGAGACTTTGTTCGAAATGAGGCTTGCTGAAATTTGAAATTTTTACAGGAATTGTAACCCCCTTAATTTTGCGCTTCTTCCGCCTATCTTTTGTCTCCTTCTTGCTGTAGTTTTTCTAAATTTTGCGCGTTAAAACTAAAAAGGAACCGTTATGGAAAACATTACCCAGATTTGGAAAAAGATTCAGTCCCCCGAATTCAACCCGGCTACCGATATGAACCTGGTTGAAACCGTGAAGCAGGTCGCTTTGACCTCCCAGGAACCGGCTAAGGTCAGCTTTGGTACCTCCGGCTGGCGCGGTGAAATCGGTTCTGAATTCACGCTCCGCAACTTGCAGGTTGTCGGTGCTGCTATTGTGCGTTTGTACAAGGAAGCAACTCCGGAACTTTTCGCTGCTCTGGGTGTCAAGGACTTTGCTGAACTTCAGAAGCGCGGTGTGGTCGTTGGCCATGACAACCGTTTGCTCGGTCACGAATTCTGCGAAGCTGTCGCAGACCAGTTTGCAAAGGCTGGCGTGAAGGTTTACTACGGTGGCGAAATGCCGACTCCGGAATTCTCCGCTGCAATTGAAATGCTCGGTGCCGCATGCTCCATCAACATGACTCCGAGCCACAACCCGAGCCATTACAATGGTATTAAGTTCAATCCGGCTGACGGCGGTCCTGCTGGTCCGGAAATCACGAACGTCATCACCAAGCTTTCTAACGAAATGATGGCTACTTGGAAGTTTGAACCGGTCTCCAAGGTTGACTGGGAAATTATCGACTCCCTCAAGATTTATAAGGAATTCCTCGTGAAGCAGGGAACGATCAAGTTCGACCGCATCAAGGAATTCATCAAGAAGGGGCGCCTCACACTTGTGTGCGACCACGTTCACGGTTCTACCCGTCGCCGCCCGGCTGCTCTCCTCGACAATCCGGAATGCCTCATCACGCTCCGCAACGAAGACGATTCTTTGTTCGGTGGTATCGCACCGGAACCGTCCAGCAAGAACCTTGAAAAGGTTCGCAAGGTCCTCGACGAAAGCAAGTCCTGGTTCCGTCTTGGTGCAATCTTTGACCCGGATGGTGACCGTATCCGTTTCTACGATGGCACTCGCGAAATCGACATGAACCAGTTCGGTGCAATCGCTTTCCACTACATGGCAACCTGGCGCAAGGAACAGGGCTGCGTGGCTAAGTCCGTTGCAACTTCCAACTTCGTGAACATCATCGCTGAAAAGCTTGGCGTGCCTGTCATGGAAACTCCGGTGGGCTTCAAGAACTTCCGCCCGTGGCTCTCTCGCAATGCCAAGCAGAAGGCTCTCGTTGCATTCGAAGAATCTGACGGTATCTCTGGCCTCAACAACACGCTCGAAAAGGACGCTCAGTTCGGTCTCCTCATCGCTCTCGAAATTCTTGCTACGACAGGCAAGAACCTCGGCGAATACCTCGATGCTTTGTACGAAGAATACGGCCGCTTCTATCCGACCCGTTCTGGTTTCGAAGTGGACAAGTCCCTCGTTGGCGAACCGCTCAAGGCTAAGGTGAACGCCATTGCCGATATCGCTAAGCCGGGTGCAAAGGTCATGGTCGGTGCAAATGAAAAGACTGTGAAGCAGCTCCTCACGCTCGATGGCGTGAAGGTCATCTTCGACGATGATTCTTGGATGCTCGTGCGCCCGTCCGGTACGGAACCGAAGGTTCGTATCTATACGGAATGCCGTAACCCGGATGAAAAGGATCCGATGTTCGAAGCTGCAAAGGCTTTGTTCTTCAAGAACTAAGGACAAATTAAGCGAATTGGATTAGGGAAATGAAAAAAATTCTAACGGTCATCTTCCTTGCGTGTGCATTCGTGTTCGCGCAGGAAGGCTCTCTTAAGCCGGGATTCCAGGCTTTCTCTGGTGCTTTGATCAAGCTCAAGAAGGCTGAACACGGCTTCCACAAGTTCAGGCTCAGAGTCGATGTGGCTCCTTGGGCATTCCTTGCGGAAGGTGAAGTCCAGGCCCCCGGTGGAGATTCTGATGTCCTTATAACGGCTCTTTTCGATAGAGCTCTTTACGCTGTGCTTGCCTACATTCCGGACAAGATTGCTGCCGGTTCCGATGGCGAAGAATACAACGTGGGCTTCTTCGATATGATGCTTTATTACGACGAAGAACCGACTAGAATTCGTAACTTGTCGTTCAAACTTTTGCCGCCTGCAAACGACAGCTGGGCACAGAGCATTTTGGATGATGCTCTCCAGTCTGGCTCGCTTCTCGGTAGAATCTGGAGCGGTAAGTACGAACGTGAAATTACAAGGGCGTCCGCTGTTCCTATAGACAAGACAAAGCTTGTCGATATGCAGCAGAAGCGCAAAGAGGCGAAGGCTCTCGAAGCAGAACGTAAGGCTCGCGAAGAGTCTGAACGTAGAGCTAGGATGCAGAGCGAAAAGGTGAAAATCAAGTCCAAAAAGCAAGATAGCTCGTTGGATTGCTCTAGCCGCAAACTTAGCGCAAAGCAGAAACGCCTCTGCAAAATGAACAAGAAGTAGAACTTTTTTAAATTTTTATCAAAAACCACCTAGAGGTAAATTATGTCAGGTCACTCCAAATGGGCCACCACCAAACGCAAGAAAGCCAAAACCGACGTTGCTCGCGCCAAGGCTTGGAACAAGCTTATTAAGGAAATCTCCATCGCTGCAAAGCTCGGCGGCGGCAACCCTGACGCTAACCCGCGTCTCCGTGCTGCAATCCTCAAGTCCAAGAGCCAGAGCTTGCCGACTAAGAACATCGAAAGTGCAATCGCCAAGGGTACGGGTGCTAACTCTGGTACCGAAATGACGGAACCGTTGTACGAAGGACGCGGCCCGGCAGGCATTGCTATCATGGTGCAGTGCATGACCGACAACAAGGTTCGTACGGTTGCTGAAATCCGTAACATCTTCAACAAGAACAACGGCTCCATGGGCGAATCTGGTTCCGTTTCTTGGGCATTCACCTACAAGGGCGTGATTGTCGTTGATGCTGAAAAGTATCCGGAAGATCAGATTATGGACCTCGTTCTCGAAGCTGGTGCAGAAGACATGAGCACGGAAGATGGCGTTCATGAAATCTCCACTTCTCCGGAAGCTTTCGATGCTGTTTCCAAGGCTCTCGAAGCTGCTGGCATCGAAATGATGAGCGCTGAACTCAGCTACGTTCCGAATGATCCGGTTAAACTCGGTCACGATGACGCTGTGAAGCTCCTCAAGCTCATCGACAAGTTCGAAGATCACGACGACGTTCAGGAAGTCTATCACAACGCCGAAATCGACGAAGCTGACATGGACGCTGAGTAAGACGAGAGATATGTGCTTGTCATTCTCGCGAAGGCGGGAATCTCAAAAGCCGATTGCTAAAAAGCAGTCGGTTTTTTTATTGACTTAACGTCAACGGAGATTTTGAAAGCTCCTTTAGAAACGCTTTGTTTTGCGATAGCTTGTTTGTATATTAAGGGAAAAGGAGAATCTTATGAATATTCGTAAATTTTGGCGTTTGACTTGTTTGACTGTTGCTTCGCTTTTCTGGGCGAGTTGTTCGGATTCAAATCCGCAATTTCCGATGTCGCCATCAGCAAATCCTGATTCATCGTCTGATGCAAATGAAAGTAGCTCTAGCGAATTATCAAGTTCTGCAGTAGCGCCTGAATCAAGCTCTTCCGATTCGCCACCGCAAAGTTCTTCTTCTGAATCCGCATCGAGTTCGTCGGGCGTTGAAAGCTCGTCTAGTCATAGTCCAATTAGCAGTTCAAGTTCTGCTGAGTATGTATTAGCGAGAGACCCTTCTGTGAGTTGTGAAAAAGTAAGGCAACAAGTTTCTATTTGTGCAAAAGAATATTCTTGTGATGAACTGAAAACTATTTTAGAGAAAAAACAATCGGTTTCCGAAAAACTTCTGTCTTCTTGGGAAGAAGAATTGGAATCGTGTGAAGGTATCTCTGAAATGTCTCCGGCGGTTTATGGCTGTAGTCCTTGTTGCTCTACTAAGTTGTTTTCCAAAATGTGGTGTTCAAATGGCGACACTTACGCTCACTATGTGACCGATGAAAATAAAAAAGTTTATACAAGCATTCAAGAATACAATGAAATTCAAGGAATTGTTCCAGAGAATTTAACAGAATCGTGTCCGCAAGGAGAGTATGCTTTGTTTGTTGATGTTCTTGCGGACGTACAGACAACTTTGTATGAAAAGTTGTCTAAGCAACTTGAAGAAAATTCATCTTTGACTGAAAAAGGCAAGGCATATTTGGAAAGACTTTTGGACCAAGAGAAAAAAGCTTTGAAGGGGTTTTTATATCCTTATTTGTTTGATTATTATGAAGATAGTGGGTATGGCTACAAAATGAAACAAGCCTCGAAAAATTGGTTCAATGGTTATATTGCCAAAACCAAAACTTGCGAAGACGGCACGCCTGTAATAACGGAACGCTACCAGCAAAAATACGATGCAATTCTTGCCGAGTGTATTGAAATTATCGAAAATGAAGTCAAGGCTGCTAGCGCTGAAGAATAGATTGTTGCTGTGCGATATTGACGGAATGTCAACGTTTTTTGTTTGTTTTGAATGTCTTTTGAAAAATCGATTTTGATAAATTATATGTTGAAGAAAAAAGGAGAATCTTATGAATATTCGAAAATTTTGGCGCTTGAGTTGCTTGACTGTTGCATCGTTTTTTTGGGCGAGTTGCTCGGAATCAAATCCGCAGTTCCCCATGGCTCAGGCGGCAAATCCAGATTCATCGGCGGATGCGAATAGGGGAGGTTTGGGCGATGAATCTTCAAGTTCTGCCGTAGCGCCTGAATCGAGTTCTGCGATTGTTTCTGAATCAAGTTCGTCTGATGCTCCGCCACCTCCTAGTTCCTCGTCTACAGTGTCAGAGATGAGCTCATCTAGCGAAACGCCTTCTTTGAGTAGTTCTTCAATAGCTAGAAGCTCATCTAGTGCTGCGAGCTATGTTTTGGCTAGAGATCCCTCTGTGACTTGTTATGCTAATTCTTATATGGGAATGACGGCTTGCAGTAGTACAAAAGATATTTCTTGTGATGATTATAAAAAGTATTTGGGTTCGGATACAACGTTGTCCGAAAAAATTATCTCAAGATGGGAAAGTGCTCTCCAGTCTTGCGGTGCTGTTAAGGACTTGTTTCGGGAAGAACCGCTTTATGGCATCTCTTATGGGGGCTGCCCAATGCGTATGTTTGTGGACATGAAATGTTCTAATGACAGCTCTTATAGCGATGTTAAATTAGATGGGAAAAAATTCTATACGAGCCAAAAAGAATATGATGAGGCTCATGGCGTCGCGCCAGATGTTATTGTAAAAAATTGCCCGCAGGGAGATTTTGCCTTATTTACGGATGTCCTTGCTGATGTGCAGAAAAAATTGTATGAGATTGTTTCTGAAAAGTTCATACAAAATATTGCAAGACCCGAAGCCGAACAAAAATATTTAGGGAGTCTTTTGGATCGTGAAAACAAAACGTTGAAAGGACGCTTAGCTCCCTATACTGAAGATAGTGGGGAAGGGAATGATTCTCGGTTGAGAATGTATTCTGGTTACTGGTTTGATGGCTATATCGCCAAAACAAAAACTTGTGCGGACGGCGCTCCTGCAACGACTGAAATCTATCAGGAAAAATACGATGCGATTCTTGCGGAATGCCTTGAGCTTATTGAGAAAGAATTAAAAAAGGCTGAATAAAATTTTGTTTCATGTTCCTGGAAATTCAATTTGTAAAATAAAACATCTCGCGTATGAATTTATTTGAGCAAATTGTATATTGTTAAAAAAGGAGAAAATGGGAATGAGAAACATAAAAAGTTTATTCTTGTCTGGACTGGCTGTTGCTTTTGTGATGGGACTTGGTACGGCTCAAGCAAAAGAATGGGAACAGTCTTTTATAGTGAATTTGAGTTCCTCGGATTATATTGATAATCCTGTTTGGGGATTTTCTAAAGACAGCGTTGTTTTTGAAAATGGCAAAGGCTATAGTGTTTGGCAGTGGGATGCTGCTTGCGTTTGTGGCATTTTATATGGGGCTTGTAATTTTACAATGAAAAACGTCGCCTTTTTTGAATATGACCAAAATTTTTGGAGTGTCAATTCAAAGGATGCTTTAAAAGAAGGGACTACTCTCGATTTGAATGATTCTTTGGCTTTTTATGAGGAACGGGACGGTAGTTGGCATTCCTTGACGGAATCATATAAGCACTCATTAAAAAATAGTACGGCGAATGATACGAATTATTTTGTGTATAAAAAGGACTCTTCGTATTACGCGTTGTGCCAATATATAACTGTGTACGATACGGTGTATGATTGGAATTATAGGGTGACAAAGCAAGGATTCCCGGCTTATTATGTTCACCAATGTATTTTCCAAGATGACGGAACGCCCACGTTTAGCAAAATTCCGTCATATAGCGGCGAATTGCCTGTTGGAAAAGGTGTTTTGCCGCCTTCACCTATTGTAAAACCAGTTCGTAATAGGAATAAAGTTAAGCCAGTTGCAAAACCGTATTTAGTCAACGGAAAAACTGCTAAAGGGAATGCCGCTTTCGGCATCCGCGTTGAAAAAGAACGGATTTATCGTCCCAGCGTTTCTCGGTAGCTGTGGACTGCGTCTTTGTACTTGCTCACAGCTTCTGCAATGCGGTCGGCGAGGTCTTGCTGGCCAGCCTTGGTCATCATGTAGGCTTCGTCTTCTTCGTTGCTGATAAAGCCAAGTTCAATGAGCACTGCAGGCATCATGGCACCGACGAGAACCATAAATCCGGCACCGCCGACGCCTGTGTTCATCTTCTTGATTTTCCCGCCATCGAAACTGTCTAGCAATTTTTCCGTGAATAGGTAACTAGTTTGTTTGTACTGTTCGAGGCGAGCTTCGAGCTTGAACCATTCCAACGGTGAAAGTTCGTCCTTGGCATTTTTTTCGCCGTAGAGCGTGGCGACTGCGTTTTCACGACGGGCTATAGCCTTGTCTTCTTCGCTTTCCGGGGCGCGCAGTACGTAGAACTGGTAACCTTGGATTATCTTTTTACGTTCTTCGGTTGCATCGATGGCATTGCAGTGCAGGCTGATGAAAAGGTCGCCATCCCATTGGTTCGCCAAGTTTGCTCGTTGGCGCAGTTCAATGAAAACATCCTTGCTGCGGGTGAGCTTCACGTTGAAGCCTTCGTCTGCAAGGTTCTTGCGCAAAAGCTTTGCGACGGCAAGAACGATATCTTTTTCTTGGGACTTCTTGCCCGAAGCGCCTGGGTCTTTGCCTCCGTGTCCGGGGTCAATTACGATGGTGCGAACTTCGCGGCTGCCTGCAATTTCTTGTTTGGGAGCCTTCGGTTTGACAACGACTGGCTGTGCAGGTTTCTGTTCGGCGAGCTTTGTAACAGGCTTCGCCGGCGCAGTTTCATTTGCTTTGGCTTGTGCGGTCTCGGTCTTTGTGACAGGGACTGCCGCGACTTTATTGGAAATCTTTTTTGCATCGTTTTCTGCAATCCAGATATGTCCATTTTCAAGTTGCGGTGCTTGCGAAAGTTCTGTCGTACGACCATTGCGAGTCATGTACGGAATGCCAACGGCAAACTTGATCGTATCCTTGGCGGAAACAATCGAAAAAGTTTTTTGTACGGGATACCAGCGGAACGACCCCTTGACTTCGCGAGCAATCGACTCCACATCGACCCTGGCTGATGCCGCTAGGGTGAGGCTACATGCGAACAGTAGCAAAGCAATAATTAGCGATGGGCTTTTGCAGCGCGAGCCATTTCCATTTTGGCGTCGCGGACTAGAATGTCCTGTCGCTTGTCGTGTTGATCCTTGCCTCGGCATATTCCTACTTCGAGTTTTGCAATACGGTTCTTAAAGTACATTTTCAGCGGAATGATGGTACAACCTTTCAATTCCTTTGCCTTACGCATCTTCTGGATTTCGTGCGTGTGGGCGAGGAGCTTTCTTCTGCGTGCAGGGAAATGGTTGAAACGATTCGCGAAAAGGTATTCGTCAATGTGTGCACCGACAAGCCAAAGTTCGTCCTTGTTCTCGTCGATATCGATCCATGCTTCGCCCAGTGTGCATTTGCCATCGCGGATAGATTTGACTTCCGACCCGATAAGCATGATTCCTACTTCAAAAGTTTCATCCACAAAGTAAAGGTGATTTGCCTTTCTGTTCTGGATAACGGGCGTACTAGATTCTTTCTTTGCCATCTTTAGGAACAAAAGCCTCTTCTTCTAAGTCGAAAGGAAGCTTATTGATTTTTTCGATTAAATCCTTGCTAGGTTCGAAAACCGGACGCGTTTGGGCGGGGATATTGACCAGCTCGCCAGTCTTGGGGTTCCGGGTGCGGCGTTCCTTGCGCTGTTTATTTTTGAAGCGACCGAATCCACGCAATTCAATATTGCTTCCTTCGATAACGGAATTAGAAATCGCGTTGATGAGTTCTTCCACGATGACTTTGGTTTTTACTTGCGTAAAACCGGTCTGGGAAGCGATTTCATCAACGAGTTCCTTCTTAGTTATGTTGGACTGAGTCGCCTTCATATTAAAGAATTTACAATAATTTTAAGCAACTGTTACGCTTTTTTGCTCCAACCGATGCTTTTTTTGTGCATATGGGGCACTGCAGCATCCAAGGCTTGCTGCAATTCGGCGCAACCTTCGCCTGTCACTGCCGATGTGATGACCACTTTCTGGCGGTGCTTCTTGAATTCCTTGATAGCGTTTTCGATGCCGAGGTCGCTCTTGTTGAGCGCTACGACAAAGTTCTTTTCGGCAAGCTTCGGGTGGAATGCCTTGAGCTCTTCCTTGAGAACCTTGAACTGTTCGTAGGCGTTTTCGGCAAAGCCGTCAATCACAAAGAGCAACGTGTGCGTACGTTCGATGTGCTTGAGGAACTGGTGGCCAAGGCCCTTGCCTTCGCTTGCGCCTTCCAAGAGACCCGGAATATCGGCAACCACAAAGCTGTGGCCGTTCACCTGGACGATACCGAGCACCGGTTCAAGCGTTGTAAACGGATAGTCGCCAACTTTGGGGCGACCGCTAGAAATCTTGTTCACGAGGCTCGACTTGCCTGCGTTCGGGAAGCCCACGAGACCCACGTCTGCCATGAGCTTGAGTTCGAGGAACAGTTGGCGGACTTCGCCCTTTTCACCCGGAGTGCACTTGCGTGGAGCCTGCACCTTCGGGGTTGCGAAATGCTGGTTGCCCATGCCGCCCTTGCCGCCGCGAGCCGCAATCCACTTCTGGCCCGGTTCGGTCAAGTCCGTGAGGATGTGGCCCTGTTCGTCCTTGACGATTGTGCCACGCGGAACGCTAATAATCAAATCTTCGGCAGATGCGCCGGAGCAGCGCTTTGCGCCACCGGGCTGACCGCTCTTTGCCTTGTAAATGTGCGTGTTGCCCATGTCGAGAAGCGTGGTGTACTGCTCGTTCACCTGCAAAATCACGTGACCGCCACGACCGCCATCACCGCCATCGGGACCGCCGAGGGGTACAAACTTTTCACGATGGAAACTGCAGATGCCGTCACCGCCTCTGCCGGAGCGAACTTCAATATTTTTTTCGTCTAAGAACATAGCCCAAATTTAGAAATTTTTGCGATTTGTGGAAGAGGGGAGGGCTTGTCATTCCCTACTTGATGGGCAATCTCCTTTGGTGGAGCCTCGGGCTCACTTTATCTTTTGTAAAATCTTTTGATTCTTGCAAACGGTTGTTGACAAAATAAATCGCTTGACGAACGACCCCTTGTTTTTGAAATTTCATCATTTTATATTATAGGAACACACCTTAGTAGTGTGTTGCCGGGTTTCACCTGTCTAGTGATTCTCCATAGTTATTATATGCGTTACTTATATGAAAAATAAAGGACAATGCTATGGCTAGACCGATTCGTGAAACTCCGATTCTTTATGGCGAGGATGCTCGTCGTTTTCTTGAAAACATGAAAATTCGTCGACCGGAAACTCCAGAAGCTCGTGCCCAGCGTTTGCGCGATTACGAGTTTATGAAAAAGGCTTACGAACGTGGTATGGCTGAAAAGCGTGCCCGAGAAGAAGCTAATGGAGGTATTGATCCGTGGTTCAAGAAGGTATAAAAAGATACAGATTTATTCGTTTAGATCAATCAGATTCTGTCAGAAACTTTAATTGTGGCGATCACGATTTGGATGATTTCATTCTGAATCGAGCGTCTGCATTTCAAAAACATTTACTCTCTGTGAGTTATGCTTATGCCGATGCAGATACTGGTAAAATGCTGGCTTATTGCAGCCTTGCAAATGACAGAGTTGCGTTGGATAATTTCAGGGATAAAACAGAATTCAATCGATTCCGAAAAAAGAACGGTTTTCCAAATGAAAAACGTTTAAAAAGCTATCCTGCGGTCAAGTTATGCCGTTTGGGTGTTGATGTGTCGGCTAAGAAACAGCGAATTGGGACAACAATCCTCAATTACATTAAGTCTATGTTTGTTATTGACAACAAGACTGGTTGTAGATTTTTGACGGTGGATGCGTATTTGAACGCTGTTCCTTTTTATGAAAAGAATGGCTTTCGGTTTATGAATTCTGAAGATGACGATCCGCATACAAGGTTGATGTACTTTGACCTTATGGATTTGGTTGCATAAATTTCACCTCCAAAAACAAAAAACGCCAAAACTCATAGAGTTTTGGCGCTTTTGTGAAATTTGATTGATGACGATTGCGGATTAGACCAAACCAATCGTTTCATCGAGGCCGAGCGCGATATTCATGTTTTGAATAGCAGCGCCGCTAGCACCCTTGCCGAGGTTGTCGATAATCGTTGTCACCTGCATCATGTTCTCGTTGCCGAATACCTGGATGCGGGCGTTGTTCGTATCGTTACAGACAGTCGGGTCCAAGCGGCCGTTGAACAGCACCGGAGCTGCTTCGTACGGCAAGACCTTCACGAACTTCGAACCTTCGTAATGCTTGGCGAGGATTTCGGTCAAGTCCTGCGGACCGACCTTCTTCGTGAGCATGTTCGGGAAGATAGCGACCGTCACGGCCATACCCTTGTAGTATGGGCCAAGCACCGGGTTGAAGAACGGAACATTTTCAAGTTCGCAGTACTTCTTCATTTCAGGGAGGTGCTTGTGGGCGAGCGCAAGCGCGTACGGGGCGGGAGCCATGATTGCCTTGGATTCACCGGCCTTGTGGCTTAAGTTTTCTTCGGCTTCGTATTCGGCAATGAGCTTCTTGCCACCACCGGAGTAACCGGTGATGCTGTAAGCGGCGAGGTTTGCGCTCTTCGGGAGGATTCCCGATGCAATGAGCGGGTGCACACCGAGGATAAAGCCCGAGGCATGGCAACCGGGGTTTGCAATGCGCTTGCTCTTGGAAATCGCTTCGCGCTGGGCGGTCGAAAGTTCCGGCATACCGTATGTCCAAGCCGGGTTCACGCGGTGAGCCGTGGAGGCGTCGATGATGCGTGTGTCCGGATTCGTGCAGAGGGCGGCGCTTTCCATGGAGGCGGCATCCGGGAGGCAGAGGAAGGTCACGTCAGAAGCGTTGATCATCTTCTGGCGTTCGTTCACGTCCTTGCGGAGTTCCGGATTGATCTTGAGAATTTCGAGATCGTTACGCTTGGCTAAGCGTTCGTAAATTTGCAGGCCGGTTGTTCCTGCTTCGCCATCTACAAATATCTTGAACATTTGATTTAGTTACTAGTTAATAGTTGATAGTTACTAGGATTATTAAGTTATTAGTTTATAGATTACAGCTACTAGAAATTCTAGTAACTAGTAACTCAGAACTCTTAACTTCCTACTTATCCGCGCCGCAGCACTTCTTGTATTTCTTGCCAGAACCGCACGGGCACGGGTCGTTACGGCCAACAACCGGACCTTCGTGACGGATGGTTTCCTGCTTCACGGCACGACCGTCATAGAAGAACCATGCACCGCCGACCTTGTGGAATTCGCCAAGTTCGTGGTGGTTGCGGGTGATGTTGCCCTGCTTGAAGCGAGCGACAAATTCGACCCAGCCGATGTTCTTTTCTTCTTCGGTCTTGGTCTGCTTGATTTCGATGCCGAGCCATTCGGACTGACGGCTCCAAGCTTCTACGCTCGGTTCGTCAAAGTCGTCGCGCTGCGTTGCTTCGAGGGAGTCCTTGAGCCATGCGATTTCGTGCTTTGCGTAAGCGGTATAGCGAGAGCGCATCAATGCTTCGGGGGACGGGGCGAGAGCTGTCTTCTTAATGATTGGTTCGCAGCAGTCGCAGTATGCTTTGCCAGAACCGCAGGGACATAAATCGTTTGCCATAGTAAAAATCCTTGTTTAAAACTGGTGCAAAAATACAAAAAATTGGGGCGCGTGTGGAGTGCTCCGTTCATTTTTTACAAGCCCAAAGTCTATAAAAAGAAAACCCCGACACAGAGGCCGGGGTGACAACTAAAATAGCTGCGTGATAATTACAGACACTTCTTCATGAGCCAGAATTCTTCCTTGCCTTCGCGGCCCGGAATGCTGTTCGTCGGCTTCACGCGTTCAACAATGTCGAACACGCCGTCCAGACGAGCCATGAGTTCGCCTTCGCTCATGCAGTGCGGAGGGCCCTGCATGGTCTTGCCGTTCATGAGCGGGTACATGAGGCAAATGAATATGCCGTCATCCTTCATCATCTTGTAGCAGACTTCGAAGAATTCATCGCGGCGGCCCGGATGGATTGCCGAGAATGTGCCGTAATCGTAAATGATGTCGAACAGCTGGCCGCCACGCTTGGCGTCCTTCGGTGAAAGCGTGAACAAGTCAAGGTCGAGCGAGCGCAGATTCTTGTGTTTGCGGCTCAGATGGTCCAGTTCATCGACAGCGGTCGGTGCAAAATCTACAGCCAAAACATCATGTCCACGCAAAGCCCAAGCCTCGGCATCGTATCCGAATCCGGCACCGGGAATCAGCACGGAACCCTCTGCAGGGCAGGAGGGGTGCTTGAAAAATTCGAGCAGGGCCGGGGTCGCCTTCTTGAAATTCCAGTAGTCCTTGCCTTCGGCATAAAGATTGTCCCAGAATTCCGGGAGGTTTTGCGTTAACATTCTTTACCTTCCTTTTTGTACGCTAATTGTCCACATGCGGCAAGGATATCCCTACCGCGCGGATTGCGGATCGTGATTTGAATTTCAGCAGCTCGCACAGCGGCGAGAAAGTCTTCCACCTCTTCGGGGGTGGGGGCGTGGAGTGTCGGGTCATCGCCATCGTTCAGCACGATTGCATTCACTTTCACTCGGCGAGGGGCGCAAATACGGATGAGTTCCTTGGCGGCCTTGGGAGTGCAGGTGATGTTTTGGATGAGCACGAACTCGAACGTCACGTAGTTATCGGTGCGGCGGATGTATTCATCTACCGCTTCCAAAAGTTTTTCGATAGGCCACGTCTTGTTCACCGGCATCACGGACGAACGGTATTCGTTGTTCGTGCTGTTGAGGCTTACGGCGAGGCAGCAGGGCGTATTGCGGTCCACGAGCTCCTTGATTTTCGGGACAACTCCCGAAGTGCTCACGGTCATGCGCTTTGCGCCCATGTTGAAAAGTTTCTGATTGTGCAGGGTGCAGCAGACGCGGTGAACGTTTTCAAGGTTGTTGAGCGGTTCGCCCATGCCCATGAAAATGATATTTGTCACCTGTGCGACTCCGCCTTCTTCGTTCATGAAGCCGTTGTCCTTCAGGTACCAGTTCACATTGATGATTTCTTCGAGGATTTCGCCTGCTTCGAGGTTACGGGTGAATCCCATCTTGGCGGTACGGCAGAATGCGCAGTTCATGGCGCAGCCAACCTGAGTCGATACGCAAACGGAATAGCGACCATTTGCTGGAATCATCACGGTCTCGATGTGGTGACCGTCCTCGGTCTGGAACAGCCATTTTACCGTTCCATCGACAGAAACAGAACGCTGGTCTTCCTTGAGACCGCAAAGCGTGAACTGTTTTGCCATTTTTTCGCGGAGGGTGGGGGAGATATTCCCCATGTCGTCGTAAGAACGCACCTGCTGGCAGAATAGCCATTTTTGAATTTGATCAGCGCGATAGGGCTTTTCGTCTACATCCCGAAGCCAAGCTTTGAGCTCGTCGGTTGTCAAAGTTTTTATATTGCGCGGCCATTCCATCAGACGCAAAGATAGAAAATTTTAAGTTTTTTGTTAAGGGCTAGGGCTGATGGAATCCTTTGGCGTTGCGAATGTATTGTAGGCCTAGGTTGCGGGGCTCAGCGGCGCTCTGTGCAGAAAATTCCTCAATTTTCTCGATTTGTTTGGCCTGTCTTTGCCGGAATAGGTGCTGGTAAATGCGGTCTAGCTCCACCATGAGTGAACTGATGTTTGTTTTCAGGGCTATGGATAGCTGGGATAGGGTGTCGAGAGAAGGTACTCGTTTCCCGCATTCCATTTGGGATATGAATTGTCTGGATATCCCGGATTCGATGGATAGCGACTGCTGTGTATGTTGCCGCGATTGCCTGATCGAAATTAGAAGGAGCCTTATTGCTTCATGTAGTAGGAGTGTCTCGTAGTACATCGAGACCAAGTTTATGAAAACTTTAAAAAAAATAGTGCATGCGATAGTTGTCAAAATGACTAAAAATACATTTACAAATGTGTACATGAATGGACTTTTTTTGAGTTTTGGTGTCGAGATTATTGTTTATTTTTCGAAAAAGCAATGAATTATATCCAATTTTCTGCGCATGGCGCAAAGGAGTACGAATGATTGACGTGAAAGGGAAATGGTGTCTTATTACGGGTGGTTGCCGCGGTGTCGGTCGCCTTATTGCCATAGAAATGGCAAAACTCGGTGCAAATCTCATTTTGCAGGGGCGCGATAAAAGCCATGCCGAAAAGGTAATTGCGGAACTTGCTCCGTATGGAGTCCAGGTGAAGGCTGTGGGTTGCAATCTCGAAAATGAAGCCGAAATTGATGCAGCTCTTGCAGAAATTGATGCCCTGGGCGTGCAAATCGATTTTGTTTTTAACAATGCTGGCCTTATGAGCCACTATTTTTCGGACTACACGACCAATACGATGGACGACTTCCGTCAGGCTATGGCGGTAAATTTCTTTGCTCCGATTAAAATCGCCTACCATTTTTTGCCGGGAATGATCAAGCGCGGCTTTGGTCGCATGCAGCTCACTACGAGCGGTATCGCCAACGAGCCTGAACTTGCCGGTTATGCTTGCGCGAAGGCCGCCCTCACCAAGTTCGTGAAGGATTTCGCCTGCAAACTCAATGGAACCGACGTGATGATGAACGTGATGGATCCGGGGTGGCTCCGTACGGATCTCGGTGGCCCGAATGCGCCGAATGCACCGGAAACAGTTATCCCGGGAGCCCTTGTGAGCGTCCTTCTCGATGACAAAAAGAGTGGTCGGTGGTTTAGTGCTCAAGAATTTACGGGGCTTGCCATTGCCGATGCTGTCGAAGCGGGGCGTAAGGTTTCTGCTTAGGATTGTTTATCGCTTTGCGCATAATCACACTAACCTCTAATTTTATTACGGAAATATGATAAAAAACTTGCAAATCAGCGGATTTTAAACTATTTTAATTATTAGAGGTTATTTTCGTTTTTTGGGGGGGGGGAGTGGTATATGGAGTCGTTTCGAGAGTGGATAGCGGAATTATTGTTGTTGGATTTTGCATCCACCCCCGTGCTAACGGAGGCGTGTGGTTATGTCGGTGCGAGATGTATTGGAAAAATCTGAGATCCCTATAGCTGTCTATCAATTTGTTGATGGATACATTAAAACGGTTTTAGTCTCAGAAGGTCTTGTTCGCTGGCTTCCTCCAGGTTGCACTCGTGAAAATCTGATTTCTTTACTTGATACGGACATGTACAGGGATGTCCATCGTGAAGATGTCGTGCTTGTTGCGACTAAGGCAAAAGAGTTTGCAAAAGCGAAAAATTGCCATTACGATGTTGTTTATCGTCAAAAATTGTATGGTAAAGAAGAATTCCGCACGCTCCATGCGGTAGGGTACCACGATCAATTCGACGATGGAAATGATTATGTAGTCGTTGTTTACGATGACGTGACTGCAGCGCTAGAATCAAACCGCGGAAATCGATTAATTTTTGATGATAGCCTTGTTGAATATCTGAATACAGATAAAGTTAATCCCTATGTTATTCTCGATGCCAAGACTCACGAAATTTACATGGTCAGCGCATCCGTGGAACGAATTTTGAAACCGGTAAAGGCTTTTGATTCCGGGATTTTGTTTGAAGAGTATTTCTTCAATGCCGGCGAGTCGAGCCTGATTACCGTGGATGATATTCTCGAAAAGGGCGAAGCTATTGTTCAAAATCCCCGCACGGGCAAAGACTTGATTTTAAGCGCAACTTTGATGCGCTGGCACGGTAAGAATTCCGTTTTATTGCGAGTCAGTGAACATGCCGACCGCTATTTCGATTCTCTGACAGGCCTTCCGAATATGGAATATAGCCGCGTGTGCGGTGAAAACTTTGCAGATAAAATCAGGAATGCTGGCGGTGAGCCTGCCATTATCTTTTTTGATATTGTCGGGATGAAACTGTACAATAGCGCAAACGGTTTCAATATGGGAAACGAGTTCCTGATCAATTTTGCGGCGTCTCTTAAAAAACAGTTCCCGAAAAATTTGATTTGGCGTTTTTCCAATGATCATTTTGCAGTCATTGCAGATGTCCGTAATGTAGAAGATAAACTCAATGAAATCCGTAGAAATGTTAAGGGGTTTATCTCGAAAATATCGATGGACCTTTATGTAGGTATTTGCAAGATTGACGAATTTGATGCAATCCTCGATACAAGTGAAAAGGCTAAACTCGCTTGCCATGAACAAAAGAAAAATGGCGACACCTTTATCCGCTATTACGATGATGATTTGCGCAAAGCTCTTTTGCTCCAGAACTACGTTGTAAATCATATTGACGAAGCTATTGCGAAGGGGTATATCAAGGTTTACTACCAACCGGTTGTCCGTACAATTACGGAAACGTTTTGTGGCATGGAAGCGCTTGCCCGTTGGATAGACCCGCAATATGGTTTTTTGAATCCGGCCGTATTTATCGGAGCTCTCGAAGAATCTCGCCAAATCCATAAACTCGATAGCCATATTGTAGAGCTTGTGTGTAAGGAAATGCGCGAGGAACTTGACCAGGGGCATCCTGTGGTTCCTGTGTCGTTTAACCTTTCGCGTCTGGACTTTATCGGTTGCGATATTTTTGATGTTGTCGAAAAAGCTCTTCAGAAGTATAACATTGAACGCGAGTATATTCGAGTCGAAATTACAGAAAGTATCATGGCTTCGGATTCTTATGTCCAGAGCGAAATTCAAAGATTCCGTCTGGTGGGTTACGAAGTTTGGATGGACGATTTCGGAAGTGGTTATTCATCGTTAAATACCCTCAAGGATTACAAGTTCGATGAACTCAAGATTGACATGGCGTTTCTCTCGAATTTTAACGATGCTTCCCGTACGATAATCCGTTCGACCGTCCGCATGGCGAAAAATCTTGGGTTAAAGACTTTGGCCGAAGGTGTAGAAACTAAGGAACAAATGGATTTCTTGAAGGGCATTGGTTGCGAAAAGGTTCAGGGTTACTATTACGGAAAACCGCAACCTTTGAAAGATACCATGGAGCACATGAAATCCATCGGGATGCTTATCGAGGACAGTGATATACGTGTTGTTTATTCGAAATTGGGGCGCCTTGATTACCTGGTGGATTCTCCTAAGGGTATTCTGGAATATAAAAATGGTTTGTTTAAGTTCCTCTTTGTAAATAAGCAACTTGAAGAACAAGTTCTGAGTATTGGTTTTGCCAATATCGAAGATGTTGAAAATTCAATCAACGATCCTAAAGATCCTGCTTATTACACGCTTCATGAGGCGGAAAAGGCTGCTTATAAAGCACCAAAAGAAATGACGTACGCCGCTCATGGCACGTATGTCTTTTTGAGCGGAAGCCTGATTGCCGATATTAATGGTAGTCATATTTATGACATGTCTTTGCGCAATACACATGTCAGTGCTTTTGATAGCTCTGTAGTAGATTCGAAGGCTTCTCTCCCGACTGAGACAAAGACGATATTGCTTGCCGATGTCAATCCGCAAAATAGGGCGTTCCTCGAAAGCGTATTGAGAAAAGATTATAACTTGCTGCTTGCCGAAGATGGCGAACAGGTTCTGAACATTTTGCTTGAATATGGTAACCGCATATCGCTTGTATTGATTGATGCAGACCTCCCTAAAATTGACGGGTTCAAGATTATTCAAAAATTCCAATGTGATCGGCGCGATCTCCAGATTCCTTTTATCATCATGACGGATAATATGGAACTCGCAAAGGAAAGTATCCGCTTGGGTGCCTACCAGTTTATCCACACGCCTATCAAAGACCAGGGATTGATTAAGGCCAAAATTGATGGTTCAATCAAGAATGCAGAATTTCTCCATCAGGTGGCGCTGAATTACATGGAATATGTCCCTGGTGGCATCATTGTTTTTGATGCATCAAATGCGGATATTCTTTATGTGAATGCCCGCGTACTTGATATTTTTGAGTGCGATAGCGTCGATGAATTTCGCGAGTTTATCGGTGTCGATTTTAAAAATACGATTCTTCCCGAAGATTATGCAAAGACGGATAGGGAACTCAAAGAGCAGGTGCGCAGCGGCAGCACTGCAACAAAGCAGGTGACTTATCGTGCCAAAACGGCTAAAGGCCGAGTCAAGCGCATTTACCATGTTGGAAAAGTCTTTAAAGATACGCCGTATGGAAGCGTCTTCTCCGCATTCATTTCGGAAGATGACATGGCGATGAAGAGCTATTTTACCCGCAGGGATGCTTTTAACGAATTTATGGCTTCTGGTGAAGCGACACATACAAAATCGTATGAACCAGGCTATAAGGGATTCTTGTTCTGGAACTTGACGAAAAATTCACCGGTAATCCGGATGGACGGAATTTCGTATATCCCCAAGGAATTAGAGGGTAAATATACTTATGAGACCCATTATAGTTTCTTGAGTACTCTTATGCTGAAAGATAACACTCTCAAAGCATCGGACTACACTCGTGAAAAGTTGATTCTGGATTTCATGAATAAGTGTATTGTCCCGCCGTTGGATGTGACTTATGATATAGACAATATCCTGTTTACCATACGGTCAAGTTTTGATATGATAATGGACCCGGATTCTGGAGATATCATATTGAAACTTCAAAACGAAAATGTTGAGACGAGTAAAAAAGTAGAAAAATAAATTTGGATAAGTAGAACTTTTTTGTTGTTAATGGAATGTTGGCAAGAACCGTGCTTTTAAGAGCCATTGAATCCTGTCGAATCACCAAAAGCCCTTTTAAAGTCCTTTTTGTTTAAAATTTTAAACATCAGGCGGTGCTTCAACATTAAAGTTCTACATAGCCAAAATCTTGCCTTCTCGCGTCCATGGTTTTAGCGCTCTCCACGAGTGCTTTCGCTCAAAATTCCGATGATGACGAATGGATTTCTGACGATTCCAACCCATCTGCAACCACCGAGAGCAAATCCGGCTCTTACGACGGTTCAAACGATAGCGAATTCGCAAACGACGAAGAAGACGATGATGAGCGCTTCATTTCTTCATATTCTTCTTTGCTAAGATAGCTCCACCGACCAGGAGGAACTAAATACTCATCATAATCACATTCATAGTGTAACTTAACATTACTTTGTTCATTTCCAAAAGTAAATTCTTCGACGGAGCCAGCATTGTCTGCAGTACATTTTTTCGGAGCTTCTTCATTTACGTACAGCCTTTTCCAATTTCCATCACCTTCATAGATGAAGAACAAGACATCTCCGGTCTCCGGGCTTTCCTGCGGCCTTCCTACTTTACCGCAAATAGCATCAACTGTCACACCTGTAGTATCGCAAGTAACAGACGCTTCTTTCGGATTCCAAGAACCATTTTCACATCTATAATAGCTAGGATAAACAGGGATTACCATTGTAGGTCCGCCATTAAAGAGGCGCTTCCATTCGGTTTCTACAACGCCCTCGTTTTCGGCAGTGCATTCTTTGTCATTCACAAGTTGCACGTTCTTAACTGACGACGAGGATTGAGCAATAATCGATGAAGACGAGGATTGAGCAACTGAAGAAGACTCTGGAATTGTTGACGACGATTCAGGTGCCAATGACGAAGATGATTCCAGCGCAGGTTCAGAATAAGCCTGCGGATTTTCACCAAACGCGGACGTTGAATTGGAATCGCTACAGGCGATAAACGAAAATGGGATTGAAGCAGCAAAAATGACTGCAAAAATGGATAAAATACGACGATGCGTACCCATACAACAAAACCTCCTTTACAAAAGCGCAATATAAACTTTTCTTTTACAAAAAAGCATCGATTTTCGATTTGTAATAAAAAAAGAATACGGGGGATTTAGAGACTTTTTCACCCATTTTACCTAGACATCCGCCCTAGGACGCGCATCCCACGCTCTGTAAACTTTTTTTCTCTTTATTTCACCTGTATTAAAATATTTTTAAGTCGTTGAACATCCACGATTTGTTATAATTCCAACATGCTTTTAAGAAAATCTTGGATAAGTAGAACTTTTTTGTTGTTAATGGAATGTTGACAAGAACCGTGCTTTTAAGTGTCATTGAATCCTGTTGAATCACCCAAAGCCCTTTTAAAGTCCTTTTTGTTTAAAATTTTAAACATCAGGCGGTGCTTCAACATTAAAGTTCTACATAGCCATAAATTTACTGCTTTTTTGTGCAATATTTTGAAAATGTCACCTTTTGACATGCTGTTTTTATTATATTGGTGCTCATGGTAGCACTAAATAAGTCTAAGAAAGAAATTGAGTATCTCTGTACGGAATGTGGCAATACGACTCCGAAGTGGGCCGGTAAGTGCCCGTTTTGTGGAGCGTGGAGTTCCCTTAAGGAACATGTAGTTGAAAAAGTTGTTGAGGCGGGGCGTGCAGGTCGTGGGCTCGGTGGCCCAGTGCATAAAGTGGTTCTGCTGAAGGATGTGGCAACGGAAGATACACGCCGCTTGAGTACTGCAAATTTAGAATTTGATCGAGTGCTTGGGGGCGGTTTTGCGCCGGGGAGCCTTGTGTTGATTGGTGGTGATCCGGGAATTGGTAAATCAACGCTTGTGCTTACGACTCTTGCGACGATGAATGCGGCGGGTGTCAAAGCGCTATATGTGAGCGGCGAAGAGAGCGCGTGTCAGGTGAAGCTTCGCAGCGAGCGTCTGAACGTTTCGGGGAGCGACATGATGCTCCTTTGCGAAACGAATCTCGAAAAAATTTTGGAACAGGCTAAAGAGGTAAAGCCTCTGGTGCTTGTGATAGATTCCATCCAGACGGTCTATAAAAGTGACCTTGCGGGTACGCCCGGATGCGCAACGCAGCTGCGCGAGTGCACGCTAGACTTGATGGTCTTTGCGAAAAACTCCGGTTGCATTACGATATTGATTGGACATGTGACGAAGGACGGGCAGATTGCCGGTCCGAGGATTTTGGAACACATGGTCGATACTGTTGTGTATTTCGAGGGCGACCGAAATCATCAGTACAGGCTATTGCGCACCATCAAGAATCGCTTTGGCGCGACCGATGAAATCGGTGTTTTTGAGATGACAAGTCATGGGCTGAACCCCGTACTGAATCCGAGCAAGGTCTTTTTGCAGGAAGGCGTGCCACCTACGCCGGGAAGTGCCGTCTGCTGTACGATGGAAGGCTCCCGTGCACTTCTGTTCGAGACTCAGGCTCTTGTAAACCAGACGAATTTTGCAGTACCGCAGCGTGTGGCGGCTGGGATTGACCCGAAACGCCTTACGATTATTCTTGCGCTTTTGGAAAAGTTCGGAGGGGTTACGATAGGTGCTTCGGATGTGTTTGCTAGTATCGCTGGTGGTATGAAGGTGAACGATGCTTCGTCAGACTTGGCGCTTGCGCTTGCCGTGGCGAGTAATCATTTGAACATCCCGATATCTAGGCAGACGATTGCTATTGGCGAACTGGGACTGTCGGGCGAGGTGCGTGGAGTAAGTCTTTTGGACCAAAGGCTAAAAGAAGCTCATCGCTTAGGTATGGCCGAAGCGGTGGTGCCTGCAAGTTGCAAACTTTCTGAGAATGTGGGCTCAATGAAGGTGGTTCGTGTCCATTCGCTTGCCGACGCGATTAACTGGCTCATGGATAAAAAGTAAGGCGCCTTCGGCGCCCAATACAAAACAAAAAAAGGACGCTCGATTGAGCGTCCTAAATTTCCGTTATTCAATTGGCCTTATTTTTCGCCCGGTCTCTTGAAACCGTAAGCGCGCGGGTCAAAACCGGCCGGGAACTTGGTTCTTTCGTTGTAGAACACCTTCTTGGCGGTGAACTTTTCAATCTTTGCACCGGTCAAGTCTGCACCGGAGAAGTCCACGTCTTCCATCTTGGTGTCTGCGTCGATCTTGACACCTTCCATCTTAGCATTGAGGAAGGTAACCTTGATGAGCTTTGCACCAGAGAAGTTTGCACCGGAGAGCTGAGCATTGTTGAATGCGGAGCGTTCGATGGTGGAGTTGGCGAAGACTGCCTTGGTGAGGTCGGCGTTGTCGAAGATGTCCTTGAAGACGTAGGCCCCATCGAACACGGCCTTCATGAGTTCTGCGTAGTTGAACACGTTCTTGCTCACGTTGGCATCGAAGAAGGAAGCCTTGTTGAGCTTAGTCTTGTCGAAGGAGCTCTTGGAAACATCGCCCTTGTCGAAGATAACGCCGTTCAAGTCCTGGTTGTTGAACTTCATGTTCTTGACCTTGGACTGGGCGAACTTGGCCTTCTGGAGCTGCGTTCTGGAGAGGTCCACGTCATTGAAGGTGGTCAAGGAAAGGTCTGCTTCCTGGAGGTTCACGTTGTTGAACGTTGCACCGCCGAATTCAGCCTGAGAAAGACCGGCCTTGGCGAAGTTCACGTTGTTGAGCTTGACGCCCTTGAAGTTTGCAGCGATGAGGTTGCAAGCCGTGAAGTCCGTCTTTTCCATGGTGGTCTTGCGGAGGTCGCTGTTAGCCATCAAGGAACGGGAGAAGTTCGTGTTGGTGAGGTTTGCCTTGCTGAAGTCGGCACGGGTAAGGTCCATGTCGGTTGCAGAAGCCTGGGTGAGGTCAGCCTTGCTGAAGTCGCATTCGTCAGAAACCTTCATGGCGTCCATACGAGCGTTCTTGAGGTTGGCCTTCGGGAATTTACTGTCAAGAAGAGTTGCACGATAGAGGTTTGCGCCTTCGAGGTTTGCACCTTCGAAGGATGTCGAACGGATGTCGGCACCGCTAATCGTTGCGCCCTTGAGGTTGGCGTTTTCGAAGTTCGCCTTGCTGATCACGGCATTGCGGAACGAAACTTCGGGAAGGTTTGCTTCTTCGAAGTCCGGGGATTCACCGTTGCAGCGCTGGAAGTCGGTAACGCCCTTGACGGCTCTGGACTTCTGGAACTGGTAGTTGGTAATCTTCTTATCGCGGAAGGATGTATTCAGGTCCTTGCCTCTGAAGTCTTGCGCAGAGACGTTGAGCGCAAGAGCACTAAGGAGGCAGAGACCAAATTTATAGACGTTCTTCATATTCATAGTCAAATTCCCTTTATGAAAAAGTAAATCAAATAACGGATAGCCCTAAAATAACTAAAAAAATTGCAAAACTACCAATGAAAAATAAAAAGTGACCAAATAAATACTAATTTTACGTTGAAATGACAACTTTTCGTTCAAATTCTTACAATGCGGTGATTTGCGGTGCAGGTCCGGCCGGTCTTATGGCGGCTTACCAGCTAGGAAAATTGACAGGCTGTGGCGGACGAATTCTTCTTTTGGACAAAAAAGAACCTTGGAAAGAGCCCATTTTTTGCGCCGAAGCTGTATCTACCCATCGTTTGAACGAATTGTGGCCGATTGACGAGTCCTGGGTGCGTGGAAGTATCTCCGGTATTTACTTTACATCGCCCAAGGGTTACAAGGCTGAATTTTACAGTAAAGATTGCGGTCGCTTGCTCGATCGATCCAAATTCCATCATGCGATTGCCGATGCCTGCGTTGAAGCGGGGGTGGAATGTCGCTTTGACGCTCTTGTCAAAAGTATTTCGCGTAGCGAAAATGGCTGGAATTTGAATGTCCAGGTGGGCGAAGAATTCTTTGAAATTTCTGCAAAAACGGTCATTGATGCAACTGGGCCGGGCTGCCGCCTCACTCGAGGAATCCCGTGCCTAGAAGGGATTGAATCGGGCGATACCGATTTGGAACCGGGTATTTTTGCTGTGGCCGAGGGTATTGAGCACAAGCGTGACCATATCGACCTGTTTTACGGAAGTGAATTCCCGGGTGGTTACGGTTGGATTTTCCCGCGTGATGGCAAGGAAGTGAATATTGGTTTTGTTCTTGCGAAAGATGCAAAGCCCGATATGCCTTTGCGTGAAAAACTCAAACATTTTATTGATACCCATTATCCTGGAGCAAGTATCAAGGCTATTTATGGTGGCATGATTGCTTGCGGGCAGTCCAATAAACCGCTTGCAAAGTGCGGACTCTTTAAGGCGGGGGATGCTGCAAGTTGCGTAAACCCGATGAGCCGTTCGGGGATTGTCGAGGCTCTTTTGAGCGGAAAGATTACGGCGGAAGCTGTTTATGAGTGGCTGAATGCCTCTGATGATGATGCCCGAGTTCGCATCGAAGCTTCTGTCCTTGACCGCTGGATGGCCTCTTTGGGCAAGTCTCATTTGCAGATTGCAAGGGCAAAGCCCGGGCTTGCCAAAATCAAGGATGAACAGTTTGACAAGGCGGCGGAACGCTTGTCGAAACTCCCGCGCGAAAAGCAGACGTTGCTCCGGATTTTCTTTGCTGTGCTGTGGTCTTGCCCGTCTGTAATTTGGAAAATGCGTTCTTTTTTGCATTAGTATGAGTATGTCAGAAAGTATTGTTGATCGTCAAGAAAAAATTAGGGCCAAGTTCGCCTCGTTTAGCGACCCCGATGACAAGTGGAAATTCCTCTTGGATTTGGCTCGCGAGCACAAGGGCATGGATGCTTCGCTTAAGGCGGAAAAGTTCATTATCCAGGGCTGTGCCTCGACGATGTATCTTGTGCCGAAATTTGAAAATGGAAAGATTCATTTTGAAATGGATGTCGAAGGCGGTACGACGAATCCGCTCATTAGCCGTGGTCTCGGTGCGCTTGCATTGCAGATTTTCAATGACATGACTCCGGCTGATATTCTTTCGGTGGATCCGACATTTTTCCAGCAGATTGGTTTGAATGTAGGGCTTTCACCTACACGCTCGAACGGATTTGCAAGCCTGATGAAACAGATTTATTTATATGCACGCGTCTTTGACGCAATTTCAAAAAAATAGGACTAATCTATGTTTAGTTTTTTGAATGGAAAGAGCCCGTTTGACGAGGCTGAAGAAAAATTGGAAGCTGGTGAAACCGTTAACGGGAGACCGAAGCTTCCGCAGGCGCCGATTATGGGCTGGCAGGACGGTGTGTTCTTGCTGGTGCTTGCCGGCCTAATCGTGGGCGTGTATTACTGGTACCAGTATACAAAGCAGAAAAGCGCAGAAGTATTTGCCACGTGCGACGCTTTGTATGTCGCTGCAGAATCGAATCCTTCGAAGTACGCGGATGCCGAAGTTTGCTATAACGAAACATGGGATTTGAGCTTTGTTAGCGATTCCATGGAAATTCTCCGCCAGAATCGCTTGGGCTCTATTGAAGACTTGCGCAACCAGCAGAAAGACGTCTATGCTGATGCTATGGGCGCCATGGCAGCCCGTGATACCGTTGCTGCATACAACGTTGTGAATGCGTACAAGGGTCCGATGCTCTTAAGCCAGGGAGATCGCAAGGACTGGGAAAAGATTGTCAATAGTGATGCCGTCAAGGCTTGTGTTGCTGCGGCCGCTGCTCGTGCAGATTCGATTGCAAGGGAAAAAGCAATTGCTGATTCCTTGGCTCAGGTGGCTGCTGAACTCCGTGCGAAGGCTGTTGCTGATTCTATTGAAAAAGCAAACAAGAAACTTGCTCGTAAGGGTAAGCGCAAGAAGGCTTAATAGGTAATAGGTTGTAGGTTATAGGGGTTAGGGAAATTAGGTATTAAATTTGGCGGCGAAGCCGCGATTATAAATCCTAAGACCTAAAGCCTAATCCCTAGAAACCTTTTCAACTGTAATTTCGCGTTCGGTCTCGGAAACGATTTGGATTTTAACGACGTGGGTGATGCCTGCGTCGTTTTCTTCTAGGCGCTCGGGCCATTCGATGAGGCTGATGCCGCTTTCGAGGTAGTCCGGGTCCATGCCGACTTCATAAAGGTCTGCACCGCCTTCGAGACGGTACAGGTCGAAGTGGAAAATGGGCGGGTTGTTCGGGTATTCGTGGAGGATGGTGTAGGTCGGGGAGCAGACTGTGCCTTCGAAGCCGAGACCTTTGCAGATGCCGCGGCTGATGACGGTCTTGCCTGCACCGAGGTTCCCGTAGAGGGCGACCTTGTCGCCGACCTTGAGTTCCTTGGCAAATTCAAGCGCCCAGTTGTATGTGTCGTCTTCGGATGAAAAATGCATGATAGTAAATGGGAGGGAATAGGTATTAGGTTGTAGGTTTTAGGTTAATTAGGCGCCTATGGCGCGATTATTATAACCTAATTCCTAAAGCCTATTGCCTAAAACCTTATAGTTTCTCTTTAAACTGCTCGTACGTGAATTTGTGCAGCAGGTGGAACTTGCCGTTTTCGTCGAACTTGCCGATGCTCGGATGACGTACGCCGTTGAAGAACGTGGTCTTGACCATGGTGTAGTGGATCATGTCTTCGAAGATAATGTGGTCACCGACCTTGAGCGGTTCGTCGAAAGAGAAGTCCCCGAGCTGGTCGCCTGCGAGGCAGGAATTGCCCGTGAGCTTGTACGTGTGAGCCTTTTCGCCAGGGAATGCGGCGCCGATGATGCTCGGACGATACGGCATTTCGAGGCAGTCCGGCATGTGGGCGCTGATGGAAACGTTGAGTATGGCGATGTCCATTTCGTTGTGGACGATGTCGCCAACGCTTGCGACGAGTTCTCCGGTCTGCCAGCCGATGGCTTCGCCCGGTTCCATGATGACCTGCAAGTGCGGGTAACGTGCGGAGAAATCCTTGAGAATGCGCACGAGTTCGTCGCGGTGGTAGTCCTTGCGGGTGATGTGGTGGCCACCGCCGAAGTTCACCCACTTCATTTGCGGGAGATACTTGCCGAAATGCTTTTCAAATGCGGCGAGAACGCCTTCGAGAGCGTCAGCGTCTTGTTCGCAAAGTGCATGGAAGTGGAGACCGTCAATGCCGTCGAGGAGTTCGGGCTTGAATTCTTTTTCGGTCACGCCGAGGCGGGAATATTTACCGCAAGGGTTGTAAATGTCGGTTTCTACTGTCGAAAATTCCGGGTTCACGCGGATGCCGGCACTGACGCCGTGGGCAAGCGTCTTATCCTTGAAACGCTGCCACTGCGAAAAGCTGTTGAACGTGATGTGGTCCGCTGCATCGAGGATGGCGTCGATTTCGTCGTCTTCGTAGACGGGTGCAAAGACGTGGACTTCCTTGTTCATCTCTTCGCGTGCGAGGCGGGCTTCGTTGAGGCTAGAGGCGGTGGCGCCGGCGAGGTATTCGCCGATGAGCGGGAAGGAACGCCAGAAGCTGTAACCCTTGAGGGCGCAGATGATTTTAACACCGGTCTTTTTCTGGATATCGTCGAGGATTTCCATGTTGCGGCGGAGACGCGTTTCGTCAAGTACGAAACAGGGACTTGGAACTTGAGAATAGTCGAGCATGGCAAGAAAGATAGAAATTTCATTGATATTCTGATTTGTTTTTTATTATTTGAGCTATGCTAAATGATGTGGTTATTTTTTTGTATGATTGATAATAATGAACTTTAATTTTGAGGGCGTTGAATGAATGTCGCTTTGTGGTTTTATTTGCTTCTTTATAATGTCTATTTGACATGTAGTTTAGTGAACTTGCCCTATGATTTTATTCCGTTTAAAGTAGACCATAATATCGTAAGTGGTTACCTATTGTTTGCTACGGTTGCCATTTTTTCATTGCGACCATTTTTTTTTAAAAAATTAATTCATCTAGTTTTACTTTTGGCTTCTTCATTGTTTGTTTCTGCTATTGTAGCGAGTGTTGATATTAAGACTGCATCTGTTTATGTTGCTTTGCCCTTAGTGATCATGTCATTGATTTTAATTCCGATTGCTTTTTGTAAAAGGCTGAATAGATTAAATGAAAAAAGTTGGATTATTATGCCTGTGGCGGTTATGATTTTTATATTGATTTATATAGGGAAAAGATACTTTCCGCAATGGGGCGGTTCTTATGATTTTTATGTTGCGTTAGAGTTTGGGTGTGTTTTTGCCTTTTTCTATTCTCTTGTACAAAATTCAATCTATATCATTAGAAAAGTTTTAAAGGAATAAAGTTGAAACTCTCAAAATTTTCTATGGTTATGTTCGAATAATTGGAGGCTTGTTTTGCGGCGATTGTTGATTGGTTTTATAGCGTTGGTGATTTTGATTGTGTTGCTGTGCGTAGCGACGCTTTGCTTTGGTGCGGTGAATATCCCGTTTTCGTCGGTGGTGCAGGCGCTGTTTAGCCCAGGTGCGGATGTTTCGTCGAACATCTTGTGGAACTTGAGAATCCCGCGAATGATTGCGGCGATTTTGGCGGGTGCATCGCTTGCTGTGTCGGGCTTGTCGCTACAGACGGTATTCCGGAATCCGCTCGCGGGGCCGTTTGTACTTGGCATTAGCAGTGGCGCAAGTCTCGGTGTGGCGCTTGCGCTTTTGGCGGGTATTGGCTTTGGAAGTGTGGGCGTGCTGGGTTCGGCGGCGCTCGGGGCTTTGCTTGTGACACTTGTTGTGATGTTTGCGGCGACGCGTTTTGCGCAGACGGGCGTGCTTTTGATTGTTGGGCTTTTAACGGGGTACTTTATCGATTCGATTGTAAGCGTCTTGATTGCAGGGAACTCTTCGGAATCGTTGCGCGTTTATGTAGCGTGGGGCATGGGAAGCTTTGGGCGCGTGACGCTTGGTGATGTCTGGATTTTTGTGGCCGCTGTGCTTGTGGGATTAGTGATGATTGGCGTTTCATTGCGGTATTTGAATGCTGCGCTTTTGGGAGATGATTTTGCACATGGGCTTGGGCTGAACGTGAAGTGTTCTAAGATTTGTGTGTTACTTGGGGCGAGCCTTTTGGCGGGTGCGACAACCGCTTTTTGCGGGCCGGTGGCGTTCATCGGAATTGCGGTGCCGCATTTAGCTTATTTGCTTTTCAAGACGACAAATCATCGTGTGCTTTTGCCGGGGGCTGCTTTGTGTGGAATGGCGCTTGCGCTTTTGGGTGGACTTTTCCCGGCCTCGGTGCCGCTGAATGCAGTGCTTTCTCTGGTGGGTGTTCCTGTGATTATGTGGGTTCTTGTGCGCGGTTCCGGTTCGCGGATTTAGGGGGCTTTATGACGAATGTTGAATCGCAGAACGCTTTGTTGGAATGTAAGGATTTGCTTGTCGGCTATGGTAAGGCGCTTGAAACAATGAAAAGCCCGTTTGATTTTTCACTCTCGTCGGGAACGGTTGTTGCTTTGATGGGCGAGAATGGTTGCGGCAAAAGTTCGTTGTTGAAAACTTTTGCTGGTTTGCTTTCGCCGGTGGCAGGCGAGGTTTCGCTAGAGGGCAAAACGCTTACAGAGTGGGCTCCGCGTGAACGTGCTCAGGCTATTTCGCTTGTGCGGATGTCGAGCGCGGTACCGCCTCGCATGAGTGTGAGCGAATTTGTGCGCTTGGGACGTTCGCCGTATTCTGGAATTTTTGACAGCCGTACGGATGAAGATAACCGCATTGTCAAAGAATCGATGGATCTTTTGGATGTTGCTGCTTTTGCAAATCGTCCGATTGCTGAATTGAGTGATGGTGAACGCAGCCGTGTGTTTTTGGCGGAAGCGGTCGCGCAACAGGTAAAGGTTTTGTTGCTTGACGAACCGAATGCGTTCTTGGATATTCCGCGTAGTCATGCGCTGTTCCGTCTGCTCAAGAAAATTGCTATGGAACGTCAAATGGGCATTATTGTTTCGACTCATTCTGTGGAATACGCGGAACGCTATTGCGATAAAATGATGGTTGTGAATGGAGGTACTGTGCGTGTGGCGCCTACAGCCGATGCTCGAAAAACGGGCTTGTTAGATTGGACGGAAACTTTCGAATAATTTATATTTAAATTGTTTTAAAGAGGATTTGTTTATGATGAATAAATTACAATTACTTCGTTCGTTTCTTGCCACATGTTTGATATTTAGTTTTATTACAATCTTGGTGGCGTGCTCGGAGTCCTCAACACCATCGGCTCCGTCGGAATCATGGGGCGAAAAACATTTCTTGTGGAAAGTGTCTGATGAAAATTCTTCTGTGTGGCTGTTGGGAAGTATCCATATAGCAGATGCTTCGTTTTATCCGCTCCCTTCGGTGATTGATTCGGCTTTTGCGACCGCAAGTGAACTTGCTGTTGAACTAAATACAAGTGATGAAAAAGTTATGAATGACCTTCAATGGCAGGTGAAAGTGCGGGGAGAACTTGCCGGGGAAAAGTTGCGGGATGTATTGCCTGCGGAATTGTGGAACTCTTTAGATAGTGTTTGTAAGTCTTGGGGCTTGCCTATAAGTGCTTTTGAAACGAAACGCCCCTGGGTGGTTGCTTCGACAATCAGCACTTATGCGTATATGATGGCAGGAATGAAAACGGAATATGGAATTGACAATGTGTTTATAAAAAATGCAAATGCGAGTGGCAAACCTATCATCAGTTTAGAAACTGTTGAGGAACAGATTGATGCTCTTGCTGGTTATTCGTATTCGGATTCGGCAGGCATCTGTTTTTTGAAGTCAACCATGCGTGAACTTCCCAAAGCTAGAACTATGATGAGGGATCTTGTACACGCATGGAAATCTGGCGATGATGAATTGTTGAATCTTTTGTTGAGTGAAGATAATACAGAAGATTATACGCCAAGCGAATTGCAATTTATGGAAGAATTGACGCAACATATTCTTGTAGATCGTAATGCGAACATGGCTGATTCTGTTGCAAGTTTTTTGCGTGACGATCGAAATGTTTTTGTCGTAGTGGGTACAGCTCATTTGGCTTTTGAAAAAAATAATGTGATTGAAAACCTTAGAAATCGTGGCTATATTATTGAACGCTACTAAAGTCTATTTGTAGTTGTTTTTTGTAGAATTATATTATGAATAGACGATACATTTTGTTTGCTTTGCTTTGTGCGTATTGGACATCTTGTTTAATCGCATGTTCGGGAACTTCAAAAAAAAATGAAGTCCAGCCTGAAAGCAAACATTTTTTGTGGAAAATTTCTGATGAAAATTCTTCGGTGTGGGTGCTGGGGAGTATCCATTTGGCGGATTCCTCGCTTTATCCGCTTGCACCTGTGATTGATTCTGCGTTTGCTCGTGCTGAGGAACTTGCTGTTGAAATCAACATGAACGATGAAGAAGTCGCGAAAGAGATTGGTAAGGAATCGGTTTCTCAGGGAATGCTTGAAGATAAGTTGCTCCGTGATATATTGCCGCCAGAAATGTGGAAGTCTTTAGATAGCCTTTGTGCGGTCTGGGATATTCCTATGGTGGTATTTGAAAAAATGCGCCCCTGGCTTGTAGCGACAACGCTTAGTGCGTATGCATTTGAACAGGCTGGATTGAATCCTGAATACGGGATTGACTATGTGCTTTTGGATAGAGCGGCGTCAGATGGCAAGGCTATTGTGGACTTGGAAACTGCGGAAGAACAGATTAGCGCACTTGCTGATACAACGGAATCGGATTCGGCGGGTGTGTATTACTTAAAGACAACCTTGCGAGAAATTGCTGAATTTGAAACGCTTGTGAAAAACTTGATTCACGCCTGGAAAACGGGTGATGACGATTTGTTGCGTAGCTTGTTGAACAAAGATGATGAAGAATACGAAAGCGAGGAATCGTCTTCTAGCGATCAGAAGTTCAAGGATGAAATTGAACAACGTATTTATGTGAACCGCAATGCAAAAATGGCGGAGTCCATTGCGGCATTTTTGCGTGAGGATAGAAACGTTTTTGTAGTTGTTGGCGTTGCGCATTTGGCGCTTGAAAAGGATAACGTCATAGACGCTTTGCGCAAACGCGGCTTTAAAATTGAACGTTTTTGACGCTTAAGCCAAGGCGTGCAAGACGGTTGTAAAGTGCGGTGCGGTTCATGCGAAGCCGCTCGGCGGCAAGGCTTACGGAACCATCGCAATTGCGGATAGTTGCTTTTAGAAATTCTCGTTCTTCGTCGAGTTGCATGTCGCGAAAATCATCATAGCTATCGGCGTTGAATGCTTTGATTGCCGCGTGGCTAGCGCTTGAAAAATCTGTTTTTTTGTGGTTGTCTTCGTCAATTTGCAGGTCTTCGGGCCTTAAAACGCCGGGGTCCGTAAAGCAGAGCGCGCGTTGAATGACGTTTTCAAGTTCACGGATGTTGCCTGGCCAATTGTGATTTTGAAGTTTTTTCAAGGCTTCGGGCGAGAGCGTGTACGGTTCGCCTGCGGGCGCATATTGGCGGATAAAGTAATTGGCGAGATCTTCGATGTCTTCTTTTCGATCGCGGAGCGGTGAAAGCTGCATCGGGATAACGTTCAGACGGTAATAAAGGTCTTCGCGGAATCGTTTCTCGAAAATTTCTTCTTTCAAATCGCGGTTCGTGGCAGCGATAATGCGTACGTCTATGTGGCGGGTTTTGTTGGCTCCGATGGGGCGGATTTCGTGATTCTGGATGACACGCAAAAGCTTGACTTGAGCGTGCAACGGCATGTCACCGATTTCGTCGAGGAATATGGCACCGCCGTTCGCATCTTCGAAAAGCCCGATGCGTTCGTTTTGTGCTCCAGTGAACGCTCCGCGTGTGTGGCCGAAAAGTTCGCTCTCAAATAGCGCTTCGGGAATGGCGCTACAGTTGACTGTGACGAATTTGTCGTAAACGCAGGCGATGGCGCGAGCAATGAGATCTTTGCCGACTCCAGATTCTCCTTGGATGAGTACGGGGCCTGTGTGCAAAATAGCGCGTTCGACGTTCTTGCGCAAACGTTGCATTGCTTCGCTCTTACCGACGAGGTGCGACATTCTTTCACGGAAAATGCGCTTTGCGTTATAGATTTCCTTGAGACGCGAAATTTTGCTCATCAAGTGTAAACGGAGCGCTTCGGTCGAGAGAATGGCGTCGTAGAGCTTGCTTGAAATGTTTGTGTGCTTTTCGGGTGATTCTGCATAGGCGAGAATCATGGAGTCCGGATTGTATTCGCGAAGCTCCGAAAGCAGTTCTGCATTTTTTGCAGTAAAGGAATCTAAGTCCCAAATGACGATGGGGGCAAGTGTAGCGCGGAGCGCGTTTGCTATTTCGGAGACATCGTCATTTAGGGGCGAATGAACATCGACTTTGTTGTCCACAGAAGAAAGCACATCCAAGATGAACGAGGATGTTGCAGTTTCTTTTGTGAAAAAATCGATGGAAGATTGCACGTTTTACTTGCCCAGTTCCTTGCTGCGGTTCGTGCCGGCGACAACAGCCTTGATAAGCGTGCTGCGGAATGCACCTTCTTCGAGAGCGTCGATGCCTGCAATTGTCGTGCCGGCCGGAGAGCAGACCATAGCGCAGAGGTCGCTGGGGCTCTTGCCGGACTGCTTGACGAGTTCAACGCTACCTTCGATAGTGCCGAGGGCGAGCTTGAGGGCGACATCGCGGGTGAGGCCAGCCTTCACTCCACCGCGGGTAAGTCCTTCGATGAATTCAAAGACGTATGCCGGAGCGCTGCCGGAAAGTCCAGTAACAGCATCCATGAGGGATTCTGCAACGCGGCAGGTCACACCGATGTTACCGAAGATTTCTTCTGCAATCTTGAGCGTTGCTTCGGAAACTCCGTCGGTAGCAAGGCCCACAGAGCCCTTGCCAACGGTAAGCGGCAAGTTCGGCATCACGCGGAGAACCTGATTCTTTTCGCCAAGAACTTCGATGAGGCTCTTGCGGACAACGCCAGCCATGATGCTGATGAAGGTCTTTTCGCTTTTGAGCGTTGCTGCTGCAGCCTTCCATTCGGCAGCGACGAGCTTGAAAATCTGCGGCTTGACGCAGAGGAACGTGACGTTTGCTTTTTCGATACCTTCGGCAAAGCTAGAAACGCGGACACAACCGAGGGCGCTTACGGCTTCGGCAGCCTTGTCGCTTGGATCAAAGAAGAAAATGTTCTTGGCATCTGTGCCTGCGTTCAAAAGACCGCGGAGGATGGCTCCGCCCATGTTACCAGTACCGGCAAAGAAAATCGTATTGTTCATTTTTATTCCTTTTTTAAAGCTTAATGGATTGCTTCGGCGCTTCGCTTCACGTAATGACGAAAGTTGTGTTCGCTTTTAGCAATGACGTTACGATTGTAAACGTAAAAATTTTTTGTTTGTAAAAAGGCGATGCCGGAACAAAGTCCGGCATGACAGAGGTGGTAAAAAGGGGATGCCGTCCCAAATGAGGTCTCCAGAAATTATAGATCCTATCGCCTTCGGCTCCAGGATGACAAACTGGGGGACGTCGTAATGAAAAAAACGGAACGCCTTGTGAGCGTTCCGCTAAATTCTTTTTTAGACTTTCGGTTTGGAGAGAACGGCGAGGAGTTCTGCGTTGGTCTTGAGCTTACTCATGAGCTTAAGCAGGTTCTCCATGATGCCTGTTTCCGTCTCGTTCTGGCTACCGCGTCTGAAGTTCCAAGCGGCATTCTGTTCGAGAAGCGTAAGCAAGCGTTCTTCCTTGCGGGTGCCGGACTTGAACACGTCAATGGCGGGCCAAATGCGCTTTTCTGCGATGCGGCGGTCCAACACGAGTTCCATGTTGCCGGTGCCCTTGAATTCTTCGAAGATCACTTCGTCCATGCGGCTACCCGTTTCGATAAGGGCGGTACCGATGATGGTGAGTGAACCATTCTTCTGGACTTCTTCTGTGATGGAGCCGTCTTCGTTCTTGACGGTGCGGATCTTGTCCTGAATCTTACGGGCGGCACCGAAGAACTTCTTCGGGAACTGCATGGCGTTGGCATCCACACCGCCAGACAAAATCTTGCCGGAGTGCGGAATCACAACGTTGTTTGCACGAGCGAAACGCGTGATGGAGTCGAGCAAAATCACGACGTCCTTCTGGCTTTCGACGAGGCGCTTTGCCTTTTCCAAGACCATGTTTGCCACGCGGGTGTGGTGCTCGGGCGGTTCATCGAACGTGGAGGCGACGACTTCGGCCTTGATTTCGATACCCTTTTCGGCTGCCTTTTCCTTGATGTCCGTGATGATGTCACGCATTTCGGTGACTTCTTCCGGACGTTCGTCAATGAGGAGCGTGATGAGGATGATTTCAGGATGGTTCTTTGCAATAGCGCGGGTCACGTTCTGCAAAAGAACGGTCTTACCGGTACGCGGAGGAGCGAGGATGATACTGCGCTGACCCTTACCGATTGGGGAGAACAAGTCCATGATACGGGTGCTGTATTCCGTTTCGTTCCATTCGAGGTGGATCTTTTCTTCCGGGTGAATCGGCGTTAAATATTCGAATGCCACGCGGCGGCGCATCTTGTCCGGTTCTTCAAAGTTCACGCGGTCAATGCGGCGCATGGAGAAGTACTTATCTTGTTCGCGAGGCGTGCGCACAAGGCCTTCAATCGTATCGCCAATCTTGAGGTTGAATTTACGGATAAGGTTTTGGCTCACGTAAACGTCATCCGTGCTGGTCTGGTAGTTCTGATCCGGCATGCGGAGGAATCCGTGACCCTGCGGCGTGACTTCGAGAACGCCTTCCGTATAAATGATATTGCCTTCGTTTTCGAGGCTCTGCAAAATGTAGTTGAGGGACTGCTTGCGCATTCTGCGGAAGTCCACTTCCTTTTGCACGGCGAGTTCCTGGAGTTCGCTCATGGATAGCTTGCGGAACTTGAGCCAGTTTTCCTTTGCCTTTAAAATAGCTTCGGAACCTGGAGCCGGGAGCGTTGCAGAATCATCGACAAATTCTTCTTGTTGGAAATTGCGGTTGTTGCGGTTGTTCTTGTTGAACTTGTTGTTCTTATTGAACTTACCGTTCTGGAATTTTCCGTTTTGGTTGTTGAAGCGGCGGTCATCTTGACCTTCGCCGTTTTGAGCCTGTGCTTCACCTTGCTGTTGAGCGTTCGGGTCTGCTGTAGCTTCACCTTGAATCGGAGCGGATTCTGTTGCTTGAACAGCTTGCTCGCCTGCGTTTTCGGCGGTGAAGATTGTTTGTTCGCCAAGTTGCTCGTTCGATGTTTCGCTGTAAGGTGCGGTATTCGTGTAAATCGGTTCAGAAATAGCGTCGATGTTTGCTACGCCGTATTGTTCAGCGAGTCGCTTTTCGGCTGCGGCAATGCCATCAACCGGCTGTCTCTTTTCTTGAAATTCAGGTTCGACTTCGGCTTGAGCGTTTTGTTCGAATTCGGGTTCTTTGCGGGCCTTTGTCTTGGGATTTGGCTTTCTGCCACGGCGCTTCGGCTGCGGAGCTTCTTCTGTATTTTCAGGGAGCTTGTCGGGTGTGCCGAGGTATTCAGGAACTAGAATTCCTGTGCTTTCGGGATAAACGATGTCGGTCAAGGACTTTTCCTGACTATTTTGTTCTAAACTCTGATTCTTAGGTGTTCTGGGCACGATAGCGTCCTATAATTGAATTTCAATAAAATGAAATAGACTAATATAGTGAATGGATAATAAGGGCTTGCAGCCCCTTAAAATTTATTGATGATTAAAATTATTACGTTCCGAAATGGCGGAACGGGTTAAAAGATACATAATAATTTGCGAAATGTCATAAAAAAATTTTTTTTTGTGAAAAATATTGCGAGTTCTTAGTTCTTAGTCACTAGTTATTGGTTCTTAGAAAATTTCTTTTTTTTAATCGCTAGTAACTAACGACCAATGACTAGTATCTATTAACTAAAAAATGACTATATTTGGGGCGTGGAATCCTTAAACAGAGTATATATAGCACTTGGAAGCAACCTTCCTGACCGCTCGGCCCACTTGAAAGCTGGGAGGGATATGCTCTGCCGCGTGAGCGCGGGTGGTTGGGTCGAAAGCCCGATTTATGAAACTCCTCCTGTTGGACCGGCTGGTCAAGGGCCTTATTTTAATCAGGTGGTGAGTTTCTGGTACGATGGTGACCCGACGAAACTCTTGTATTACTTAAAGGGTTCCGAACTTATTCTTGGGCGTAAGGACCGCGGACATTGGAATTCTAGAGAAGTAGACCTGGATTTGCTGTTCTTTGGACGTGAAGTTTGCGCAGGACGCCCGACAATTCCGCATCCGCAGGTTTACAACCGTCAGTTCGTGCTCGTGCCGTTGAACGACATTGCTCCGGACTGGGTGGACCCAAAGACGAACAAGGCCGTAAAGGACTTGCTTTCAGAACTGCTTCAGCGTGAAGATAAAATTCCGTTCCGTGTCATAAAAGGGGAGGAACCCTGATGCTTGCAGACAAGAACATTCATTTTATGGCAATTGAAGGTGTGATTGGCGTTGGTAAGACTTCGCTTGCGCGCGCCATTTGTGAACGCTGGAACGCGATGTTTATCGAAGAAAATTTTGCTGACAATCCGTTCTTGCCCAAATTTTACGAGAACCGCTCGGCGTACGCCTTCCAGACGCAGTTGTTCTTTTTGCTTGACCGTTTTAAGCAACTTCAGAATTCTGCGCTGCAGAGTGACTTGTTCCACGATTTGCTGGTGAGCGATTATACGTTCGACAAAGACCGCATCTTTGCCTCGCAGAACCTCACCGAAAACGAACTTACAATGTATGACCAAGTGTCGAACGCCTTGAACCACGATATCCGCAAGCCGGACTACGTTGTCTATTTGCAGGCGAGTGTTTCTACACTTTTGAAACGCATCAGGGGCCGTGGCCGCGCGATGGAAAAGACCATTGACGGTAACTACCTGAGCGATTTGCAGGACCGCTACGACCATCATTTTTGGCATTATACCGACGCTCCTGTGCTGATAATCAACACTGATAATATTGATTTTGTTCATAACGAAAGCCATTTGCAAATGGTATTGAACGCGATTGCGTCCTGCCCAAGTCAAACGACTTATTTTGTTCCAGAAGGTATCTAATCATGCAGATAATTAAGTCTATCGATTCCCTACGTCAAACGCTTGCACCTCTTGCGAAAGAAGGGAAAAGAATCGGTCTCGTTCCAACGATGGGTGCACTCCATGAAGGTCATGGCGCTCTTATCAAGGCTTCCGTGAGCGAGTGCGATGTGACTGTTGTAAGTGTGTTTTTAAACCCTATCCAGTTCGGTAAGAACGAGGATTTGGACAAGTATCCCAAGCGCTTGGAAGCCGATGCAAAACTTGCGGAATCGATAGGTGCCGACTTTGTTTTTGCTCCGTCTGTCGCAGAAATGTACCCTGATGGCGATCCGATGACGCTTGTTCGTGATGAACAACTCGAATCGATGTATTGCGGTGCTTACCGCCCGGGACACTTCCGTGGCGTGTTGACGGTCGTTTCCAAGTTGTTCCTGATTTCGGGTGCAAACGATGCCTTCTTTGGCGAAAAGGATTACCAGCAGGTGTTCTTGATCGAAAAGATGGTGAAGGATTTGAACTTTAACATCAAGATTCACCGCGTGAAGATTGTTCGTGAAGAAAGCGGCCTTGCTCGTTCTAGCCGTAACGAATACTTGACCGACGAAGAACGCGCTCAGGCTCTTGGCATTTACAATGGTTTGAAGGCTGCTAAGGCTGCTTACGAAGCGGGTGAACGCAGCGTTTCGAAAATTCGTGACATTGTCGTGAAGTCCATCGTGGCTGCTCGCGGCGTCGTTCAGTATGTCGAAGTCGCAAGCCAGAAAACTTTGCAGAAGTGCAATGGCGCCTTGGGCGAAGATAAAGCTGTTATCTTGGCTGCCGCATTCTTCGGCAAGACGCGCCTTATTGACAATATGGAATTGAACTAGTTACTTCTCAGTAGCAGTAAACACACCGTCCCATTTATCGCCCGCGATTGTGGGCGGTTTTTGTTTATAGGCGGTACAGCGGTTGATATAGACTAGGCTTGGGCATGTCTTGCTTCCGGGATCGCGCTCCGGTAAATGCGGCTCAAATTCCAAACATTGGGTAAAGAGCTCGATTGCCTTGTCCCATTCCATGGCAAGGTATGCTCCACGAGCTTGTTCCCAAATTGAAACAAGCTTATTCAAAACCATTGCATTGTCATCGTTTGCGTAGGCCAAAAATTCGAATGTCTCGACCGGCTTATCTTTACCGACAACGCGGATAAAGTCAAGTGAGCGGTAGATGTATTTGCCGTTTGTACCTTGCTCCACAAGTTGATCGACTGTATTCTTGCATACATGAATGTACGCGCCGTATTGCTTTGCGACACTTTCTAGGCGAGCGGCGAGGTTCACTTCGTCACCCATCATGGTGAAGTTCTTGCGCATGTTGGAACCCATGTTACCCGTCACTATGTAACCTGTGTTGATACCGATTCTCATGTGCATCTCGTGTACAACCTTGGGCCATTTTTTACCTTCGCTAATCCATTTTTTGCGGAGCCTCAATAGCTCGCGTTGCATGTCGAGAGCCGTTTCGCAGGCGCGCATGGCGGGGTCATCAAGGTCCTTAATCTTCTTTTCCCATCGAGCTCCAAAGAAGGCGATGATGGCGTCTCCTTCGTATTTGTCGAGAGCGCCTTTGTTTTTGACCGTAAGCACGTCGGTCATTGCAGTCAGGTATTCGTTCAACAGTTCAACGAGTTTGCTTGCACTGCCAATCTGTTCGGAAAAAGTCGAGAATCCTTGAATGTCGGTAAAGTATGCGGTAATAACGGATTCTTCACCGCCGAGTTGCGGCATGTCTCCGCTATCGACAATTTCATCGATGAGTTCCGGAGCCATGTACTGCTTGAAAGAATTTGTAATAAATTTCTTTTCTCTATTTTCAAAAAATGCTTGCACGACCATGGCAAAGGTGTTTGTCACAATTATTGTGAGTAGTGGCCTTGATACCCCGATGTAGATGTTGTGCTTGAAACAAATGTAGGCTGATAATGTATAAAGAATGATTATGATGACTGCCGAAATTAGTGATATAATGCTACTGCAGTAAAGCCCGATGAGCATACAGATAATAGCGATTAAGATGACTATGTAGCATTGGTAATCTTCTTTTAAAATCGTTAAGTATTCGTCTTCGAGAATGTTCTTTATAATGTTGGCATGGACGAGAATGGCTGGGAGATTTTCTTCGTGGGGGCCATTTACAATATCAAGAAGTGCAGAAACGGAGGAACCGAGAATAAACGTTTTTCCGGCGTGTTGGTCGATATTTGTAGAATCCTTGTAAACATCATAATAGGATACATGCTTGAAAGTTCTTGCTTCTGGCGAAATGAGGTTGAATCGACCTTTGTACTTAATAAGATATTTGCCGTGCTTGTCAATGGGAATGCGCTTGTATGGGCCAAATCGGAGTTCTTCGCCGGGCTTTAGATTGTTGATTTGCGCATCGGTAACGCTAGAAATTTCGTTCAGGATTCTATTCGTGAAAAAGCTGAATGAAGCGGACCATTCATTTTTTGCCTTGTTGTAACTTATATTCATGTAGTGAGACAAATGCTTGTGCTCACCGATTCTGATTTTGCGGTAGCTGGGTTCGTAAAAATGAATTGTCTTGAGAACGCTTGGCGTAATACTGATTTCGTTATCTTCTTTATCCGTGATGATGTAAATGTTTTCGTCATCTTCGCTTTTTTTCATTGCAAATCCATGACCTAAATCAACGGATTCGCTTTCATTTACTTTTTCAAAAATGTCTTCTGAAAGTTTTCGTAAAATTCTTGAGAGCGTGTCGTTTGCATGTTGGTCATCATCGACAAAGAAATCAAAAACGATGTGTCCGTTATTGTTTCTCTTTGCGGTAATTTTTGATGATGTTTCGACGAGACTTATTTTTTGCACCCCGCTTTCTTTAATTTCTTTCATCTTGTCGCGCAAGCCGATAAACATGGGGTATGTAAAGTTTGGATATGTCGTGTGGAATTCGCCGATGGAATCGCGGTAAATCCCGAACGGTTTTCCGATGTCAATGTATTGCCCCATTTTGATTTTAACATCTTTGGGATTCTTGTGGAAAAGGTGCAATATGGTCATCAATGAAAGCGTCGAATAAATGCGCTGTGGGGCGAGCTTTTCATTTTCGACATCTGGGAATTTGTACAACATGTTGATTCGACGAATGGTTCCGTCGTTATCGGGGTAAGCGTTTACGGCTCCAAGACGAGCTCCGGCTTGAGCGAGTTCTGGGAAAATGTTGTCGAGAAGTTGGCGTGATTCAATCTCTTCGGGCTTATCGGCTTGGTTTAATTGGAATGTAGACGAGAAACCGACTTTTTTGGCTCGATCCCAAGTGCTTAGTGGGTACCAATCGCTTTTGTTCTTATAGTACGAGGTGAAGTTCAACAAGTAACTGACGATGCATATTCCCGAATTGCGTGTGGATTCGACGAGCATGGAATCAAAATTGTAATAGGACTGGATTTGCGAAAAAAGGTTGACGTGACTTGTATCGGGGGCCAATGTTGTGAGAATGTTTTGGCATTGTTCTGCTCTTCTTTTGCCGAAGTCGGCATCTTTAAAGAGAATATCGAATGCAACTGCAGCAGCTCCGCCTTCGCTTAAATTCTTGATGACTTGCGCATGGATGGATCTGTCCCAAGTGTAGTAGCTGCCTAGTTTTTGCAACGATTTTTCGTCAATATCAACGATAACGATATTTGAATCGTTGTTATCCTTGTTTCCTAGGACTTTGATTGTCTCTTTTTTTTGTTCTTCCTGGTATTTCCCGAGGTCGCTTGTTGCTATTGTGGCTGTATCGCCTTCATCGGTCTTTATGATGATGGAATCGCTAACACCAGTTGTCAATTTGAAAAACTGGTCGTAGAAAATATTTTCTGCCGATTCGGCGGTGTAGTTATCTTGGGGATCTCCGAAAATAATGATGAGGACTACGGCGATAGCCGAAAAGAAGAGCCCCGAAATAAGTTTTTTAAGAAATTTTAAATTTTTTTGATTCATGTCATGAAAAAAATAATAATTGAGTAAATAGTGTCATTTTTTGAGCAAAAATTAAGGCCTAGATTAGACTATATTTAGATATGTAAATAGAGGAGCGTATTTTTGGCTGTTCAGAAGAAAAAAACTGTAAAGAAACCGAAGAAAACTAAAGTTGAACCGAAAAAGAATGTTCAAGAGCCGGATTCGTACTTTATCACGATGATGGTGGGTTATTTGGTGTTGATTGCCGGTGTCGTCCTGTTGCTTGGCTGCATTACGATTTCGATTGTGGGCGAAAATGAAAACTGGCTTGGCAATTATTTTGGGGTTATGTTCCCGGGCTTTATGACGTTCCTGTTTGGGCGTGTGGCGGTTGTCGTGTTTACGGCTGCGCTTGTCCTTTGGGGACTTTTTATTGCGATTGCATCGCTCCGGACGAAGTTGTTGCGATTTGCTGTGGGCGCAAGTTTGCTTGTGGTAAACGTGTCGTTCCTCATGTCACTCAAGAATTTTGGCGTTAAGAGTGTTTCGAATGATGCGCTCTCGATGAGCGGTGGCGTCTTGGGTGAGTTCTTTTTGCAGAACTTGGCGATACCCGTGTTTGGGCGTGTTTCGTTTGTTGCTCCGCTGATTTTGCTTTTGACAACGTTGGCGTTGATTCTTGTTCTTTCGTTTGGCGTGCGTCCGCGTCACTTTAAGTTTGTAGCACAGACGATGCGGTACATGTGCGGTGTATTTGGACAACGCCGTTCGCAGGGTACGATTGAGGTGGAAACGGTTGAAGTCCCGACAGTAAAGGATAAGAAGGAATCCGAGAAAAAGACGCTCCGCAAAGGCGTGGTGATGGAAGACGAAACGATGATTTTTGTTCCGGATTCCGTGAAAATGCGCAGGCGCGGAAAGGTCGAACCGTTCAATGGTCGCCATAACTGGCTCACGGATGAACTCGATGTAAGCCGCTCGGATATGCAGACTCAAGTCGGGAACGATGCGTTTGGATTACCTCAGTATGCGGCGGGAAATGTTCCAGGTAACGCTGTGCCGGGAAATGTTGCGGCGAATGCGCCGATTGGGATTGTGCCTTCTGGGGCTACGTTGGGTGGTGCTGACGATGCTAGCGGAATGGAAGATCCGGAAATTCGTCGTTTGGAAGAAGAACTTCGCTTGAATGAACGCCACATGAATGCGCTCCAGATTTTGGAAATCAAGGAACGCATTGGGGCGTTGCGCCGTGCGCGCGACTTGATTGATTGGGAAAAAGGTCATCGTGGTCGTATGCAGGTTAAGGGCGATGTGCGCCGTAACGGTGATGCCGAAACTCTGAATGCTACAGCCAATGCTGCTAGCGCTGCTCAAAATGAAGCGAATGTGGCTGCACGCCGAACTGCCGAAAGGACTGTTGTTGGTCGTGCTGATGTGCCGCAATCCGCGAAACCGCAAACGATGGCGAATACGGTGGTGCGTGATGCAACGCTTTCGGATTCTGTAGCAACGCGTGCTGCAATCCATGCCGAAGATCTTTTGGGTGGCGATGGTGCCTACGTTGAAGATTTCCCGGGAAGCCCGGCTGTTGAAGATGATGAAACCTTTGCTCCTGTAGTTGTGACTGCGGACGAAGTAGGCGAGGACCCGACTTTTGGTGAAGGTGAGTTTGCTGGCCGTTCTCGCGGTGGTGAAGGTCGCGCAAATGCTGGTGAAAGTGCGCGCCCAGCAGCGAAGGCTGTCCAGTCTGCTCAAATTCCGCCCGCGCCTACAGCCTCTTACGATGAATACAAAGTTCCGGAAATTGCAAAGATTCTCGACACGCACGAAGTGCAGACGGCCGACTACACTGAAGAAGAGCTGAATGCCATCGGCAAGATGCTTGAAGAAAAGCTTGAAAACTTCAAGGTCAAGGGCCGCGTGATTGGTTGCGAAACGGGCCCGATGATTACCCGTTTTGAAGTGGAACCGGGGCCGGGCGTGAAGGTGAGTCGCTTCTCGGCATTGCAAGAAGATTTGGCGCTCCCGCTGAAGGTCTCGTCGATTCGTATTTTGGCGCCGATTCCTGGCAAGGCTGCCGTGGGCGTTGAAATCCCGAATCGCAAATTCCAGACGGTGTTCTGCCGTGATGTGTTCTTGAGCGAAAAGTTTAAGCCCGCGCCGGACAAGATTCTCGTGGCGCTAGGCAAGGACATTACAGGTGAATCGTTCACGATGGATTTGGCGAAGGCTCCGCACTTGCTTATTGCAGGTCAGACGGGTTCCGGTAAGTCTGTTTGCATTAACGCGCTCATGGCGTCGATGCTATTCAGCAAGACTCCGGATGAACTCCGCATGATTCTTGTGGACCCGAAGGCGGTGGAACTCAAGATGTACGAAAACATCCCGCACCTCTTGGCGCCTGTCATCACGAAGCCCGAAATTGCTATCCAGGCGCTCCAGTGGCTCTGCTACGAGATGGACCGCCGTACGGAAGTCTTGGCATCTGCAAAGGTGCGTAACATTGGCGGTTTCAACGCAAAGTTTGAAGCGGGCGAATTGCCGGATGAAGTCCCTGAAGAAGACCGCGGCCATCGCATGGCGTTTATCGTCGTGATTATCGACGAAATGGCGGATCTCATGATGGTTGCCGGCAAGGAAATCGAAAAGTCTGTAGCTCGTTTGGCCGCAAAGGCTCGTGCCGTGGGTATCCACTTGGTGCTGGCAACGCAGCGTCCGTCCGTGAAGGTCATTACGGGTATCATCAAGGCAAACTTGCCGACGCGAATCAGCTTCAAGGTGGCATCGCAGATTGACGCCCGCACGGTAATGGACCATGCCGGTGCCGAAAAGCTTTTGGGCCGTGGCGACATGCTTTACAAGGCCGTGAACGATCCGGATCCGGTGCGCGTACACGGTGCGTTTTTGAGCGATGAAGAAGCCGAACGCTTGGCCGACGCCTGCTCTGACCAGAACGTATTCTACCCGCAGGTGGAATCGTTCGATGTCTCGGGCGGCGAAGATGGCGACGACGAAGGCGGCGGTTCGCTGAAAAACGAAAAGCTTGACAAGTTGCTTTTCGAAGTCGCGCAATGGGCGATTAGCGTGAACGGCCTTTCGACTTCGGCGGTGCAACGTCACTTTAGCGTGGGTTACAGCCGAGCCGGGAAGATTGTGGACCAGCTGTATGGCCTTGGCGTGTGCGGCCCGAGCAAGGGCAATTCGAAACCGCGTGCCATGCTTATCGGAATGGACGAACTCATGCAACTCGAACGCTCCGGGAGATTCGGCTAGGCTTCCCTGAAAATTGTTTTAAATGAAAAAGCAACTCTATGGGAGTTGCTTTTTTATTTTTTGTAATGTTATGGATTATATTTGAAGTTGGGATTGTTTTCCGTAAGAAGGTGAAAAAGTTGTTTTCAGAACAAAAAGAAATAAAAAGTCTTTCCGCTTATTTTGATAAGTTAGACCTCTTTTCTGAACGAATTGCCGTTGTCGACCATGACGGCGAACGGAATACGACATATCGGCAATTCTATGAAAACAGCAAGAAGGTGAACGCCTACCTTCGTAAAAAAGGGATTGGGAGTGAAGATACGGTTGCAATTCATGTCCCGCGCGGAATGGAATACATGGCTATTCGTGTGGGAGTCATTATGGCGGGGGCTGCCTGGGTCTCGCTAGAAGATATGATGGGGCCAGAGCGTATTGCCTTTGTCAAGAAAGACTGCAACTGCAAACTCGAATTCACCATGCAATGCTGGGACGAGGCGATGAAGGAGGTTCCCTGTGCCGAAATAAAAACAGCTAAGCCTCATGATCTTGCCTTTTACATTTACACCTCGGGCAGTACGGGAACCCCCAAGGGCTTGGCTCAGGAATACGGAATTTATAAAAATTTGATTGAAGGATGCTGTGGGTTCATGGAACCTTATTCCAATCCGCCATCCCGGTTTGCGCATGTGATTCCTGAAAGTTATGTGGGCGGCGTCTATATTACCATGGGTGAATTGTTTGTCGGAAATACAGTCCATGTTCTGTCTTTTAATTTTCTTAGGGATATAAAAGACCTTGCTCGGTATTTTGCAATAAACGGAATTGACACGACTTTTATGACTCCGCATTTCTTAAGGGCGATGCTGAAAATGCCTAGCTTTACGCTTAGGGCGGGTTTTACAGGCGGTGAAATTGTTTCTGATATTTATTCTCCTGAGTTTGATATAGTCAATATTTACGGCTCGAGTGAATTTGGTTATACCTCATGCCTTTTTACGCTGGATAAAAGCTACCGCAATACGCCCATTGGCTATGCCACCTGCAATTCAGATATTGTCTTGATTGACGAAGATGGAAACGAAGCGGACGAGGGTGTTTTCTGTATTGCGCTTCCGTTTTTCAGAAGGTACAATAAGGATTACGAAAAAGACCAGTTCATTTTGCATAATGGAAAAAATTATTTTAAAACATCCGATTACGCCAAAAAAGACTCTGACGGAAAATACACCATTCTAGGTCGCATCGACAATATGGTGAAAATCAACGGGAACCGAGTTGATCCTTCCGAGATTGAATCAGCCGCAAAATCGGCATTGTCGCTTGAATTCTGCGTTGTAAAGGCTTTTGCAAAAAACGGCTTAGTAAGGCTCGGACTTTATTATAAAGATGAAAAAGAAATAGATGTTGCCGAAGCCGCTAAAAAATTGGAATCTTACCTTCCGATATTTATGATTCCCTCGTTTTTTGTCAAGCTGGATGAAATTCCTTTCAATGCGAATGGCAAGGTGGACAAGCTAGCCCTAAAAGAACCGGATAATCTTGAAGACTTGTGCTACGTTGTACCGGAAAATGAATTGCAGAAAAAAATATGCGACCTTTTTGAGAAAGTCCTTGATGTAGACCGCAAAATAGGAATCGATGACGACTTTTTCTTTTTAGGCGGAGATTCTATATGCGCAATGGAACTTGTTTCAGAAAGCCGCAATGTTATAGAATCATTTTCTTTTAAGTTTGTCTATGGCGGACGAACTCCGCGTAAAATTGCAGAACTTGTTCAAAGGCAAAAAGCAGAAAATCATTTTCAAAAAGGTCCTGCTTTTTTGAGTGGTGTGCTTGAAAGAAAGGGCGTTCCTGTAAACGAGATGCAACTGAATTTCCTGAATCTTGATTTCAAGCAGCCAGGAACAACAATGTTGAATCTTGCCTATAAGTTTAAACTATCGGACGAAATTGATTTGGATAAGTTTTCTGCTGCCCTTTCAAAGGAAATTGCGGCCCGTCCTGTTTTGTCCAGTGTCATTGAAAAACGGGGACCCGAGTTTTATATTCGAAAACCCGCAGACAATTCCCACGAAATTCCTGTTGAGGAAATGAATGCCTCAGAACTGAAGATTGCCGAAGAAGAAATTTCCCGCCCGTTCAATTTAGACGGCTCTCCACTTTTCAGATGTCGCCTTGTCCGTTCAAAAAACGAAAAATTTCTTCTTTTATGTGTTTATCATACTGTTTGTGATGGTCTTTCGTTACAGCATTTTTTGAAAGATCTCTCCCGTGTTTACCATGGAGATGAACCCTCCAAGGATTATTTTTATCCGCTTCTTCAAAAGGATTACGAACTAAGAAACTCAATGACATTTGAAGAAGATAGGGAATTCTTTATATCCCGCTATAGAAAAGAGAATTATGACGCCATTCCAAGGGTTGATTTTGATTTGAAAGAAAATGTAGATGGTCAAGTCACAAAGCCCTTTCCGTTCTCAAAAAATGAAGTGAAAGAATTCTGCGAAAAAATAAAAATAGGAGAGAATGCGTTTTATTGTGCCGCTTTTGCGTTGTCGGTTTGCCAGTACAACAATTCCAAATTAGTCCGGTTCGGTTGGGTTTGGAACGGCAGGAACGATGTAGAATCCATGAATTCGGTAGGTGTTTTTATTCGCGAGATTCCTATTGCTTTTTCGATGGAAAAAGAAAAAAGCCCTCGCGTGTATTTGGAAAATGCACAAAAACAGATTGAAGAAGGGATAAATCATGCGAGCCTTTCGTATTGCTTGGACGAATGGTTTATGCGAAAAAACGGGGCTGCAACGGTCATATTCCAAAACGATGTTTATGATTATCGTGTTATAGATGAAATTATAAGTGGTGTGGAGGGAATCTTTTCGGATAAGTATCCTACAGCCTGCGAAAGTCCTCTGGATTTAGAAATTATTGACAGTCCTGAAGAATTCGAGGCTCTTTTTGACTACAACGGAGCGTTGTATAAACCAGAAAGCATGGAAAAATTTGCCGAGATATTCGTTCAAAATTGTGAAAAACTACTGAAGGAGATGTAATGGAAATCAGGTCAAACTTAAATGGCGATGAATTGAAAGTAGAACTTTCGGGGGAGTTGAATGCGGTGACGGCTCCAGAGCTTTCGACATACCTTGCTCCGCATCTCGAAAAGATAAAGTCCCTTGTTTTTGATTTCAAGGAGTGCGACTTTGTTTCGTCGGCAGGAATCCGCGTGTTGCTTTCTTCTTTCAAGACTTTGAAAAAGAATCAGGGCAATATGCGACTAGAAAATGTGGGCCCGAATTTTAAGGACGTTCTCGAAGCGACCGGGCTAGATGTGGCGTTTGGAATTTTGTAACAGAAGCAATGTTCAAGACATTTCTTTCAAGAAAGTTTTTTTCGCTCTTGCTATCGAGTACAATTGGTCAACTCGTTATTACGGTGCTGACCCTTTCAGACTCGATGATTGCTGGTGTAATGCTCGGTGAAGATGCCGTTGCTGCCATTTGCCTAGTTGTCCCAGCTTATTCGTTGGCTGGTTTTTGGGGATGTCTGGTTGCCTTGGGTGTTCCCATTATTTATAACCGGGCCATGGGAGAGTTTGACAAGAAAAAGGCCGATCGTTGTTTTGCGTTTGGATTATTCATGTCTCTCTTGATGGGAGTAATTCTGTTTGTCACCTTTATGGTAATCGGGGATGCTTATCTTCGCTTTTATGAACCGTCTTCAATTGTTTTCGGTGCGGCAAAGGATTATTTCTTTTGGTACAAGTTTACTTTTTTACTGTTGCCGCTTTATACTCTGATGTATGTGATGGTCCTTGCCGATGGCGATGAAACATTGTCAATGGTTTCAGGAATCGTGCAGATTGTAGGGAACATCGTCTGCTCAATTGTTCTTGTAAAATTTATCGGTATTGCGGGAATTGGACTTGGCTCGTTTATTGGAACTGCTGCGGCGATACTCGTTTCTTTTGCACATCTTCTTCGTCAAGGCAATTCGCTAAAGCTTGGCTTTTACTTCTCGTTTAGGTGGCTTGTCGATGTTGTAAAATATAGCGCGGTTGATGCGGGCTCCTATCTTTTTTTGGCTTGTTTCATTGCGGTGATGAACCGTTTTATAACCTTCGCTTACGGCCCTGAAATGCTGGTGCTTGGTGCTATAGTCCTTTTTATAAAAGAGATACAAATCTTGTTTGATGGTGTGGGGGAGTCGTTCACTCCGTTGATGAACATCTACTTGGGCGAAGAATCCTATGATGCCGTCAAAAAATGTTATCGTCTTTCTCGAAACACGGCTGTAGCCGAAGGTCTTGCGTTGACGCTGTTGCTGCTTTTGTTGGCGCCCTATGTTGTGAAACTTTATGATATCTCTGATCCGTCGATGTATTTTTATGCGGTAGGTGGTGCTCGAATTGAAGTTTTGGGGCTTGTATTCTTGAGCTTGCTATACCTGTTGAGCTCTTACTATTTGCTCATAGACAAGATTAAACTTGGATTTATGATGAGTGCGCTCCGGGATGTACTTGTGGTGACTCCGGTTTGTGTGATTTTGGGATATTTCTTTGGGGTGTATGGAATGTTTGCCGGTGTCGCCGTTAGCCCTGCGTTGGCTTATGTGATATCGGTTCTGTATATCCGCATTCGTTATGGAGCAGAGAATTATCCATTGCTGCTTGCGGATAAGCTGAAAGGCTTCAAGCATAAATTTTACGAGTTGAAATTGGACCCGGCATCGATTGTTAAAACTCAGCAGCAGGCAGAAAAGTTTCTTTGTGAAAATGGTGTTGACCGTAAGATTGTCTCAAAGGTGAAGTTATTGATAGAAGACATTTATATGCTGATTTATGAAAAAAATGGTGCCGACAAAGCGGTCTATGCAGAGTGTACTGTTATTATTCGCGAAACGGGCGTACAGATTATAACCAAGGATGACGGTATATTGTTCGATTTGTCCAGTGACGATGTCATCGCCGGGTCAATTGTTGAATTTATGGTTTCGGGCTATATGGAAAAATTGAAGGAAAATAAAAAATACTTGACGACCATGAGCTATAACCGGAATACATTCAAGGTAAACAACGAGGTGCGAGTATGATTCAATATGGCATTACGGAAACCATTTTTGCTGAATTGTCCCTGTTTTCAATATTGTTGCTTTTATTCTTGCTGTATAACAATATCGCTCTGTATAAAATAAGTATTAAAGATAAACTCTCTGTTGTCCTTGTGTCGACAATCGTATTGTCGACTTTTGAATGGATTTGGCACTATGTAGATGGAAATGCGAATTTTCGAGTGCTGAACTATATTTGTGCCGATGTTTACAGCGTCTGTTTGATGATTGCCGTATCCATGTTTACGCTGTTCAGCTTGGAACGTTTTGAATTGAATTTTAATCCTAAAAAATTGAATGCTTTATTTTTGGTAACACCTACTATTTTGACTCTTCTTTTGTGCCTCACAACGCCTTGGACTGGTTTAGTGTATTCCGTTGATGAGGGCGGATCAATTCAGTATAAGGAATTGTTTGACTTCTTTCTTGTCCCTGTATATTTTCTTTATATGTTATTTTCGATTTTACTTGCAATTTATTATGTGATAATGCATCGTAAAAAGAAAAAAGAAAAAGTGGTTTATGCAAGAAACCTGTTGATATTTGCTATATTGACTGTGTGTGTCCAGGCTTTTCAGACCTATATTTTTAGAAATGATGGAAATTATTTGATAACAAGCCTTTCTTGGGCGATAGGCTTTGTATTCTTTACGACGTATGTGAATACGGATCGATTTGTTAAAAATCGTGAAAAAATTGCTGCCGTAGAATCGGATTTGGCTGTCGCAACAAATATCCAGTTGGCAGCCCTTCCTGCGGTAGAAAATGCCTTGCCGACGCACCCTGAGGTCTGTGTTTCTGCATCAATGACTACAGCAAAAGAAGTGGGCGGTGACTTTTACGACTTCTTTGAAATAGATGATACGCACATTTGTTTTGTGATTGCCGATGTGTCGGGAAAAGGTGTGCCTGCGGCTCTTTTCATGATGGTTGTGAAAACGATGATTCGTGACCATGCATCCATGAAACTTTCTACGGCGGAAATCTTCAATGATGTGAACCGCCTCTTGTGCGAAAACAATGCCGAAGAAATGTTTGCGACCGCCTGGATTGGCATTCTGGATACTAAAACCCAAATCATGAAATGCACCAATGCAGGGCATAATGCCGTGTGCTTTGCCAAAAAAGATGGCAAGTTCGAATTCTTAAGGCAACGGCATGGCGTGTTCCTTGCCGGCTTTGACACTACGCAATATAAAGAAGCCGAAATCCAGTTCGAAAGCGGGGATTGCCTTTTCCTCTATACCGATGGTCTTACCGAGGCTCACAATGCGTCCGCTGAACTTTACGGCGAAAAACGGCTTTTGGATAAGCTAAATGCCATCGAAACGCGCGGCGGCGAAAGCTTCTTGAAGCAAATCGCCGAAGATGTGAATGCTTTTGCTAAAGGAACGGATCCTTTTGATGACCTTACGATGATGGTTATCAGAGTTGACTAGAATACATGCTTCCACTGGATGCCTAACATGTAGAAAATCCATTCCCTGCCGCTGTAGGTCATGAGGGGTTCGTGCTCTATGTCTTTGTATTTTTCGCGGAAACTTCTGCGGGATTCGAAATCTAAAAGCACATAGAGTTTGTCTTTCTTGTTGAGGGCGATTTCTGCCATGGACCAAATGTCAATCGTCATGAAATCGCCCTTGTAGTTTGACGAATAATTACCGTAATCGCTCGATTTGTAATGGCCGGAAAGCGTTGCTCCGATGCCGATCATCGAAAGTTTCAAAGGCATTTGGTAACCGACAAAGTATTCCTGCTCGTACACCCAGCCGCTAGCCAAGCCGTCTGTGGTCCGCCAGATCCATACGTCGGCTTCGGTGCCGGTTAATTTCTGGTACCCGGCCTTGTAGGTAGCTGTAGCCACGACATGGTGCCAGTCGCCTTCCCAGAGGGCCGCCAAATCAAACATAAGGCATGCACTCGCCCAGCCGTACAAGTACCAGTGTGCAAAGGGCGTCAAGTCCTTATATTCAGGTTCTATGGCGCTGTATTTGGCCATTCCTTGGAATAAGCCAAAAGTATTCCAGCCGGTTCCTGCCGTGCCACCGATGGCAAGCTCCAAAAAAGCAATGGGCGATACGGTAATTTGGGCGATTGGTGCAATTGTGACGGGTGAAATTTCTAGCCCCATGTTGAATGTCACATGATTGTCCGCTGTGAATTCGTCGTCTCCGCGCAAGAAGGGGAGCGAGTAGGCAGCATCAAATTCTACAACGACTTCAACGCCATCGTAAGGGCTGCTAAAGCCCGAAAAATGAGTTGCTCCGCGGTGGTGTTCTGTTTCGGGGTAATATGCCGCTGATGTCGTTGCTGAAAACTCCCAAGGGGATTTTTCCTGTGCAGCGTCGGATGATTTTGCGGAGGCGCTCTCTTCTGCGAAAAGGAGACTGCAACTTATTAGTGTAGCAATAGGTAATGTGAGTTTATCCATTATAATTCTCCTTTTATGGTTTGCTTTGGGGCCATATCTCTTACAATGATGTTTTTAACTCATTCTTAGAAACTCATTTTCCCTTTAAACGTAATGCTGCTTAAATTGCGATAGTCGCTATACAATCCTTTTTTGTTTTCATCGGGACCTTCGTAGTAAATGTCTCCGATGATGCTTAAAGTGATGGCGTCCGTTAGCTTGTAAGCTGCTTCAATTTCGCCTGCGCTAGAAAAATTACGCAAATCAAGTGCGCCCGAAACCATGAGTGTTAACGTTTCGTTCAGGAGCGTTTTTTCGACACTCAATGTTGCTTGGTGTTCAAAGTTTCTGCGGTCGATACTTTTTTCGTGATTGAATACAATGTCGGAGATGTATTGCGCTGTAAGTGTCCAGCCGCCGCTTGGGGTCCAATCAAGCCCTGCAAGGCTTATGAGTTGGTGCTTCTGCAAACTGGTTTTCACGTTTTTACCGCTGAATTGACGTTGTATTTGATTTTCTGCCGTTGTTTGGAAATGGCGTTTGGGGAAATATGCTTCTTCAAGTCGAATTACAAATTCCCCTGCCGGGATGGCGGCATCGAGGCCAATCATCATCATGCGTTTGTACTTGCCGGAAATATCAATTTCAAAGATGTCATCGTAAATACTTGAGTTGTCTTTGGAATCCGCAGAATTATATATGACCGTATGGGGGTCGTACTTGAAAAATGGGGTGTCGTCCCAGCCGTAAAAGTAATACAGCGACACGTCTGCAAAAGAGGTGTAGGCACTTGCCCTAAATGCGTATTCGCTGTTGGAAACATGTTTGCTTGGATGTTCTAAATCGCGGTAGTCCTCCGGTGCGTAAATTCTAATCCCATCTACGTTTGCTGGGAAAACTTTTGCTTTGAGCGGGTTGCCTTTTGCAAGCGGCAGAATGCTAGGCGTGAAGAACGGAATGTAATACACGTCCGCTTGGATTTTTTCCGTCAAAAGTGAAAGACGCACGGCATCAACCCCAAGTCTGGATTCATTGTAATCGCTAGCGATAAAGCTGGCTTCGTCTTTAGGACAAATGACATCTGTTATTTGAATATCGTCTGCTTTTCCCCAAGAGACTAATTGTCGACCGACTCTGAGGGCGAGCATTTCGCCTTTCCAGTCGATGTATGCTTCTTTCAGCTTGAGTGCAAACGAGCCGTCGTCAGAGACTAGTGCGGAATATCCGTTTGCAGATTGGGAGCCTAAAGCGTCATGAACCAATTGCGCGTTCACGACAACGGTTGCTTCGTCAATGTAAGATTTTATCGTGCCATCGAAAATATTCTGGCCGAGCAAAAAGTCACCTTTGTTTTCGTGCGTGTGCGGCAAACCAATCCCTACTTGAGAAGTGAAACTTCCTGTGAAATTGATTTCCTGCGCGAAAATTGATGAACCAAAGATAAGTCCATAAATGGAGAGCTCTTTAAACATTTTTAAACTCATAAGTATGACTCCGATAAATAGTTTTATGAATTGCTTTGTTCCTCTGGAACTCGTAATGATGTTTGTTTTTCCTTGCCGAATGGTTTGGCCACATGCAAGAGCGCCGGTGTAATGGTGTAGTCGGCAAGCAATGCACTCGAAAGGCCTATGATGATCAGAATGCCCAGTACCATCAAGAAACGCATCGGGCTGAACAGGTAGACACTGAACATGGAGCATAGGATAATTGTCGTCAGGAACATGGTCGAACCAATTTCGCGGAAGGTCGCTTCCATCGCCTTGACGCAGGAACCGCTTTGTTCGTAGCGCATTTTAAGGTGCGTCGTAAGGTGGATGGTGTCGTCGACGGCAATGCCTAAAATTAGCGGCATTACCGTGATGGTGCTGAAATCAAGCGCAAAGTTGAAGTAGCCCATGACGCCGCCTACCAAAATAACCGGAGCCACGTTCGGAATCATGCCGATGAGCCCAAGCTTTAGGCTAGAGAATGCGAAAATCAGCATGATGGCGATAATCAGAAGCGAAAATCCGAAGGATTTCAGGCCTCCAAAAATAATGCGGTTGCTCATTTCGGAATACCGGATCATGTCGCCTAAAAGGGTGCATTTAGCGTCCGGGAACAGTTCAGCAAGTTTTGCCTTCAACGACTCCATATTGGCGAGCGCTTCTTCTGTGGCGAATTGAGTCATGTCCACATTGACAACGGTCGTCTTGAAGTCTTCGTCCATCGCGTCGCTGAAATCCTCACGCATTTCGATAGATGAAAGTTCCATCAGCTGAGCAAGCACATATTCGTCTTCGGGAACGGTGTAGAAAGAATCTTTTCCTTCGTTCAGGGCGCGATTCATTTCTTTCAAGATGCTTGTCGCTGATTCCACACGTGCCTTGCCGCCCGACCACTTGGTAAGCGAAAGTGTCCCCAGGTAATCTTCCAACTGTAACAGAGCCTTCATGTTTTCCGGTTTCTTGAAGGCTCCTTCTTCGTCATAGGAAATCATGATCTCGTAACTGAACTGGTTACCGAGTTTGGTCTTGAGCATTTCCTTTGTTTCTCGGATGTACGACATTTTGTCGCCTGTTATAGTAAGGTAGTCCAGTTGCGCTGTCATTTTAAACATCCCGGGGATAAATGCGGCGATAATCAGTGCCGTAACAACGATAAAGGCCCTCTTCTTTTTATAGACGAATTTCGACCAACCAGAGAATTTTGTGTCTAACTTGGTGGCGCCTTCTTCGAGATTCGCCTTGGGGGCGCGATCTTTGCCGAAAGAAAGTAAAATCGGAATTAATGTGGTTACATAGAGATAGATGGCAAGTACGACCAGGGCCGATGTTTTGCCCATCCATTCCAGGGGTTTCATGTCGACAAACAGGAAACTCACGAAAGATGCCATGGTCGTAAGAACGGTAAACAGCACCGGCCATCCGCATTCCTCGACACTCTTGATTGCCGATTCTTTGCGCTTGCCTGTGCGTCTAAAGAACAGCTTGAACATCTTGATATAATGCACCGAATAACCCACCGCAAGGGCCATGCCGAGAACGACCGGCAGTGTCACGAGGGCAGAATCGGCTTTTGCTCCAAAATAAGACATTGCGCCAAAGACCGATGCAATGGCGCTGAGTGTTGCAACGGCAGGCACAACGACGCCAAAAACGTTGCGTAGGCACAAGGCCAAAAACAAAAGCATCACGCCGATGCTACAGAGAACCCTGATGCTGTATTCGGGGACTTCGTAGCGATCTTCGTTGGCATTGTCAAACGGCATGCCACCACCGTAAAGCTTGAAACCCTTATTTTGGAATTCGTCACTTTCGATGATTTCCATCAGCTTGTATCCGATGGCAACCGAGACTTCATCTGGCACGCCGTTGAATTTTTCGTCGAGTTCCTTTCCTTTGAACGGGTGTAGCGATAGGGAAATCCAAGTTTCTCGGCCGTCGTCACTCACGAGGGCGTTTACGAGTGCATTCGTCTTCTCGCTTCCGCGCATCACGAGTGCGCGTGCGTGAGCCAGCTCCGCAGAATCCGAGGGGATGCCGTTCTCGTAAGGTTTCTTGATTTCGAAACCTTCTTCATTGCCAACAGGAATGTCAACATCGATAATCGAGGTGAGTCGGTCTGCAAACGGAATCTCGTCCTTCATCCGGGTTCCGATTTTGTCGATGACCTTCAGCATGTCTTCGCTAAAGACATCTCCGTCCCCTTGCTTTACGAGCAAAACGCCCACACCATTCAGGTTTCCGAAAATTTCTTCGTATTTCTTTGTGTTTAGCGTTATGTCGTCGGAATCGCCGAACCAGCCTTCTTCGCCAATATCGAGCGCAAACTGACTTAAGCCGGAACTGCAGATGACGGTAACGATGATCAGAGCAATAAGAACTTTCCAGCGATGGCGTAGCTGGGCGCGTCCAATCTTGCCGAAAAATTGATTCAGGCGACTGACTTGCATACTTGTATCCTATTTGACAAGTTCACGTTCCAATGAACTGACCATAAAGAAACTTGCGTTTACGGGTTCATCGTATTTCAAGTCCTTGACTTCGTACACGGTCTTGTGGTTAGACTGGACATTGGTCATGGTCAGCTTCTGCGTGCTCCAGTAGCCCTTTACCTGCTTGATGGTATCGCAAATAAGCGTCTTTAGGAGACGGTTTTGCTTGTCGTAGTATTCACCTTTGTGGGTCACGTAGGTTTTCTTGTCGATCCAGGAGACGCGGCGGCTGATTTTGGCCTTGGGGTCTTTGGCCTTGGCTTCGAGAATCCAGCAATCAACACCGTTTACCTTTTCTTCGCCAAGGATAGCGAAGTTGTCTTTGTTGAGACTGCGGGTGCCTAAGTCGTCGTAAGTAAAGTCCGTTCCTTGAAAATCATCGTCTTTACTGGAACCGGAAACGCGACGCACCTTTTTCATGGCGGGGAGGTAAATCCAGCTATCGCTATCGACGGAAGAGCCGTCAGCCTTGTCGGGATAGTCGTATGTTAAGTAACTGATGCCAGCGACATCGCGTGGTGTCTTGAATACGATGACTGTTTTTTCGGTTGTCCCTTCCTTCATGAAGTAAGAGACGAGTTCGCGGTTGCGGGTTTTGCCGTTTTTATCGACCAGAGTGAGCGAAACGGTGTAAGACGATGTTTTTCCGGATGGCAAATCGTGGACTTTTTTGGCAATTTCGTTTGCAGTCTGTGCGAAACTTGTGGAAATCAACAACGCACTTGAAATGAGTGCTTTGAAAACAAAATTCTTCATAAAATTCCCCTTGAATGTTATAAATATATTACGGTTTTGGGTGGATGAAAAATTTTTTCCCGAGTAAGACCAAATTTTTTATTCCAACTAGGAATAGCAAGCGAACTAACTTTTCTAAGTTTACCTCAGCATGCAATTGTCCTAACGACTAAAGACCATTGACTAATGACTATGAAAGAATACGCTCCTGCAAAAATCAATCTGTTTCTTGATGTGATTCGTAAACGTGAAGACGGTTACCACGATTTGGGAACCGTGTTCCAGACGGTCGATGCGGGCGATACGGTAGAGGCGACGCTTCGCGAAGATGGCGAAATCCACCTGACGTACAACGAACCGCAGAACTATCCGCTGGAATCGGACCTTGTGTTCAAGGCGGCGAAGGCGCTCAAGGAATTTGCGAAGTGCAATCTTGGTGCCGATATTCATTTGACGAAGGTCATGCCGCTTGGGGCTGGTCTTGGTGGAGGCAGTGCCGATGCTGCAGCAACGCTCCGTTTGCTCAATAACTTGTGGAACTTGAACCTTCCGTTCGAAACATTGGAATCTATCGGCGCTCGGCTTGGCGCCGACGTTCCGTTCCTCGTTCGAGGCGGAACCGCCTTTGCCGAGGGCATCGGCGAGCGCCTGACGTTCGTGGAACCGCTTGAATTGCCTGAAGGTGCAGCTCTCCTCATTGCAACCCCGCTGGACGCGGTCCCGACCAAGGATGCCTACGCGGGCGTTCCGAAATCTGGCCCGGACCGCTGGGAACAGTACAAGGCCTCTTGGACCGCGTCGTCCTCGTCCGCGACGCCGCTTTTCCTCGATCCCAAGTCGTATTTCAACGCTTTTGAGATTTCCGTGTTCCCGACGCACCCGCTTGTTGCCGAGATGAAGCAGAAATTCCTTGAACTGGGGGCTAAGGTCGCCCTGATGTCCGGGTCTGGAGCCTCTGTTTTCGGAATTTTCGAGACCCGGGAACTTGCCGAAAAAGCTGCTGTAGCGATGAAACCGATTTCTCGCTACCAGACCATCACGAAATTCTGGCATAGATAGGGCTTTTTTCAAAGAAAAAGCGCTTTTTTTTGCACGTTTGTCTTTGATAATCGGCAAATTTTTACTATCTTTGTCGCACCATTGGGGTATCGTCAAGTGGTAAGACAACGGATTTTGATTCCGTTATTCGTTGGTTCGAGTCCAGCTACCCCAATGAATTTTTTTTATCTAATGGAGATAATACAATGGAACTCACAACGCTCAAAGCTACCTCGAGAGTGCTAGGTGCAAACCGCGAAAACGCCCGTTTGCGTAAGGCTGGTCAGATTCCGGCCGTCTATTATGGTAAGGGTATCGAAGCTAAGAACATTGCTGTAAGCGAAATCGACCTCCGCAAGGTTCTTGCTCCGGGCAAGCGTTACACGCTTCTTGACCTCGAAATCGATGGCAAGGCTGGCAATCCGGCTCTCGTCTACAGTGTCCAGAAGGACGCTCTCACCCAGAAGATCACGCACGTTGACTTCATTAAGATCGCTGATGACGAATTCGTTAAGGTTCGCATCCCGGTCAAGCTTTCCGGTCTCCCGGTTGGCGTGAAGACTCAGGGCGGTCTCTTCTCTCAGGAAGCTCGTTATCTCATGCTCGCTGCTAAGCCGGCAAGCATCCCGTCTGTTCTCGAATTGGACATCTCCAACTTCGAAACGAACGTGACCTTCTACGCTAAGGATTTCAAGCTTCCGGAAAACGTTACGCTCGCTTCTGGCCCGCGCACCGTTATCTTTACGATTTCTTCTAAGTCCAAGAAGAAGGATGATGCTGCTGCTGCTCCGGCTGCTGACGCCGCTGCCGCTGCCGCTGCTCCGGCTGCCAACTAATTCTGGCAACAAGCTGAAAGGCTTTAAGAGACCTGCTCCGATTGGGGTGGGTCTTTTTTCGTTGAAAATTCTGAGTCTATTGACAATCTTGACTTCTAATTTTATATTAGTGTTCAAATGAGCAAAGATAAGAAGATAAATCCTGTATCGATTCGCAGCTCGGCTGCGGAGTATTTGACCTATATTTCTGCGGTAGGTGGTTCTGAGCAGAGTGTCGAGATGCGTTATGAAGATGAAAACGTCTGGCTGACGCAAAAGATGATGGCTGAGTTGTATGGGGTTGATGTTCGAACGATAAACGAGCATATTTCCAAGATTTTGAGTGATGGAGAATTGCCTGAAGATCCAACTATCCGGAATTTCCGGATAGTTCAAACCGAAGGTTCTCGGCAAGTATCCCGTGATGTATTGCATTACAATCTCCAAATGATTATCGCTGTGGGCTTTAAAGTCAATAATGAACGTGCGGTGCAGTTCCGCAAGTGGGCGGGACAAGTCGTCAAAGATTATACCATCCAGGGGTGGGTTATGGATAAGGATCGTCTCAAAAATTTTGGGACAATTCTTACCGAGGATTACTTTGAACGTCAGTTAGAAGCTATACGTGAAATTCGTGTGTCCGAAAGGCGTTTTTATCAAAAAGTGACGGATATTTATTCAACGGCATTAGATTACGATTCGTCGGCTAAGATTACACAAGATTTTTTCAAGAAAGTGCAGAACAAATTGCATTGGGCAATTCATGGACATACTGCGGCAGAACTTATAGTGGAGCGTGCAGATTGTAAAAAAGAACATATGGGGCTAAAAACGTGGGTTGCGTCCCCTAATGGGAAAATTTTGAAATCCGATGTTATTATTGCCAAAAACTATTTAGAAAAGGATGAACTTAAGGCTTTGGAACTGATTGTTTCGGGTTATTTAGACTTTGCTGAAATGCAAGCGAATCGGCATATCCCGATGACGATGGAAGATTGGGCAAAACATCTTGATCGGATTCTAGATGCTACAGAACACGAACTTTTGACTAATGCGGGAAAGATTTCGATGGAAGTGGCTCAGGCTCATGCGATTACAGAATGGGAAAAGTACCGCATTGTGCAGGATAAGCTATTCCATAGCGATTTTGATTACTTCCTTGAGCTTCATGAAAAAATGGCTCAATACAAGCCGTAGCCGATTTTGTATATTCTAGATATGAAATTACTCAAGCTTTTATCTTGCCTTTCTTTTATCGCACTTTTAGGGTGTGCTAGTTCTGAACCTGTCGTACAGCAGCAGGATAGCAATGCAGATGAAGTTCGTGCAAATGCCGAAAAAGCGTATAGCGAACTCGATGCGGAAAAGTAACGATATTTTTTAAGGTCTTATTATGTATTTAATCGTCGGTCTTGGAAATCCTGGAACGCAGTATTCGAACACGCACCACAATGCCGGTTTTATGGCAGTTGAAAAGCTCGCCGACCCGAGCAAGGACTGGAAATCGGAACATAAGGCGCTCACCATGAAGGTGAACATTGCAGGCGAAGAATGCCTCCTCGTGAAGCCGCAGACTTACATGAACCTCTCCGGCGAAGCGGTTCAGGCGCTTATGACGTGGTACAAGGTCAAGGTTGATCATTTGCTCGTTTTTAGCGATGATATTAATTTGGATGTAGGCCGTATCCGTTGCCGCAAGGACGGCAGCCACGGCGGTCAGAACGGGCTCCGCAACATCATTGAGCACGTGGGCGACAAGTTCCCGCGCATCCGTTTTGGTGTGGGCAAGTGCCCTCCGAAATTTGACCTCAGCAACTGGGTTTTGGCGAAGTTTTCTCCTGAAGACCGCCCGAAATTCGACGAAGCGATCGCAAAGGTCCCAGCGCTTGTGGAATGCTACTTTAAGCTCGGCATCGAGAAGTGCATGGAACGCTACAACGGTAAGTAAAGCCGTTATATGCAACGGATACATTAAAATTGTTATGAGCTCGACTAGTGATTAACTTGTCGGGCTTTTTTATTATATTGAAAGTAACCTTTTGGTGGAGGTATGTATGGTGAATAAAATTATTATCGCCTTGAGTATGGGACTCACGGCGGGGGTCTTGGCACAGGATTTTTGTAATGCAGCTAAACATACAGGTGCAAGCAAAAAAGTGAATGGAAACGAAGTGAGCTCGTTCAACGGTGTCGGTTACGAGCTTTGGTACGATAGGGCTACTTCGGGTTCGCTTACAATTTATGAAGACGGATCCATGGCATGTTCTTTCCAGAATGCTGGAGACTACCTTTGCCGTGCGGGGCTTTCGTTCGATAGCGACAAGAAGTATAACGAACTTGGCGGCGATATGCTTGCGGAATTCAAGCTCGTGAAGCAGAATATCAATGGTGCCGATTACTCCTATGTCGGTGTCTACGGTTGGATGGAAGAAGTTTCGAAATCCCCGAGCAAACTGGTCGAATATTATGTTGTCGATAACTGGCTGACGGGGTGGAGGCCTGGCGATTGGGTCGCTAGCCATAAGATGGGCGATTACACAATCGATGGTGCCAAATACTCCGTTTATTGGGGCGAACATACGGGGCCGGCCATCAAGACACAGGGCAATACGACTTTTTTGCAGTATTTCAGCATTCGTGAAAATGCCCGTGATTGCGGAGTCATCAATATTAGCGCTCACATGAGACAGTGGGAAAAGCTGGGCATGGAAATGGGTAAGCTCTACGAAGCCAAGGTTCTTGGCGAAGCGGGGAGCATGAGTAACGGCGTTTCCGGTACGGCTGATTTCCCGCACATAAAGGTTTACGTCAAAGGTGAAGAAGTTCCGTCGTCCAGTTCCGTTGCTTTAAGTTCAAGTTCTGTGGCGTCGAGTTCCTCAAAAACGGTGTCGAGTTCGTCATCGGAGAAGGTCGCGGAATCTTCGAGTAGCGTTGACGGTTCTTCGAGTTCGGGGACCGATGCGATTCCGTTTATGGCTCAGCTCTTTGACAAGGCGGGTGTTTATCAGGTGTTCGATATGCAGGGGAATTTCCTCGGCAAGGTGGAGCTGAAGAATGGTGTGTCGCTTAAGCAGGCTGTAGAAAGCAAGTTCGCCCGCTCGTCCGTTTATCTGGTCAAGCGTGGGGCCTTTGCCAAGACGATTGCTGTCGAGCGATAATTCATTGCATCAATAAGCCTCGTTGTTACCCCGGAACATGTCCGGGGCTGTTTTTTTGAGGCTCGGTTTTATGTTTTTCCTGAACTAAAATGCCGATTTTATATTATTTTTGCCATTGACATAGAGTTTTGCGGGAATCTGTGTTTCTGCATCACTCGCTTGAAGAGTTTTTTTGCTCTTGTTCTCACGCTGAAATCTGCAAATTTCCAATGTACGGGAACAAGGCGAACGCTCACGTAAATACCCGTTATTAACGGTGTGTTTTGGTATATCTGTCCGACTCCCTTGGGGCCGGTGCGTTTTTGTGTATAGATATATCACCCTTTTGGGGCGTGGGTCGCTCGCGTTTATCGTACATAGGCAATGCAGAGCCTCAGCGTGATAAATTGCAGCGACCTGCGCCCTTTCTTTTCCAGAAAAAGAGCGTTAATCCCTGCCGAACGAGAGCGTAATCCGCGCTCGTGGTTTGGTTGCTATCGCATTGTCGATTGTCGCCTTGCTGTTGGTGCGAGAGGCGATTTGTAGATGGCACGTTCGGCAACCCAGACTGTAAAAAGCAACGATGAACAGAAACAGGTGGTAGAAACAACGGAATCTCCGCTGTTGGTGATTGCGGGCCCCGGAGCTGGCAAAACCAAAACTTTGGTGGACCGTGTGTGCCACTTGGTTTATGATTTGAATGTTGCTCCTGAAAACATTTTTGTGGGCACTTTTACAGAAAAAGCCGCAAAGGAACTGCTCTCTCGCATTTCTACAGTATCTGCCACATACGATATTCAAAAGAATATTTCTGAAATCCGTGTCGGTACGCTCCATTCACTTTTCCTTGACTTTTTGGAAGAATATCGTGAATATACGGACTTGCGTCGAGGCTATAGAGTCCTAGATGATTTCGAACAGCAGTATTTGATTTACCGTAACGCCCGTCGCTTTAATGATATTGATAACCTTGTTGAAATTACAGGGAACGAATCTGCATATGGATGGAAATCTGCTAAAAAGATCTGTTCATTGGTAAATAAGGTTGCCGAAGAAAATTTGGATTTGGACAAGTTGAGCAAATGTAAAAAATCAAAGCCCTTGGTTACTTTGGCCAAACTTGTCCAGCTTTATAGGGATATTCTTTCCGAAGAGAATGCGCTTGATTTTTCAATCATCCAAACGAAAATGTGGCTGTTGCTGCAGAATGCGGATGTATTGAATTCAATTCGAGAAAAAGTTCACTACATTATGGTTGATGAATACCAAGACACGAACCGTATTCAGGAACAGATTCTCTTGAAAATTGCGGCTCCACAAAATCGCATTTGCGTGGTGGGAGATGATGACCAAGCTCTTTACCGATTCCGTGGAGCGACTGTCGAAAATATTTTGCGTTTTCGTGATAAATTTCCGGGTCTTCTCAAAAGTAAATGCAAAAAAGTTGAGATGGATAAAAACTATCGCTCGCATCCGGACATTATCGATTTTTACAACAAATGGATGGAACGGCCTTATGATGGAGAATGGGGTGAATTTCGCTATAAGAAAACTGTAAAATGTGCTGGCAGACAGAATAAGGATAATTCTCCCTATATTGGTGTTGTAAAGTGTATGGGGAAAAATACGGATGAGTGGTGCAAAATTTTTTACAAGTTTATTCGTGATCTTGAACTTAGTGGATCTTTGACCGATTATAACCAAGTTGCTTTGTTGGCCTATTCCGTAAAGAACGAAAGAATTGTAGCCTTGACAAATTATTTGGAAGAACATGATATTCCCGTATTTTCACCGAGATCTGGACAATTTTTTAATCGAGAAGAAATACAGCTTGCTATTGGTGCTTTGCTTTTCATTTTCCCGAATTGTGAAAAAGATTATTTGAATGATGGAAAAAATGAACAGTACATGGAGGGTATTTGGGCTTATTACGATTTATGCCTAGACAAGTTTATCCAGAAACTTCGAGATAAACCGGATGCTCTTAAAAAATTGCGAGTGTGGGCGGTAACAAAAGCCAAAGAAATTCTGAAGGCGTCAAGAAATACGGACTACACGTTTGCGAATCTTTTTTATGAAATGTTGCAGTTCCCGCTTTTTTCAGAATACATGGATACGGAACTGAATAGTGGTGTGAAGGATTTGCGTCCGCTTTATAATTTGGGCTTATTTAGCCAATTACTTGCTCGTTTTGAAAACATGAATGGCGTTACGGGTATTTATGCTGACCAAAAGAAACGTACTCAGATTCTTCGCCGACTTTTTAACGAATATTTCAAATTTTTGCATGATGGTGCCATTGCTGAATTCGAAGATTTCGATATGGTAACGCCTTCGGGCTGCATTAGCATCATGACGATTCACCAAAGTAAGGGCTTGGAGTTCCCTGTAACATGTGTCGATTCGTTGGATTCTTCACCTCGAAAAAATTACGAAGATTTGGATGTCGAAATCGCCGCATACTATCATAAACAAGAACCGTGGGAACCTTTGGAGCGGACCAAGTTTTTTGATTTTTGGCGATTGTATTATACTGCTTTTAGCCGAGCCCGAAATTTATTGGTGCTGACAGGCATTGATAATGGCGTGGTGCGTGAAAAGGGTGAGTTTAGAAGCCCTTCTAAATATTTTACCTCGGTCTATGCAGGGGTAAAGGATTGTGCGACTCTTTTTAAATCAGGTGCTCCGAAGGTAACTCTTGATGTTGTTAAGCCGAATAATGTAAAACATCAGTATTCGTTTACGAGCCACATCCTTCTTTATGAAAATTGCCCGACACAATACAAATTCTTTAGGGAATTGGAATTTAGCCCTGTACGCACGAACGCAGTATTGTTTGGTACGCTAGTCCATGAAACGATTGAAAATGCTCATAGGCAAGTGCTTGCTGGCAATGTGCAAAATGTAACTCCAGAGAATATGGAAAGGTGGATGCAAGAAAATTACCGCCAAATTTCCAAGGAATTGGGGGTGTATTTGCGTCAGAGTTCTTTGGATGCTGTGTTACGTCATGTCAAAAACTATGTGGAATATGCAAGCAAGGATTGGAGCCGTGTTAAGGAAGCCGAAGTTCCGCTTACGCTTTTGAAGGATGATTACATCTTGGAAGGGCGAATTGACTTGATTCAAGGTAAAGGCGATACTTTGGAAATTCTTGATTTTAAAACGGATAGCAAACCTGATGTGAATAGTGCCTCGGATCGTGAAAAGTTGAAACGATATAGGCGACAGCTTGAAATTTACGCACACATTGTTGAAGGAAAGTATGGCAAGCATGTGAGCAAGATGCATTTATTTTATACGGGAACGACTGATAGCTCTCCTTTTGTGAGTTATGACTTCAATTCAAAATCCATTGAGCATACCATTGGAGATGTTGATGAAGTTGTGAGAAAAATCGAAAAGAAAGATTTTACACGAACAAAGGAACGCATTGCGAAAACCTGTGCGGAATGCGACCTTAGGCATTACTGTGAAAATTGTTCAAAAAAGTAGTAGGCTCTGAGCTTACCGAAGAAATAAAAGAGTTTTTAATAGAAGGAACAGAATATGAGCAAGGAACAAGAAACATACAAATTTGCAGAACCTATCAAGGGTTATCCAGAACTTCGCTGGAGAGGCAAACGTCCCTTTACAGGAACGCCTTATTATCCAGCACAGTTGAAGGAAACATACGGCGAACCTGACGAAGATGGATGGATGAACAAGCTCTATTGGGGCGACAACTTGCAGGTAATGAGTCATTTGCTCAAAGAATACCGCGGCCAGGTAAACTTGATTTATATTGACCCGCCGTTTGATAGCAAGGCTGATTACAAGAAGACCATTGCACTCCGTGGCAAAAAGGCCGAAAGCGATTCCAGTAACTTTGAAGAAAAACAGTATGGTGATATTTGGACGAATGATGAATATTTGCAGTTCATGTATGAAAGACTGATTTTATGCAGGGAATTGCTGAGTGATACCGGAAGTATTTATTTGCATTGTGATTGGCATAGAAGCCATGTTCTTAGAAATATTTTGGAAGAAATTTTTGGTGCAAATAATTTTAGAAACGAAATTATATGGGAAAATCAAGGTGCTTGGGTCAATTCTGATTCTTGGTTTCCTAGAAGGCATAATTCTTTGCTGTTTTTTTCAAAATCTCCAAACTACAAGTTTAATGTTTTGAATGATGATGATATTTCAGGTGGCGTTAATTATAATCGATGGTATGATTATGTTGTAAATAATAGAATTTATGCAGATAATGCTCCATATCATGATTCAAGATTTACGACTTATGTGAATCAGTTTGAAAAAAATAATGGGAGAAAACCTAAAGGCAAAGATATTATCGTTGATTTTAAAGGTTCTGTTCTTGGATCTGTATGGTATATAAAGGTTGTTGATCCTAAAAGTCCTGAAAATGTATCATATCCCACTCAAAAACCTGAAGCTCTTTTAGAACGAATTATCAAGGCTTCATCTAATCCCGGCGATATTGTCTTTGACTGTTTTATGGGTAGTGGAACAACCCAAGCTGTTGCCATGAAACTCGGTCGCAAGTTCCTTGGTGCCGATATCAACCTCGGTGCAATTCAAACCACGACAAAACGCCTTGTCAATCGAGTAAAAGAATGTGCAAAGGCGGGAATGACGGATGAAAAAAATCAACTCCCTTGCTACACTGGTTTCGAAGTCTATAATGTAAATGACTACGATTTCTTCCGTAATGAACTTGAAGCCAAACGTCTTATTATTGAGGCTTTGGGAATGCAGGCCTTGCCTGAGAATAATCTTTGGGATGCGGAACTTGATGGCCGTATGGTTGCCATTCTTGGGATCAATCGCATCGCAACGGCTGCCGAATTCTCTAAAATCGTAAATAATATTGATATTGCCGACTGGACTCGTCGTCAGGCTGAAACACCGAATAAGCCCATTGAGCAGATTACTTTTGTCTGCATGGGCCACGATCCTAATCTTAAGGCTTTATTCCTTGAAGAAATGCAGAAACTCGGTTTTAAGGTGGATTTGGAAATCGTCGATATTCTTCGAGATAAGAAGGATTTGACATTCAAACGTGATTCCGATGCCTACATCAAGTTGACAAAAGGTAAGTTGACCGTCAAGGAATTCTACCCGATGAACCTTTTGCAGAAGCTTTCCATCGAATGCCAAGATGTTGAAGATTGGCGTGAACTTGTGGATTCCATCATGATTGACTGGAATTACGATGGTACTACATTTTCGCCTGCAATTACCGATGTTCCTGCGAAAAATGAGATGGTCAAGGGTGAGTACGAGATTCCGCAAGGTGCGGGTAGCATCCATGTGAAAATTACTGACCTTCTGAGTGAAAGCTGGGAAGGAACTTTTGAAGTGTAGGGGGAGATATGGCCAAGAAAAATAAAGTGGAACTCCCGTTCTACAAATACCTTTGGAATTTTTATTCCGCGAACAAGTCTGAAATCAAGAAAGAATACACCGTGCTGACACGACGGATTCTTGCTCATGCCAATCCCGAAAATCCGGGTGCATTTTTGCGTAAGCCTCAATACGAAGCTTTTGAAATCTATGTGTTCCTTAAGGAGTATTTGGGTAACCCCAAGTTGTTTGACTTGTTTAATGACTGGCGGCATAATCAGGGTAAATTCCAAATTCAGAATACGCATTTGACGGATTCTGGGGCAACTGACCTTTTTGCCGAAGAAGATGAGTTGCGTCGAATTTCCGATGCGAAGGTTATTGAACCTGCTATATTACAGCTTCAAAATTTGCGGCAAGTTTATTCGAACTACATTTTTTCGCTTACGATGGGAACAGGCAAAACCATTCTTATGGCTCTTTGCATATTCTATGAGTTCCTTTTGGCGAAAAAGTTTCCGAAAGATGAGCGCTTCTGTCATAATGTTTTGGTGCTAGCTCCAGATACAACGGTGTTGCAATCGCTCAAGGAAATACTCACATTTGATAAGTCAAAAATCTTTGCTGCCGAATACGCTCACACGCTAGATACCATTCTAAAGTTCCATTTCTTGGAAGACGATGGAATCACTCTTTCGACAATGGACGGCTCCGATTTCAACGTGATTATTTCAACGAGTCAAAAAATCATCTTGAAAAAGAAGCATAAGGAAGATTCGGCGGGTGTTTTGCTTTTTAAGGAAAGTTGGGAAACTGCGATGGAAAATAATCCAAATGCCGATTTATACCAACTTGATGAAACGGAATTGACCGCGAATCAACGCTATGTCAAGATTACTCGGTTGAAACAACTTGGCATTTATGTAGATGAAGCTCACCATGCATTCGGTAAGTCGCTAAAAAATGATATGCTTGATCGCAGTAAGGACACTAGTCTTAGACTGACGATTGATAATTTGGCGAAGGAATTGGAACGCAGTGGCTCCAAGGTGGTGGCGTGCTATAACTTTACTGGAACGCCTTATGTCGATAATCAGCTTATGCCTGAAGTTGTCTATGAATATGGATTGCGAAGTGCTATCGATAATCGCTACCTCAAGGAAGTTGATATCAAGGATTACGATAATGTAAAGAGTGGAACATTTATTGATAAATCTATTGATTTGTTTGTTGCTCAACATGCAAATGAAAAAGGAGTATTCAAACGTTATGAGGGTATGCTCCCGAAGATGGCATTCTTTGCCAATACCATTGATGAATTGACGAACGACTTAAAACCTGCTGTTGAAAAAGCGCTTATAAAGCATAACCTTTCACTTGATTCAATTCTTGTGAATGTCGGTGACGATAAGGTTACTAAATCGGATGATTTGCGAGAATTCAAGTTGCTTGATACGGTCAAATCGCAAAAACAATTTATTTTGCTTGTTGGTAAGGGTAAGGAAGGATGGAATTGCCGCTCGCTGTTCTCGGTCGCTCTGTATCGAAAACCCAATAGTACCATCTTTGTTTTACAGGCTACGATGCGTTGCTTGCGTTCAATTACGGAATTGCAGCAGAAAGGTCTTGTTTGCTTGTCGAGTGAAAATCTTGCTATTCTGCAAAATGAATTGGAATGTAATTTCAGAATGACTGTCAATGACCTTACTCATAAAAACGAAGATACAGCAAAAGAACGTCGAATCTATGTTCGCAAAAAGGTTCCTGTTAAAATGATGGAACAGATTTCAACATTTAAAGTTGAACCGAAGCAGGTTGAAACTTATACCATCTTTGATGAATCCTTCGATTTTGATAATTGGCGTAAAACCGTTGGAACACATTCTCTAAGTAACATTGATTCTGCAACGATTCGTAAAGAAATTCGCAGTTCTGTTGACAGAACATTTACTCCGTATAGCCTTGTGGCTGAAATCTCGCTTTATTTAACTCAACACGAGTCTTCGGGAATTTTATTCCCCCCAAGTGAAATTCGGAAACTTTTGGAAAAATCGACAGATGGAATAGATAAAATTCTGGAGAAAGTGAATTACGCTAATGAAATTCTTTATGATTTTGTTGTACCGAAGCTTTTTGAACAAATTTATAGTGTTAAATATGAACCGGGTGAAATCAAGGAAGTCGTCAAGTATATTGTAAAAGATCCTCCTAAGAATGGTGTTGACGAAGATACTGCATATTACACTATGCGATTTAGTGATGATAAATTCATATCGGATGTATCGGCTCGCTATAATGCTTTTAATCAGATGGATGGCAACAAAAAAAGCTTTGATTTATCTGGGTACGGCTTTGATTCCGGTCCTGAACGAAAGTTTTTTGATCGCAATCTTTTTAACAATCGCCAAATAAAGCACATTTGGTTTACGGGTATGCTTACAAATGGTCAATCTAATTTTTATGTGCATTATATCGATCCGGAATCGCATTCGCTTCGCTCGTATTATCCTGATTTCTTAATAGAGGATAATGAAGGTAAATTCTACATCGTTGAAATTAAGGGACGTCATTTAATAAATGCTCCCTCTACACGTGCTAAAGAAGAGTATGCAAAGCAGATGGCTTCGCTCAGTCAAATGGAGTATGTGTTCATCCCAGATGACTTGGCTGACATGATATTGCAGGAGTTTGTGATACAAATGAAGGCGAGTAATTCAGAAGAGATGAGTAAAGCGTATCAGGTGTAGAGCTGATTTAAAAGTCCGCAGTATTTGAACCTGTGGATTTTTCATAAAAAACGATTTTTGCTCAAAACATATTGCAAAAATGTATAAGAGTTTATATTAAACGAATAATCAAGCTTAAGGCCTCTCAAATCTTGAGAGGCTTTAATGTTGCCTAAATTGCGGAAAAAGATTTAGACCTCTTGACAATCGCAATTTCCTAATTTATATTATGTAGTGAACAAATGTTCATTTTATGGTAAGCACTATTTAAATGCCTCGCTGTTTTACGCTTGTCTGCGAGGAAGGAGTGAAAGATGAAAGAACGTAAGTCCCTCAAGGACTGTATCGTGAAACCGGGCGAGAAGAGTCCCTTCGCAAATCTTCTTATTGATTTGGCGTTCAAGAAAGCATTCGATCCGGACAAGCCCACTAGCCGCAACAATCTCATCAACCTGCTGAATGACCTGCTTGAACCGCAGCTTAAGCGGCCAATCAAAAACGTGTGGACTCGCAATGTCGCAAAGAATCTGAGTGGTAGCAAAGAATCTCGCACGGCAATTTTCGATTTGCACTGTAAAGACGATATGGGTAATTTGATTGAGATTGAGGTGCAAATTCGCGAGATGGATAATTTTATGAAGCGTCTGGCTTTCTATGCGAGTGAGCTGGTGGCCAATCAGGCCGAACCTGGTGAAGAGTGGAATTACGATGTTCAGCCGACATACGTAATCGCGTTGACTCGTATTCATGTTTTTGATGACGAAAATGCTGTTCACCGTGCCGCCGTGACAGATTTGGAAACAGGCAAACAAGTTATGGATACATACAACTATGCTATAATTGAGCTTTCTAAGGTTCCGTTTTTCATTGAGAAAACATCCAGTGATTTAAGCAAATGGCTGTTCTTCTTCCGTTACTTGAACCGCCTCAAGGAACTCCCCGAAGAGTTGAACGAGTCCAAGTTTCAACAGTTGACGGAAAGTTCGAAAGTGTCTAACTTTTCAAAAAAGGAATTAGAGGCTTATCAGCGTATGCATCACGAAAAATGGGATCACAATGTCATGGTGCCGGGCATTTTCAAGGAATTCGCGACGGAAATCAACGCAAAGATTGAAGAACGTATTTCCGATCGAAATCGTGAAATAGCCAAGAAAATGGTTGTCGCAGGCAAGTTGTCTGATGCTGAAATTGCAGACTATTCTGGTCTATCCGTAGAAGATGTTGTCGTTTTGCGGAGTCAAATGTGCGAGTCGGATTAATATCCTGTAGTCCTTGCCGAGCCTATTGATTCTTGTCTTGTGGCTTGCTCGCCTTGCTTATGCTCTTTTTTACATATTTCTAGGGGCTTAGAGCTAGGATTTGCGCGGGAAAATTACTATATTCTATGCGCAAAAGAGGTACTTTATGAAACTTTTGCCAGAAGCTTTGACGTTTGATGACGTCTTACTCGTTCCCGCTGAATCTTCTGTTCTTCCGGCTCAGACGGATGTGAGCACCCAGCTCGCCCCGAATATCAAGCTGAACATTCCTATAATCAGTGCTGCAATGGATACCGTTACGACGGCTCCGTTGGCTATTTCCCTTGCTTTGCAGGGTGGCCTCGGCATTATCCACAAGAACATGTCCATTGAAGACCAGGCTGAAGAAGTCCGCAAGGTCAAGCGCTGGCAGTCCGGTATTGTGACCAATCCGGTGACGCTTGATGCCGATGAACCGGTGTCTGCTGCATTTGAACAGCGTGCTCGCAACAAGGTGAGCGGTTTCCCGATTCTCTCCAAGGGTAAGCTCGTCGGTATGCTCACGAGCCGCGACCTCCGCACCGTTAGCGACATGAACGTGAAGATCAGCACGGTCATGACCAAGGATCCTGTGACGGCAAGCCCGAAGGTGAGCCTTGCCAAGGCGAAGGAAATCCTCGCCGAAAAGCGCATTGAAAAGCTCCCGCTCGTGGACGCTTCTGGTGCTTTGAAGGGCCTCATCACGATGACGGACATTTTGAAACGCGAAAACAACCCGAACGCAAGCCTTGACAAGAATGGTCAGTTGCTTGTGGGTGCTGCTGTTAGCACTTCTGCAAATACTCTTGAACGCGTTGCAGCCCTCGTGGACGCTGGCGTTGACCTGTTGATTATCGATACGGCTCATGGTCACCACATCGGTGTGCGTAACATGGTGAAGACCGTTCGCAAGAAATATCCGAAGCTCACGATTTGCGCCGGTAACGTTTGCACGCCGGAAGCTGTCGAAGAACTCGCCAAGTGCGGCGCCAACATCGTCAAGGTGGGTATCGGTCCGGGTTCCATCTGCACGACCCGTATCATTGCTGGTGTCGGTTACCCGCAGTTCTCCGCTGTCGTGGAATGCGGCAAGATGGCTCGCAAGGTCGGCGTGAAGATTATCGCTGACGGTGGCCTCAAGTTCTCTGGCGATATCGTCAAGGCTTTGGCTGCTGGCGGTCACGCTGTGATGGTGGGCTCTCTCTTTGCCGGTACCGAAGAAGCTCCGGGCGAAGTCATTCTCGCTGATGGCCGTAGCTACAAGAGCTACCGCGGCATGGGCTCTCTCGGCGCCATGAAGGCAGGCTCTGCTGACCGTTACTTCCAGGGTGGCGTTCAGGAACCGCGCAAGTTTGTTCCGGAAGGCATTGAAGGTCGTGTTCCGTACAAGGGACCGCTCCGCGACACCGTTTACCAGCTCATTGGCGGTATCCACTCTGCTATGGGTTATGCCGGTGCTGCGAACCTCGAAGAACTCTACAAGAAGGCAACGTTTGTCCGTATTACGGGCGCAGGCCTCCGTGAATCTCATCCGCACGATGTGACCATCACGAAGGAAGCTCCGAACTACCGCACAGGCGACTAATCGTTTGATGTCACCACGCACTTGTTGCGGGGGCGCCATATCAAAAACTTTAATCCGATGCGCAAAATGCGTACCGGATTTTTTATATTGTTTAAAACAAATTTTAGAAGGAGTTGAAAATGAGATGTTTTAAATTGTTCGTTGTAATGGCCGTGTTTGGTATGGCTTTTGTCGGTTGCTCGGGTTCTAAACAGCACAAGGATGCTTCGTGGACGCAAAAGCCATCTAGTTTGAAGGTGGTGTTTACCACGCCAGAAATTTTGAATAAAGAAAAAGATTCTGATGGCTCTAATGAGTGGACTGTTTTTCCGTGGTACTATGCAAGTACGAGTGAAATCGCTGTTCCTGGAACAACGGCAGGTTCTAGAGACACGCTCATGATATCCGAAAATATGAAAAAATTGTCGGAGTGGTTCTCGAGTAATGTGGACAATACGCTTAAATTCAATTCGAATGTGCATTATACGGTGGAAAAAATTTCGAAGGATAACGTCTTATATTCTGATGAACTGCTTGATGGCGATTCTCTTCGTGTCTCGAAACCGGCTTCCATGTCTGATGCCGAAGTCTATATGATTTTAGATAGCATAGAAATGAAGTCTTATCAGAACTTAAGTCTTTATAATTCGGGACTTGGTACACCTGCGTTTCCGATCGCTGTCATGGGGTATCGAACAAACAATTGCGTCAAGATATCGGCTTCGTACGCATTTTACGATGCAAAGGCCGGAAAACGAATGGATTTTGGACGCTTGGAAGAAGATCAGTGTTCTAAGGAAACTGTAATTGAACATGATTGGGTAAATGTTTTACGAGACTTGGTTTTACATGCGATAGACAAAACTCCAATCGCGCAGTTTTAAATAAGCAAACGCAGCTTCGCCAGGCTGCGTTTTTTGATGTATATTAAGAGCATGACAGCAAGGTAGACTTTTTTATGAATTATAGGTTGCGTTCGAGATTGTTGTTGGCGGCGGTGTTCGCAGGTTCGCTTGCGGTTCCGTTTGTTTTTGTGGCGTGTGGCGATTCGTCTGATGGTTCGCCGGTTGCTGTGGGTGAGGGTTCTTCGTCTTCGGAGAAATCGAGTTCATCGGTTGCGCTGTCGAGTTCTGTAAAAGTGCCTGCAAGTTCATCGTCAGTAAAGTCCGCGGAATCCTCGTCTGCGAAAAATGTCGCAAGCTCTAGTTCGGAAAAGTTTGCAAGTTCATCTTCGGTGAAACCTGCGCAATCTTCGTCCTCCGAGAAGGTCGCGGAATCATTTTCTTCTGAAAAGTCTACGGAATCATCGGACAGTGGTGTCTGCACGAACTGCGATAGCTATACGGCGGCAGACCCGACGCTTGTGGAAAATGGCGGTAAGGGCTCCGTGACGACTTACGGGAGCATCACTGCGAAAGAAACGAGTCTCGGTGGCGCCTGCAATTACGGACAGACGAATATCCGGTATTATGCGGCAATCCATGTGAATGTTTCTCCGGGCGATGATAAAGGCCCGTGGGATGGCGGTGCAGCTTGTGGCGGCTGCGTTCATGTGAAGGCCAAAACGCCGGATGGTTGGAAAGAAGTGACAGTGCGTATTACAGACCGTTGCCCGGATGCGAACTGCGGCGTGGATTTGGGCGGTGCGCCCGCTAGCGATATCATGGGAATTCAGGTCGGTCGCTATTACGGCGAATGGGAATTCGTGAGCTGCGAAGGTGTCGAAGGCGTGTGGGGCGATTCCACGTCCATTTGGGTCAAGGAAGGCGCAAGCGAATTCTGGAGCATTATTCAAGTGCGCAATCCCAAGGATATGGTCAAGAAAATTGCGATTCAGGGAATGGATAGCGACGAAGACTACATGCTTGAAATGGTCGTCGGGACGGAAAACTTCTGGACGGTTCCTGTGGCTGTGCTCAAGACGGATAACCGCTATCGCGTCGTAGTGACATACCGCACCGGCACGGATGACGAGTGGATTATCAAGGGCTCGGAGCTTGCGGTGCCTGAGGCGAACCTTTATCTGTACGAACATCGGAAGGAATAGAAAAACGGCGCCTCGTGGGCGCCGCTTCTCGTATAATTTTGTTTTACTTGTTCAAACGCTCGGTTGCTTCGGCGACGCTGAGCAAGTCTGCTTCCTGGAACGGCTTGCCAATCCATTGGAGGCCAACCGGGAGGCCGCTTGCCATACCGCACGGAACGCTCACGCCCGGGAGACCGGCGAGGTTCAAGCTAACGGTGTAGATGTCGGAGAGGTAAACTGCCATCGGATCGGATTCGTTCATGCCGCACTTGAGCGGGAGACCCGGCATCGTCGGGCTTGCAATCACGTCGCAAGTCTTGAATGCTTCGGTGAAGTCGTCCGTGATGAGGCGGCGAACCTTTTGGGCCTGCACGTAGTAAGCGTCATAGAAACCGGCGGAGAGAACGTAGCTTCCGAGGAGGATGCGGCGTTGCACTTCCTTGCCGAAACCTTCGCTGCGGGACTTGGCGTAAAGGTCGAAGAGCTTACGAGCTTCGGGGCTGCGGTAACCGTAACGCACGCCGTCGTAGCGGCTGAGGTTGGAGCTTGCTTCTGCAGTTGCAATGATGTAATAGCTGGACACAGCGTAGCTGATGTGCGGGAGGCTCACTTCCTTGATGGTGGCGCCTTCGGCTTCCATCTTCTTAAGCATGTTTTCGATGGCGGCCTTGCATTCTGCATCGAGACCTTCACCAAAGTATTCCTTCGGAACGCCAATGACCTTGCCCTTAACGCCAGTGCCGAGCTTTGCAGTAAAGTCTTCGGTCGGGCGAGTGCTTGTGGTGTTGTCGTGCGGGTCAATGCCGCAAATAGCACCGAGGAGCGTTGCGCAATCGCGAACGGTGGAGCCGAACGGACCAATCTGGTCGAGTGAGCTTGCGTAGGCGAGGAGACCGTAACGGGAAACGCGGCCGTAGGTTGGCTTCAAACCGACAACGCCCGTGCATGCTGCCGGCTGGCGGATAGATCCACCCGTGTCAGAACCGAGGGCGCAAGGAACCGTGCCAGAGGCGACGGCGACTGCGGAACCACCCGAGGAACCACCCGGAACGCGGGATTCGTCGAGCGGATTTTTGACCGGGCCGTAGTAAGAGGTTTCGTTGCTGGAACCCATGGCGAATTCGTCCATGTTCGTCTTGCCGACGATGATGGCGCCTGCGGCTTCGAGCTTTTCGAGTGCCGTTGCAGTGTACGGGGCAACAAAGTTGTCGAGAATCTTGGAAGCGGCGGTGGTGCGTGTGCCGGTCAAGCACATGTTGTCCTTCACGGCGACTGGGATACCATCGAGGGCTCCCAGAGACTTGCCTTCGGCGCGGCGCTTGTCGCTTTCCTTAGCGCGTTCGAGAGCGCGGTCGTTCAGCACCGAGATATAGGCGTTCAAATTCTTTGTAGATTCAATTTTTTCGAGGGAAGCTTGTGCGAGCTTTTCGGCAGTGGTGCTGCCGCTAGCAAGTTGAGCCTGAAGTTCCTGAATAGTCTGCATTATCTTTCTCCGGACCATTTCATAATGTAAAGGGCGATGAACATGCCAATAGCACTTAAAAAGTTCACTTTGATGCCGAATCCAAGTGCAAATTTGACAAGGTACAAATCAATGACGACGGGCTGCGGTGTATCGCCAGAAAAACCGATACTGTAATCGGCTGCCGCCGTAAAAATGTGGTGAACGCTGTTATCGTAGCCACCGGCGTTCAAGAGGACTCCGAGTTCGCCAAACAAAGCTCCGAGAGCTTCGCTCATGATGCCGCCTAAAATAAGGCCGACAAAAATGAAAAGGACGACACGTGCCAATGAGTTCTTGTGAGTCATGCCGCAAATATAGTATTTTAGTTATTAGTCATTGGTCAATGGTCGTTAGTTGTTGGTTGTTATCAATGGTGTTGCTTGGTGGTCGGCGGTTAAAGCTTTCTTAAGCGTTTTTTGGGGAGATTGAGGCTAATATGGTGGTTTGGTATGTAAAAATGTGAAAATCTGCTACCAAATGCATGAAAATAACTCTTTTGGTAACAAAAAATGCAGATAAACTTAATGGAAATTCGCTAAATATGAGTTTGTTTATGAAAAATGTGTTACCAAATGGAGCGTAACGTTAGATTTGGTATCATAATGCAAGCCTGTTGAATGAATATTTTGTAGTACAAAGTAAAAAATGTGATACCAAACACGACAAAAAAACATTTTGGTAGCATAAAAATGCAAAAATCGCTTTTTTTACTTGTTCAACTTGGATTTTGGAGGATGATTATTTTCGCTTGCAGTCGAATTACCTATATTGATTTTTGCTGTGTATTTTTTTATGAAATTTTTTTGAGGTATGCATGGCGAAAATTGTAACTTTGTTAACGATTCTTGTATTAGTGACTTGTTTATGTGCGAATGACACTCTGTTTGTTCAGAAATCTTTTTCGCACAATATTTCGTATAGAGATGACGCTAGCGAATTATACAAATATTTTGATATTTCAAAAAGCGTTGCTAATGCTGTCAGTCCTTTGTTCCCAGAAAAGAATATTGGCAATCAAGGAACTTTCTTTTATACATCTTATCGAAAAGATGGTTTCTTTGTTTACAAATATGCATATTTTTCATTTGAAGAAGATTCTCTCTATTTTGCTGTAGATCCGTCGGAATATTCTGCGGATCCTTCTTTATCTACTCGTATCGGTAATTGCATGAAACAGCATTTTTTGCAGCATATCGAAAGATATCGAAATGCTTGTGCGAAAGCATTTCCTTTAAAGCCTAAACTCAGGGAATGGATTGAATTGTTGAGTAAAAATTATTCTGAGATACTGTCTGCTGGTAGTGGTGACGATGTTTATGTGTTGGCTTTTGATCAGAGTGGAAAAGAAAAGATCTTTACAATTCCCGACTTTTCGAAAATAAAGAAAGAATCTCAATCTGTGATTTTAGATTATTATAGAGAAGTTTATCTGTTGCTTAGTGAGTTTGCAAATTATGAGTTTCCGCAATGCTGGTGGGATAAACTTGTGGATAATCCCGAACATTTCTCCATTCGTTCGAATGAAGGCAAAATTAAAGAAATAAGGTGCTCGGATTTATGAAAAAGATAAAGTTTATTGTGTCTCTTTTTTTCTTTTTAGTGAATTCAGCAATGGGAAATCAAAGTTCTTTTGATGAAGTTCCAAAGAAAATGATGAATCGCGAAATAACACTAAAAAAAGGTTCGATGGAAATGTTTTTTAAGGATTCCTTGTATAATTGGAACCGCGATGGAATATACCTTTTTGTATCTCAAAAGGAATCTCTGAAACTTTTCTTTATAAATGAATCTGGTGTAGAATTGTTTCAATATCCGAAAATGAAAGAATCTCGTTGGACAAATCCCGAAGAGTATATGGATGAACGAAAAAAGAAAATTCGTGGATTAAATATTGGTAAATGTTTGCAAAGAATTAATGATGATGGGAACGCTTTTTCTTTTTTGAAAAAAATTACTTTTGAACGGTATCCTCAAATGTCTGTTATGAAAGATTGGCCTGAATTACCGCAAATAGAAAATATTCAATATTTAGGGTTTGTAAAAGAAGGCTCTTTTATCAAAAATTTCTATTTCAATGATTTTCGGAGCAATGGTGTCGTGTTAAAGAAACCGTTGGATATGCTGATTCCTTTGTATGATATGCTAAAAAAGTATCCGTTTGATGTTTATATGGATGGCTGCGAATGAGAAAAATTATTGCCTTAATGTTTATTTTACTTATTTGCGGATGTGCAAAAAAGCCTGTTTCTGGCGAATGGCTTCATTCTCGGCTTTCTTCCGAAGAACCGTTTTTGATTCCTGAAAAACAAACAATTGACGTTTATGCGGAATGGAATATGCTGCGATTGGTCTGTTCTTCGCTTAGAATGATTGGGAATATTGACAAGGAAGCACTTGTTTATTCATTTGGTCAAGCATCAAGGAATAAAGATGGTCTTTATAATCCCAGTTTTTGCTTGCAAAGGTCTGTTCTTTTAGGTGAAAAATTGTTTGATTCTAATCAAAATCATGAAGGTTTAGATGCGGAGTGCGTATATGAAATGACTCCTTTGACTTTGGGAAATGTTATGAGTGCTGTGTTTGGACGAAATATAGTGCTGGATACAACAGATGAGAATGTTCGTGTTTTCTATGCGGGTGATAGCCTTCTTATTGAGTCTGGACAAGTTCGAAACCACAAAAGAATAGAACAAAATTATCTCGCTGTGAAAGATGAACAAGGACGAATTCGAGAAACTTTGCAAGGCCCCATTTTTGAATTTGATATTCCATTAAATGAGCCTGTTTTCTCTTTGACTGTTCGCACCGATCCCAAGGATCATAAAGGCTACAAGCCCCTGAAACTCGATTCGTCCATCCTTCCGCTTGAAAGCCCTGGATACAAAAAGCTCCGCGAACAGGAAGAAAAACTGAGTCGCGGAGAGTAAATTACGGAGCGTAAATTGCGTTATCCCAAATCGATATCGGGTGAAACCTGTATCGTGAAGTCGGGGTAAAGCTCAGCTGCTTCGCTCTTGATGGTTTCGAGGGCTTCCTGGGCGTTCACGCCGAATTTGATGACCACGTCAAAGCGCATTTCCTTGGCTTCGATATCTACATAAAAACCATGCATCTGGAGTGCCCAATCGTGTGACTTGACTTTGTTTGAAATTGTGTCGCGAATTTTGGATGCTTCGTCGTCCTTGGTATTGTAAGAGTAAACGCCGATGGCGGTGAGGATGACGCCTGTTTCGCGATAGACTTTCTTTTCGAGTTTGCGCGTGAGGGAATCCAGGTCGGCGACGGTCATGGTGTCGGGGAGTTCCACGTGCACGGAGGCGAGTTTCTTTTCGGGACCGTAATCGTTGATGACGAGGTCGTATGCGCCGTGGATGCCTTCTTCGCTGCGGATGAGGCTCTTGATTTGCTTGGTGAGTTCGTTATCATTTTTCTTGCCAAGCAAGTCGCTGACGGTATCCTTCAACATTTCAAAGCCCGCTTTGACGATGAAGATGGAAATCAGAACGCCGACGTAAGCTTCGAGCGAGAGTCCCGTGAAAATGAAGATGAGTGCCGAGGCGAGAACGGAAAGTGAGAGGATGGCGTCAAAGAGCGCATCGGAGCCGGAGGCGATAAGCGAACCGGAATTTACGCGTTCGCCTTGCGATTTTACGTAACGCCCGAGGATTACTTTCACGACCACGGCGATGGCGATGATGACAAGTGAAACGGTGGAGTAATCGGCTTCTTCGGGGTGGATGATTTTTTTGATGGATTCCACACAAGAGGTGATGCCCGCGTAAATCACAATGGAGGCGATGACCATGGCGGTCAGGTATTCAATGCGTCCGTAACCGAGCGGGTGCTTTTCGTTGGGCAATTTTCGCGAGAGCTTGTTGCCGACAATTGTGATGATGGATGAAAGTGCGTCCGAGAGGTTGTTCACGGCATCGAGAACGACGGCGATGGAATTTGCCATAAGGCCGATAACCGCCTTGACGCTGGCGAGAATGACGTTTGTGACAATCCCGACAATGCTAGTTTTGACGATGACCTTATTGCGGTTTTCTTCGTTGTGCTTTTCTTCATTGCAGTTCTTTGCCATATGATTCTCCTACTAATTTTTCTTTGGATTATCGCTTTGCTCTAATCCCAAATGCTAACCTCGGTCATGCCAAAACAAGTTTTGTCGCGACTCTCGGCTTTCGCATTTGTCGTCTCTCGTCTGTAGCCGCTTGCGGCGTTCACTCGTCTATTTTATGCTCCAGTCGATGGGTTCAAGTCCTTTGCTGACAAGGTAAGCGTTTGCCTTGCTGAAGTGCTTGCAGCCGAAGAATCCGCGATAAGCCGAGAGTGGACTCGGGTGCGGAGCGGTAAGAATCAGGTGGCCGCGATTGGGCGCGATGAGCACTTGCTTTTTGATGGCAAAACTGCCCCAGAGCAAAAAGACGAGGTTCTCGCGAACCTGCGAAAGGCGCTGGATAATCGTGTCCGTGAACTGCTGCCAGCCAATGCCTGCGTGGCTGGCAGCCATGTGGGCGCGCACTGTGAGCGATGCGTTTAAAAGCAAAATTCCCTGATGGGCCCAGCCTTCCAAGTTCCCGTGTGGCGGCGGCGTGATGCCGAGATCGTCGTGGAGTTCCTGGAAAATGTTGATGAGGGAGGGCGGCGGCTCAATTCCGAACGGCACCGAGAAGCAAAGCCCGTGAGCTTGCCCCGGATTGTGGTATGGGTCTTGTCCGATGATGACAGCCTTGACTTTATCGACGGGGCAATAGTCGAGGGCTGCAAAAATCTGCGGTCCGGGAGGATACACCACATGGTGTTCTGCATGTTCCTGCAAAAGTTTTGCCTTAATTTGCTTAAAATACGGTTGCTCGAATTGGTCGGCGAGCAGTTTTAGCCAAGATTCTTCAAGTTTTACGGACATGGTTAGATTGTAGGTGTTAGGTTATAGGTTTTAGGGGTGGCTTCGCCGTTTGTGCTCATACCTCGTGCCTCTTTGCGAGTATTGCGATTTTCTCGCCGTCGAGGCGCGTGTAGAATAGTGTTGCTGCGTTCTTGCCCTTGGGCTTGAGTCGCTTGATTTCTTGGTCGGGGTCTACTTTGACGCCTCGGAGCTTGAGCGTGAGTTTTCCGATGTCGTGCGATTTGAGCATCGCGCGGACGGCGCCTGTCGAAATCTCGGACGATTCTAAAATCTCGTAGTTGGCGAAAGCGGGGGCAGGGAGCGGCTTTTCGCTCGTCACGTAAGCGATGCCCGGCGAAATCAGATGCGTGGTTTCGTCGTGGGCGAGGGCGACCACTCCAAAGAGGTGGCTGCGGAGCAACACCGGTGCGGGCTCTGCGATGAACTTTGAAATCCCGCCAAGAGGCAAGTCGGATTCGCTGCTCGATGTGCGGTAAACGCGGTCGCGGCCTTCGAGTTCATAGTTGTGGTCGTATTGCGATTGTTCGCTCTCGTTGCGGGCTTCGCGCTTTTCGTCGCGGGCGAATGTCCAGTTGGCGATTTCATTCCCTGTTTTATCGACCATCACAGCGCGCACGTGGTCGGGATTCTTGGCGAGTTCGCCGAACAGCACTAAGCATTCGCGGCAGTCCGTGCGGGAACCGATGTACAAAATTTCTGTGCTACGGGGAATTTCGCAAATGGGGTAGCCGGGCGGAATTTTTGCCATGCCGCCCTTGTAATGCTTTGAAATCTCGATGACTTCTTCGAATGTGGGCGTGAGATTGCGCAAATCACGCTGGTTTTCGCCTTCGATGGCGCGGCGGGCGGGGTCAATCGTAAAGTAGTCGGCTTTGCGCTGAGAGAGGGGCGCGCTCTCGGAAACGTTTTGGTGGGCGACTTCGCGGACATCGGCGAGGATGGTATGTGCTTTGCTGGCTTCTGGCGAGACTCCTCGCATTACGCAACTGTTGTAGCGGTACATTGCAAGGCGGTTTTCGTCGAGGTCAACGCCAATTGCAGTCAGTTCCTTCGGCAAAAAGAAGGAATCGCCACCCATGCCACAGCAAAGGTCATGAACGACGGGGGCGGTTTCGCTGTAGCCGTTTCTTTTCGCTTGGCGAGCGCGTTCCCAGAGCGTCGATTTCCATCGACCGATATCTTGGGCGGTGCTCTGTTCCAGCGCTAATTTGTCGCAAAGGAGGAATGCGGTTTTTTCGATGCCGAATTTTTCGCGGAATTTCGGCACGAGCGCCATGTAATCCATAATGGCGGCGCGTTCTTCGTTGCTGAATTCCTTGGCAAGTTGCGTCGAAACTTGCAATGCATCCATTTTTTTCTTGGTTGCAAGCTTGATGAAATCCTGAACTTTTGCCGAAATGAGTAAATCCGCGTTGAACATGCTTGAAATTTAATTTTTATGCGGGAATTTTACAATTTTAAATTTTGAGGATTAACGATTAAGATGTATTTTTATAGAGTCATTCCTGTGAATGTATAGCGTGAAAATGTCATTCCTGCCTCCGAGCAGGAATCTCCTTTTAGAAGGGATTGGGTTGGTATGAATTTTTTTAAAAATCTTACAATGTGCGTGTCTTGCGCTTCTGTTGCTTTGCTAATGCAATCTTGTGGTGACGATACGGCTTCGTCGCCTGTTTATGCTTTAAGTTCTTCGTCTGCGCAGGAATCGTTAGAATCATCTTCGGCTCAAGAATCCTCGTCGTCTGTTGAAAATTTATCGTCTTCTAGCCAAGATGGTGACTCCTCGTCTTCGGAAACATCTTTGTCGGCTGGGACTGAATCGTCTTCATCCGTGGCGACGTCATCTGAAATAGAACCGACGTCGTCTGAAACGTCGCAGAATTCTTCATCGTCCGAAGCTCAGTCATCGGCGGCTGAATCATCGTCGTCTTCTAATGCGTCGCAACCCTCCTCTGCAATAGAATCCTCGTCATCGCAAGCGCCCAGTTCATCTTCTGTACAACCTATAAAAATTGATTTCTACAACGGCGCCGATATTTCCGAAGTCCAGGAATACGAACGAAATAACACAAAGTTTTACGATGTCGATGGCAAAGAAAGCGACATCTTCACAATCCTGAAAAATCACGGATTCAACTCCATTCGCTTGCGCACGTTTGTTTCGCCCAAGGCAAAGTACGGCTATGCGGCAAGCGGTTGCGGCCACGATTCCGAAGCGTATGGTGACAAAGACCACGTTGTTGCTTTTGCCAAGAAAGTCAAAGCGGCTGGCATGGGGCTTCTCGTGGATATCCATTACAGCGATGTGTGGGCGGATCCTGGTAAACAAATTATTCCCGAACGCTGGCGCGGCGTGAATAATGCCAATGCAATGGCGGATTCCGTTTACGCATACACCAAGGACTTGATGCTTGCTCTCAAGAATGCGGGGGCAACGCCGGACATGGTGCAAGTGGGCAATGAAACGACTCCGGGCATCTTGATTCACAAGCCGAACAGCAAAACAGATTGCTGGGGAAACGGCGTTGATAAGGCGGCGACTTCCGTCAATGGCGATATGGGAACTGCCGCAGGCAAGGCGAATGCCGCCAAGTATTTTAATGCTGGCATCAAGGCTGTTAAAGAAGTCTCACCGACAACGAAAACGGTGCTTCACATTGAACGTATCCGCCAGGCAGAAACGGTAAAATGGTGGATGGGCGTCATCTTTGACGATTATAAAATCCCCGCCGATGTGATGGGCTTCTCTGCTTACACCGCTTACGGCGACGGTACTCCCGATAAGTGGAGTAATTTGTTCAATACGATTACAACAAAGTATTCAAATTTGGAATTTATCGTTGCAGAATACAATGGTGGTGATTCCGATAACCACTACAATTTCGACAAATCCCGCCAAAAGACTCGTGAATCCGTCCGCAAAATGAACCGCTGGATTGGAACATTCTTCTGGGAACCGACAATTGGCGGTGCCTGGGGCGCAGGGCTTTTTGACTGGCGCGGTAAAGACCTTTACGCAAACGCTAAGGCTTTTGAAGAGTTTTTCTAAAAACGTAAAAGGGACCTTTCGGTCCCTACTTTTTTCAGCTCGTTTTTTGCGGTTATGCAAATATTCTGTATTATGTTTAAGCATACGCTCTTTCGTCAAGGCATTTTTCAAGCTCGACAATGATGTCGTCCTTGTTGTAGCCTTTGCCGATGAAGACAACCTGGTTCTCGCGGTCGCCAAATTGAGTGTCCCAGTTTTCTTTGATTTCTGGATTGTCGTCAATGTACGATTGCTTTACATCTTCGCTCAATGCGTCAATCCAATACGAAACGGGCAAAATCGAGGAATTACGACCTGCCTGTTCGAAAAGCTGCACGTCCTTGCTGGCGTCTGAAAACCAGATGTAACCCTTGGAACGGATGAGCTGCGATGGGTAACGATTGTTGACAAATTCCATAAAACGGTCTCTGTTGAACGGGCGTCTAGCTTCGAAAACGAATGACGTAATCCCATATTCGTCAACGCAACCATTGCTTTTGCGACCTGGCTGGGTTAATGTTGCGGTAGCCTTCTGGATGGCCGAAGAGGAATCAATTTGATCATAGTTGAACGGCTTTGTCGTCATGATTTTTTCGATGTCGATATCACCGTTGACGGAATGGATAATCGGAGCGCGAGGCTGGAAATCGCGAACGATAGATTCCACTTCCTTGAGCTGGTCTGCGCTGAGCAAATCGCACTTGTTCAAAATGATGAAATTGCAGAATTCAATCTGGTCTACAATCAGTGTCGAAATTTCTTCGTCGCTTAAATCGTATTTTTCGGCGAGAGAATCTCTTTCTTCTTTTTTCTGTTTTAATTCGCTAAGGAATTCACGATAAATTCTGTCGCCATCAACAACAGTGACGATGGAAGTCAAGTAGACATTTGTATTGGGATTGTCGTCTTCGTAAGCGAGGAAACTTGCGCTGACTGCGCCCGGGTCGCTGATGCCGGATGCTTCGACAAACACGACTTCAATGGAATCGAGGTTGGAAATTTTTTCAACATGTTCAATGAATTCATCGCGCAACGTGCAGCAGATGCAACCGTTTTGCAATTCGAACATCGGGCATTCGGTAACATTCGAGCCGTTCTTTTTCAAGATTTCGGCATCGACGTTGATGCTTCCCATATCGTTAACGATGAGGGCGACTTTTCGTTTCTCTTGCTTGAGAAGGTTGTTCAAAAGGGTCGTTTTACCCGAGCCCAAATACCCAGTGATGAGAATCACCGGTTTCTTATTCTTTTTCATAAGAATCCTTTGTTTGTGTAAAAACTTTATTGATCCTCGTAATCACGAGGATGACGATTTATTTCGGCAAATATTTTAGATGTAATCGACTGCGTTATAAGCTATTGGCGGCGTGGCTGCAATTTTTGCAAAGTCCATAAAAAACTGTGCGGAAGGGGTCTAGCGTAAAACCATGATCCGCCATCAGGTGCGAACTCAGCTTTTCAAGATCATGACATTCGAGATGGATGAGCGTGCCGCATTTTTCGCACTTCAAGTGAAAATGGGAAACTTCTTTGTGGCATTCTTCGCCCATGTATTGGAAGCAGGCGGCGTTCTGCTCGCCAAGAAAATATTTTTGGACGACGCCTTGCGCCACAAACTTCTCAATTTGTCGATAGATTGTTGCAATGCCGATAGAAATGTTTTTTTTCTGGAAATAAGCCGACACATCTTCTGCAGTAAAATGGCGGCCCTGCATCGCTTTGAAGCAAGAAAGAAGTAGTTCCTGCTGTTTGGTTTTGTATTTAATAATGCCCATGCTTATCTCGAAATTTGATAACCGCTATCAAATTATACTAAAGTAAGAGATATTTGGCAAGGGGAAAGGAATATTTACGGTTTTACTTTGAAAATAAATTTGTTCTTTAGGCGATTTTCGCGGCCTTTGTTTTGTACGCTTTTTCCGAGTGCATCCACGCGTTTGATTTGCGAATTTTGCAATTGTGATGCGTCTAGCCGAGAGCCTGCCGTGTGCTTCTTGTGGAAGTCGCGGATTCCCGTAGTTTCTTCGCGCAATACAATGGCAATGCTGTCGAGAATCGGATTTCCGACGTCTTCGATGTAGTCGTGCGAAACTTCCCAGACCATGATGCCGGCGTAACCGTTCTCCTTGACCCAACGCGATTTGATGGCGGAAGAATGCGGGTCTTCGAAGGTGACGTACCCAGTCGAAGAGACTCCGTAGGGTTCCACGGATACGCTATCGAAATGGAATTTCCACGCGGTATTCGCGACGATATCTTTGTATGCGATTTGCTTGGCGGTACCTTTGGTAAAGTCGGTGCCCGGTCCTGTTGCTCCTTGAAATTGAAAACCAAATGAGGGTATGCCAAAGACCATCTTTTCTGTCGGGACGCCACGCTTTTTCCAGTAGTTGCGCGTTTCTTCCCACGACCATGTGGTGTAACCTTCGTGCGGGTATAGCGGCGAATCGAACATGGCTTTTTCGTCCCAATCGCCGGTCATGTCGTAGGTCATGAATCCGAACCAGTCCAAGTTTTTCACGAGGACTTCGGCTGTGAACCACTTCCCGTAATAGGGCGAGCAGGGGAGCGCTGCCGAAAGGCTTTTGTCTTTGGGGAGGGCCTCGCGGAGCTCTGTGAGCAATTTGCTGTAGGCTGTTGTGTCCGCTTCGGGGACGGGATTGTATTCCCATTCCCAGTCCATGTCGAGTCCGTCGAGATTGTGGTCGGCGACGTATTTGACGAGGCTTGCGACGAATTTTTGGCGGAGCGCATCGTTTGAGGCCACGGGTACAAAATTTTCGCTTTGTCCGCCACCGCCGAGCGAGACGATGACCTTTGTGCCGGCAGCGTGGGCGAGCTTTACCATTTCGTCTAAAGCGCTCGGGTTGTCTGCGGCATCGCCACGCAAAGAGCCATCCGTGTTTGGCGTAATGAAACTCCACAGCACATGCGTTAATTTGTTGTACGGAACTTTATCTACAGTGTAGGCGGGCTTGTGCCATTTGCCCCAATCGGGATAGTAGCCGATAAACAGTGGGGCGGCCCATGCGGAACTAATACCGGCGAGAGTGCAAAGAGAACTAGCGATGAACGCTACAAATGCATGTGAAATTCTATTCTTCATCTTTAAACTCCTAATTGACGACTGCTAGCCTCTCTTCAATTCAACCACGTAATCCGCAGCGTCGACGAAGTCTTGGGCGTGCTCAATGGCAATGACCGTGTGTCCTGCGTTGCAAAGTCCATGGATGAGTCCGAGCAATTGTTGGATGTCTTTTTGATGTAGACCGCGGGCGGGTTCGTCAAAGAGGAACAATGTATTCGGGGCTTTCGCTCGTGCAAGCGTAATGGAAAGGCGGAGTCTTGCGCGTTCGCCACCGGAGAGGTGCGCTGTCGTTTGTCCGAGTTTGAGGTAGTCGAGGCCTGTATCGACAAGCGGTTTGAGCTTTTCGGCGAACGGCTTCATGTTGGTAAATAGCTTGTATGCACTACCGATTTCCATGTCCAAGATGTCGGCGATGGAAAGCGACTTGAAGCGGACTTCCAAGACTTCGTCGCGGAAGCGCTTGCCGAGGCAGACGGGGCATTCGGATTCTTCGTAGCCGAGTGGATCGTAAATGACACCTTCGCCTTTGCAGTTTTCGCAGCGGCCGCCGGGGGCGTGCGTTGTGAATTTGGATGCCGTGTAGCCCCGTACTTTGCTTTCGGGGAGTTTGGCGAACAAGTCGCGGAGCAGTGTTGTAAGGCCAATGGCACTCATAACGGTGCTGCGCTTGCTCCCGTGAAAATCTCCCGTAGTGAGAATGGAAAGTGCGTCGATGCCGAGGCTCTTGAATTCTTCGGCTTTGGCGCGTTTGGCGATGTTTTCAAAAAGAAGTGTCGATTTTCCGCTGCCGCTTTGGCCCGTAATCACGCTGAATTTGTTGATGGGGAAGGCGGCGTTAACGGGTGCCATGTCGAACTTCGCGAAGTTCTCGACGAGAATTGCTGTGTCTTCTTTGGTTTTATGGATTGCCGCCACCACGCTTTGCTCGTGGCAGGCTCTGCTTTGCTCCTCGCAATGACGTTTTAAATTATTTCCGAATTCCGAATTCCGAATTCCTAAATCTTTTAACCATTTCCCTGTGGGTGATCCCGGATTTTCAAGCACTTCGTCGCGAGTGCCTTGGAATAAAATTTCGCCTCCTTTTTCACCTGCGCCAGGACCCATTTCAATGATGTAATCGGCTCGCTTGATGATTTGCGGATTGTGCTCAATGAGTACGAGCGTATTGCCGCGCTTGCGAATTTTCTCGAGGACATTCCAAAGTGCGGTGACATCGCTTGCATGCAGGCCGCTGGCGGGTTCGTCAAGCGCAATCAAAAGACCGTTCAAGTGCCCTGTGCTGAGACTTGCGAGCTTGAGTCTTTGCAATTCTCCGCCCGAAAGTGTTTGCCCCGCGCGCCCTGGCGTGAGGTAGCCAATGCCCAAATCGTTGATGGCTTCTATGCGGTCGAGTAGTGAATTGAATGTCGCCTTTAAATTTTGCCCTATTTTGTTGTCGAAAATTTTGTGCAAAAGCTCCGGCAAATTTGCAAATTCCGTCGTGAGAATTTGCTTGTAACTGACGTCATCTACGGTGGCGTTCAAGTATGTTTTCTTGAGGCGGAGTCTGTGGCAGTGCGGACATTCTGCGTTTTCGTCCTCATTGCTTTCAACATCGTTTTCGGCGCGGTTTTTGCGGCTATTTCCTTTTTCTTTGGTTGCGAAAACTTCTTGAATGTTTCCCGTGCCTTCGCAGTATTCGCAAACACTTGTACGGTTGTAAGGCGAGAATGCGCATGCATCTAAGTTGGCAACGGTTTCGCTGGATATTTGCGATTGGTGCTGCTCGTCATTTGCGTTCGGGCAGCGCGGTTTTGTGCTGTAAAATTTGCGTTCGCCAGCAATGTCAAGCGTAATTGCAGAATGCGTAAGCTTTAACGTCCCGTCAACAGCTTCGGCGATTCGCGTGCGCGTGTTTTCGCGGACAATAATTCTATCGACGATGATGTAGAATTCTTTGGGCGTCAGGACTTTTTCGCCGGGAAGCAAGTCTGCTAGCGAATACATCGTGCCATCGGCCAACGCTCGCGTAAAACCTTGTGCCAAAAACACCGCCGACAGCTTGTCCAACGTCGTGCGACTCTTGCCCTGCGCTTTCTTATTGTCATTCCCGCCGGCATTAATGTCACCCCGGACTTGTTCCGGGGTCGCCATTCCCGTTTGCAACTCGATTTTTGCCAAGAACTGTAGCTTCGTCCCGACTGGCATCCCCGCAATTTCGCGGATAATCTCTTCGCGGCTCTGGCTTACCATTGGAGCACCGCAAATCGGGCAGGCAGGCTTTGCGAATGCGGCGAACAATGTACGCAAGGCGTTATCGCATTCGGCAATTGAAAGTGCAGTTGCTTTCGCAGGAGCTTCGCCACGCGTGGCGGCAATCGCTAAGCTGGCAGGTAGCCCTTCGGCGCTGTCGAGCGGAATGCTTCGCTTGCCTCCGAGCATATCGGCTGCAAAAGGCGAGAGCGTTTCAAGGTAACGCCGCTTGCTTTCTCCATGGAGCGTGTCCATCACGAGCGTCGATTTTCCGCAACCCGATGGTCCGCACACTACTGTAATTTTTCCCAGCGGAAACTGGGCGTTGACATTTTTTAAATTATGGAGTCTGCAACCGCGAATTGAAATGTAATCAAGCATCGTTTAAAAGATAATTAATGTGGTCGCCCAAAGCAAATTTTAGAGGTTCGCGAGTGCGAAAAAGCTATATTTAGAATAAAGAAAACTATTCTAAAATGTTTGTTGAAAGGCGTATGTTATGAAATTGCTTATTCCTACTTTGCTAGCGTTATTTCTTATTGCTTGCGACAACGATTCGTCAACTTCAGCGAACAATTCGAATGATGATGAAAAATCGTCTAAATCTAGCAGCAGTGTCAAGATGACATCCTCTAGCAGTGTTGTCATTCTTGGCTCGACCGAGAATCTCACCGACTCTCGCGATGGCCAAACATATAAGACGGTGACCATCGGCACTCAGACCTGGATGGCTCAGAACTTGAACTACAAAGCGGCAAACAGTTTCTGCTATGAGAGTTCTGCTGAGAATTGCGAAAAATATGGACGGCTTTACCTGTGGAGCGCAGCCATGGATAGCGTGGGCGCATGGAGTACAAACGGCAAAGACTGTGGTGATCTTACAAGTTGTTCGCCAACGGACCCTGTTCGCGGTGTATGCCCCAAGGGCTGGCACCTGCCGAGTAATACCGAGTGGGAAACAATGCTTATTGCAGTCGGTGGAGTATCGACCGCGGGCAAGGTGCTCAAGTCCACATCTAGTTGGAATGGTAATGGCACGGATGATTTCGGGTTCTCGGCGTTGTCAGCTGGCTACAGGTTCGTCCGTGGAGATTACGACCTCGAGGGATCCAAAACGTACTTCTGGAGTTCTACTGAGAAAGATAACAACCGCGCAATCAGCATGTCCTTGAACGGCAACGATGACAATGCATTCCTGAACGGCAACTACAAGTTCCTCGGGTTTAGTGTTCGTTGCTTGAAGGATTAACAGCGAGGGACTCCGTAGGAGTCCACTAGCCTCTAAAAAACGAAAAGCCCGTGCAGTTCACTTCTGCCGGGCGTTTCTAATTTCACTAGATCCTTCGATTTCGTGCTTCGCACTTCACTCAGGATGACAGAGGCAAGGAATCCTCGCGCAGCTCCGATTGCGGATGCGGCGCGCATTCCTGTTCTGAGCTAAAATTCCTTAAACGTGAATCTCAGTTCGCCGAACGGCGTGCGGAAATCCTTGTTCTTGAGGTTGTTTTCTTCGATGCCTGCAAACAGCCTGTAGCCGCCGCCAACAGAAACTTCAAGCAATTTGGTTACGCGGAAGTTGAACTGTGCCGAAAAGTCAGAGGTAAAGAAAGCGTCGTCAGACTTGAAGCCGTCTTCGTCGCCCTTGTTCAAGAAATTCACGCTGCCGCCACCGATGCTCACCGGGAGCGAAATAGAGAAAAGTCCATTGCGGAAAACGACCGGTTCAGCGAAAATGCCGTAAGAATGGTAGTCGAGCATTTGCGGGTGGCGAACCTTCGGGTTTTTCACGTCGCTGAGGATGGTGGAAAAGTATGCGCCCAGGCTAATGTGCGGGTTCAACACGACACCGACGCGGAGGTTCATGAAAATGGTGCCGTCGCGAGCAATCAGGGAGTTGCCGCCACTAACGCCCAAAAGTGCGCTCCATTCAGACGATTCGACCTTGCCCGGTTCGTAATCCTTGGAGCCTTGGAGTTCTGCGTGGGAACTTACGGCGAGCGTGAGTGCCATAAGGAGTGATGTCAAAAGTTTTGTTTTCATTATAAATCCTCCGATTGACCTTCCCATCTCCAGCTCTTTGTGCTGACTGCTGGCCAGTGGCAAATTGTCCACACGAGACTGTTGCCGCACAAAATGATAGACCAAACGCCAAAGAGCAAGAAGAGGAATAGTGGAATAAAAGCTAACGATCCATAGAAAATGGACATGCGCGTGACCATCGCGGTTTGGATGAGCATCAAAATTTTCACGTAAATATTGATGGCCAGCCAAGAAATCAAGGTCGAAAGCATCGATGCCAGGAACAGTTTTTTGCGGGTGTAGGGCTTGTGTCCTGCGGGGCGTGCGGGCAGCAAGTAAAGCATAATGAAAATGACGAGGAGGACCGCAATGTGGAACGCGGAATACCAGAATGCCGTAATGATTGCCTTGATGACTTCTGGCGAAAAATGGAAACCGTCGACAATAATAACTGAGAGTACGTTTTGCACGTGGTTCACGAACCCGGCGAACATCCCGACGACAATCGCTCCGATGAGCAAAAACGGCGTGTAAACCTTAATTTGGCGCACCAATGTTCTTGAAGTCTTGTTCTCCCAGACTACGTTGAAGTTCGTTTCGAGGCTCCCAAATGCGAGGATGAACGTGACAAAAAGACCACCGGCACCGATAAACCCGAGCTTTCTGATGGGAATATGCTCGGCATTTTCCACAAGATCCATAATTTGCTCGGTCGGCCAGTCCAAATTGAGCATTTCGATGACGATGGGGAGGTAGTCCGAAATGAAATTACCGAACCCAACTGCAAGCGAAATAGATGTGAGCATGATAAGCAGGGGGACGACTGCCACTAGCGTCGTATAGGTCAAAGACGCCGCACGAGTCATTCCGTGATAATACAGGAACGACTTACCCGTGACAATCATGACTTTCACAAATGTGGGGGACCGGGCTGCGATGTTATCGAACAACCATTCCCACGAAAAATTTTCCCACCAATGCGGCATACTCGCCGTTAAATATAGTTAAAGGAATGACTTACGAGCCCCTATAATGCCCATCCATTCAATTTTTTACGAAAAAACGTACTTTGGTGGTCAAAATTTCCTTGGAATAGGTCTATTAATGTGGACAATTAATAAAATAAGTTTGTGGACTTTTTTCGGTGAATTGCGGATTGAAAGATTAAAATATACTAAAAAATGTGGACTTTTTATTTAAAAGAGATTATATTTGAAAGAAACAAGAGTTTGGTTTTTATACCGTTAGGAGCGTTGTATATGGGATATAACCGTAATATCAAAGCTATTTTGGCAAGTTCGTTGTTGGCTGCGGGCTTGTCTGTTCCGTCTTTTGCCGCACCGCGTCAAATGGAAAACTTGACGCGCGGCCTAGTCGCATCAAATGTGGGCAAGGGTATGCTTGTCAGCTGGCGCTTGCTTGGCACCGATGACCCAACGACGGAATTCGTTCTCTATCGCGATGGCAAGAAACTTGCCTCGATTGGCAAGTCTGCCGGCACGAGCTACCTTGATGCTGCTGGCACCGCTACCTCCAAGTACACGGTGGCTGCCGTTGTCGATGGCAAGGAGCAATCTCAGGTTGGTTTGTCGCTCGTTTTAGATAAAACGGTTTCGAACAGCGGTAAATCTTTCCCGTATAAGGCGATTAAACTAGAAGTTCCTGCAAGTCAGAAAATGCCGAATGGCGAAACTTGCACGTACACTCCGAACGACATGAGTGCAGCCGACCTTGATGGTGACGGCGAATATGAATTGATTTTGAAGTGGGATCCGAGCAATGCTCACGATAACTCGCAAACGGGTTACACGGGCACGGTGTTTATCGATGCTTACAAGCTCGACGGCAAGCGCTTGTGGCGTATCGACCTCGGCAAGAATATTCGTGCCGGTGCACACTACACGCAGTTCCAGGTATTTGACTACGATGGCGACGGCAAGGCCGAAATGATTGTGAAGACTGCCGATGGAACAATCGACGGAACTGGCAAGGTGATTGGTGACAAGTCTGCGGATTATCGCGATGGTAACGGAATTATCCTCAAGGGGCCTGAATATCTGACGGTGTTCCGTGGCACTGATGGTGCTGCTATTACGACAATCGAATATACACCCAGCCGAAACATCTTGAGCCATTCTTCTCCGCAGGCTAAAGGCAAGTGGGGGGACAACTACGGCAACCGCTGCGAACGCTACTTGGCGGCGACGGGTTATCTGGATGGCGTACATCCGAGTGCCATTTTTGCCCGTGGTTACTATAGCTCTGCGTATGTAGCTGCTTACGATTTTGATGGAAAAGACTTGAAACTCCGCTGGTTGCATAAGTCCGAAGATCCTGGCATGGGTCTTTATGAACAGGGTAACCACAGTCTTCAGGCGGCTGACCTCGATGGCGATGGTTATGATGAAGTGTTTTTCGGTGCCGCAGCCTTGAATCACGATGGCACCCTGCGTTACCGCACTGGCCTTGGTCATGGCGATGCCCACCATATTGCCGATATGGATCCGGACCGTCCGGGGCTTGAATCCTGGGACGTACACGAACACAAGGATGCCAAATATACCGATGAACTTCGTGCAAACGATGGCACGATTATCTGGGGAACGCCTCAGCCGAACCCTGGCGTAGACAACGGCCGTGGCATGGCTGCTGACGTAGATTCGACCCATCGCGGTTACGAAATGTGGTCTGCGAAGGGCGGTGGAATGTTTACCGTAAAGCACGAAAAAATCGGTTCTCCGGCTGTTTCGCAGAATTTCCGCATTTATTTTGACGGTGACCTGCAGGATGAACTCTTGGATGGCGCCTACGTGACCAAGTTCAATTCTAAGGATATCAAGGCAGAAGTTTACTTTGATGGCCCTGCCGCGCTTGGCGTGACGGGTTGCAATGGCACCAAGAATACGCCGAGCCTCGTGGCAGATCTCTTCGGCGACTGGCGCGAAGAACTGGTGGTGCGTAGCGAAAAGGACCCGACCACGATGTACATTGTCTCTACTCCGGTGACATCTCCGTATCGCCTTTATACGCTGATGCACGATGCCACCTACCGCACGGCAGTCGCTTCCGAAAATACAGCTTACAACCAGCCACCGCATCCGGGATACTTCTTGCCCGATATGGCGAAATCTCTCAAGCAGCCGGATATTTACGTGGTCGGTGAAAATGTCGTAGTGCCGGTCGATACGACTCCGGTTGTGAACGACGGTTTGTCTATGCTCGATGCTTCTACGCCGAAGGATGGTGTGGGGTGGACCGAAAAAACAAACGAAGGGTTCCTCAAGAACGGTTACTTCAATTTTGATAACACACTTTCTAGCTATGGTGTTTGGGAAATCTTCTCGAAGACCGAGGCTAAGACGACTTTGACAATCCGTTACGCCAATGGTGGAAATGCTGATCGTAGCATGGCTGTTAGCGTGAATGGCAAGTCGGCAGGTACGGTTAGTTTCCCGGCTACAGGATGGACAACGTATAAAGAGGCCTCTGTAGATGTGAAGCTGAAGGCTGGCGTCAATACGCTCAAGCTTACGTCGATGACAAGCGATGGTGGCCCGAATGTTGATATGTTCACGTTTGGTATCGATGGTGTAGAACTTTATGACGGAACGCAGGTTCTCGATAAGCCTGTGTCGATTGCTCCGCAGATGTTTATGCCGAATGTCTACAATCCGGTGACGGGAATTCTCAAGACTCGTGAAGCCGGGCTTGCAGAAATTTACGCTTACGATATGACGGGTAAGCTTGTTAGCGGAATTTCCCGCAACGTAACTGCCGGAACGTCTAAGGTCATGTTTGATCGTGAAATGCTCCCGCGTGGTGCCTACATGATGGTCGTGAAGCTGAATGGCCATGTAATCTCGAAATCCAAGCACAACGCTTTGAAGTAAGGGGTTTGAAAATGGGAATGTTTAGCAAAGTTTGGCAAGGAGTTGTTACGGCTTCTATGTTGGCCGCACCGATTGCGATGGCTAAGGTCACTATTTATATGTGTGGTGACTCCACCATGCAAGATTGGGCCGAAGGTTATTACCCCAAGCAGGGACAGGGCCAGGATTTTCATTACTGGTTCGATGTGAACAAGGCTGTGGTGGTGAATCGTGGCCAGGGAGGCATGTCGCTTGGTGGCGGTGGTAAAGACAAAAAGGGCAATACCGCAGTCGGCTACTACGATATGTTCTTTAGGAAAGGCTGCAGTGCGGGCAACTGCATTGCGGATAAACTCCAGGCAGGCGACTATGTGGTTGTCCAGTTCGGCATCAACGACGTGAACTACAGTACAGAGGAATTCTTTGCCTCCAATATGAAAAAGCTTGTGAGCGATGTCCGTGCGAAAGGCGCTTATCCGATTATTATGAGTCCGATTCGTCGTAAGTATTACGATTCTCCGACGCAGATTCATAACAGCTATCGTGGCTATCCGGCGCTGAACCAAAAGCTTTCCGAAGAGCTCAACGTGCCGTTTATCGACATGAGCGAAATGGTCGCGAACTACATGATTTCTGTGGGTGAACGCTATGCTGAACAGTATGTCTTCAATTATGCGAGCAAGTCTGAATACAGCAATCTTGGCGGCGACCAAACGGACGCTGTGCATCTGCAGATGAACGGTGCAAACGCTTTTGGCCGTATCATCACCGAACAGATGCGCGCCCACAAGGACCCGATTGTGAAAAAGCTTGGCGACTACATGGCCCCCATGTATCAGGTTGACGTCAAGGTGAGCCCGGAAGGCGCTGCCGAAGCGACATCCATTAGCGCTTACTACCCGAAGGGCATGACCGTGATGCTTAAGACCATCCCGAAGTCCGGCAAGAAGTTCCTCGGTTGGTATGATGGTAAAGGCAACAAGGTTGGAGCTCCGAGCCGTTCCAATGTGAAGTCTCCGTATATCCATACGTTTGTCATGGGTGATGCCTCGACGCAGTACACTGCAGTTTACGAAGGCGGTACCGCTCAGAAGTACGAAGGCGATGGCAAGGCTTTGACCGCTTTCCCGACCACGACTCCGAAGAGTCTTGATGACGTGACGTTCGAACCGTTTACGCCGATTGATGGCCCGAAAGATATAACTCTCAAGGTGGATAAGAACATCAAGAAGTTCTTTGATGCCGCTAAACCGGATGATGCCGGAATCGGTTGGACTCAAGACGAATGGTCCGGATTTACGGGCGATGGTTACTACAACTTGGATAACACGAACGCTTCGTTTGCCGCTTTCAATATGAAGTTCCCTGGCGCAGGTTACGTGACGCTTGCGGTTCGCTACGCCAATGGCGGCTCCTCAGACCGCATGTTCAACGCTTATCTTGACCATGACTACTATCTGAGTGCTCCTCCAACAGGTGGCTGGGACAAGTGGGATACTGCTTATGTTGTTTTGGACGTGCCGCAGGGCGAAGCAGAACTCAAGTTCATGTCGATTACGTCTGATGGTGCTCCGAACCTTGATGCGTTTGGCTTTAGCTTGGATGGCGTTTGTCGCGTGGGTGTCGATTGCCAAACAACGAAATTGCAAACTGTTAAAACCGAAGCTGGCTTGAAACTTCGCGGTGATTTGCTCTCGCTGACGGATCGTGCCGAAGTAAGCGTATTCGATATGAGCGGTCGCATGGTGGTGCGTAAGGTCGCCTCGGCTGGCGTGATGGATTTGTCTTCTATCGTGCGTGCAAATGGCCTCTACCGAGTGATGGTTCGCCAAGGTAAAACCAATTACGCTACAACATGGGCGAAGGTGAAATAGCAATGGGGGGGAGGAACCGTATTATGAAACCTATACTAAAGTATCTCCTTGCTGCTGCTGTGTTCACGGGTGTTGCCGTGAGCGATTCCACGAGTTTTTCGATTTACGTGGTGGGCGATTCTACAGTCCAGACTTATAAGGATAACGTTTATCCGCAAACCGGCTGGGGCCAAGTTCTCGGCTACTTCTTTGATGCCTCTCGTGTCAAAGTGAACAATTACGCTATTGGCGGTCGCAGCTCCAGAACGTTTATCGAAGAAGGCCGTCTTGACGAAGTCAAGGGTAAACTCCAAAAGGGCGATTACCTCTTTGTGCAGTTCGGACACAACGACCGTGACTACAGCAAGGCTGCCCGCTATGTGGAACCATCGCAATTTTCAGGCTACATCCAGAAGTATGTAGATGCGGGTAAGGCGAAGGGCGCAAATGTCATTCTCGTTTCGCCGATGAACTTGAACGGTAGCCGCAACGTGTTCTCGACGGGAAGCAACAACTACGATGCCCGTGGCATGATGCAGACTGTCGCCAAGAACAACAAGATTCCGTTTGTCGATTTGAACATGAAATCGTACAACACGTATAATAATACGTATAAAGGAATGGCGGATTATGTGACCCGTTATCTTTATAAAAAGCTTGAAAAGGGCGAATATCCTAATTTCCCGGATGGCGTGAATGACGGAACAACACATTTCCAGGAAATGGGTTCCATGGGGCACGCTCAGATGATTTGCGAAGAACTTGCAGATAATCTCAAGTCCAACACGAACCTTTCTGCCGAAGCTAAGACTGCTCTTACGACGCTTGTGTCGGCGATTAAGAAGCGCTATACCATCAAGGTCAAGACGAACCTCTCGAATTACAACGGCCTCATTACGCAGACGCAGTATTTCCCGGCGGGTTCCCCGATGACGCTCCGCGTGACACCGAATGGCCAGACGTTTGAAAAGTGGGTCGATGATGACTGCAACGAGCTCTCGAAGGACATGATTTATTACGGCTTCAAGACGAAGGCTCGCGACATCACGTACACGGCGATGTTCAAGGGCGGTGCCGCTTGCACGCCGATTTCTCATGCTTCGGAAGATTCTTACGAAGAAGGTCCTGGTGGCGGTTCGAGCAGTTCAAGCGGTGAAGTGGAAGTCAAGGAACTTGACGAAGCTCTGTGCTCGCTTGATGCCGGAACGGATGCTTGGCCCTCTGTGATTGATATGGCTGAACCAGAATTTGGTGATGGCTGGACCGAAAAGAACCATGAAAGCTATACCGGCGGTGGATTCTTCAATCTTGATAATTCCGCTTACAGCAAGGCTACGTACATGGTAACGTCGGACCAGTCGGCAGAACATGCCCGTGTGATGATCCGCTATTCGTTTGCGGGGAATGCAAACCGCGATATGAAAGTTACAGTCGATAACGGCACTTACGATGTTGTGTTTCCGCCGACAGGCAGCTGGGACAAATGGGACACGGTCTATATCGACAATGTCTGGGTGGATGCCTTGGATTTCAAGGTGGTTCTGCAGTCGGCGACAGCTGATGGCGGCCCGAATGTGGACATGATTGCCTTTGACATGAAGGACGTTTACCGTACGGGTTGCAAGGCTGTCCGCGAAAAACAGCAGGGACCTGTTTCGGTTGCTTCGAAAAAAATTGTGACTAAGCCGCGAGCTAGCGGTATCACGGTCAATGCGCTTGGCCAGAAGGTGCAGAATGTGCGTGACCAGTCGGACTTGCGAAACTTGCCCAAAGGCAACTACTTCCGCTATTAAAAAGTCTGCTAGAAGCGGAAAACAAAAATAATGCCGAAATTTACGTGAAAAATCGAGAAATTCTATCGCTTTTCACGTGAAATTTTAATGTTGTATGTAACGATGGCGCAAATTTAGGGCGTGTCTCTGCAAAAATCGAACTGAAAAGGGCTTTTTAAAGATAAAAAGTCCTTTTTTGTTTTTGTTTGTAGTGGCGATATTGTAAAATTTGGCGAATTTGTTTGTGATTTTGCGGGAAATATGAACGAAAAACGCTCTTTTTCCCGTAAAAAACGCCTCTTAAAATTTTTTTCGCGAAAAATCGTTTTTTTACAAAATAATGTGGACTTTAAATTTGCAAAACTGTGGACAATAATGTATATTAAGTTATGCAGTTTCTGCCTACTGTCTACTTCTAACAGCCTACTAAAACATGATCAACATCTTTGAATATCTGAATTATCGCGAATTTTTGAAGGACGCATACGAAGAACGCCATGCGAGTGATTGGCGTTTTAGCCATCGTTATATCGCCGATAAAGCAGGTTTTGATTCATCGATGTTCAATAAGATTTTGCAAGGCAAGCGCAATTTGACCGACCGCATTGTCGAGGTCTTTGCGTCTATCTTTTGCAGTGATGAACGCGAAAAAGCGTACTTTGCTGACATGGTCGCTTTTAACCAGGCGAAAACGCATACCGAAAGTCGCCTGTTCTTAGAAAAGCTTGTGGCTTCTAAGGAATGCAAGGTCGAAAACTTGGCAAAGGACCAGTTTGAATATTTTGACCACTGGTACCACGCCGTTGTTCGTGAACTGGTGACGTTTTATCCGTATGTGGGTGACGATGCAGCCTTGGGGCTCATGGTGCGTCCGCCGATTTCTGCAAGTCAGGTCAAGTCTTCGATTGCGCTTTTGGAACGCCTTTCAATGATTAAGAAAAACGAGACGACTGGCTTTTATGAACAAACGCAAGGCTTGGTTTCAAGTGGTTTTGAATCGTACAATACGGCGGTGAACGCTTACATTCAACAGAATCTGGACGTGGCGCAGACGGCTATGGACCGTTTTGATCGTAGTGAGCGCAATCTTTCGACGCTTGCGTTTGGTTGTGATGAAACGACTTATAAAGAACTTGTGGAAATGGTTCGCCGGTTCCGTCGAGAGGTCTTAGCGAAGGTTGGGGCTTGCCAAAAGCCGAATCGCGTTTTCCAACTGGGCATGCAGCTTTTCCCGCTTTCGGACCCGTATCCGCCGCCGCAAAGGCGCGGGCGCAAACGCCGTATTCGCGGTGCTGAAATGCAACAATCTTCGGGCGAGGGTGCGTCTCGTGAAATTGTGGATGAGTCACGCAAACCTGCCGAAGTTCAAGGGAGGCAATCATGAAAAAGGAATGGATGATGGTTGCTCGAATGCGTGCATACGTTTTATTCGGTGCATTGGCTGTATTCCTTGCTGCTTGTGGTGACAATAAAGTTGCCGGTGGAACAGAAGCCGAATCGACAATTGCTTTGTACATACAAATGGCGGATGGAACGCCCGCTTCGATGGCGCGCGTCCGCATTTTGCCTGATGACTACCTTTCTAGCGGCCCTGCGGAACAAACTTGGAACGAAACCAATGAGGATGGGCACGTTTTGTTCGAAGTCCGCAAAGGTCGCTACACCATTGAAGCTCGCAATGTGAGCGAAACAGATGCCTCGGGTGCAGTGCATTCTATAGCGCTTGATGCCAAGGCCGATTCCAAGGTTGATACCATCAAGTTGGGCGAACTAACGTCTATTGAAGGCTATGTAGTCCTTGGTGAATCGCCTGTTGTCCGCGTGGCGGGTCTTGACCGTTATGTTGTTCCTGATAGTACAGGACATTTTGTAATTGACTCGCTTCCGCAGGGGAGTTTCGATGTGCAAATTGGTGACCCTGATGAAGTTCATTCGACGTTAGTGCAGTCCAATGCAGGTGATACTTTATTTGTTGACGGCTCCGATGTGGCTTCGGACATCAAGGTCGTAAAGCCTGAAATCGCAACAGCAACAGAATATCCCGAGAGCGACTGGAGTGCTCATGAAGCCTTGCTCAAACAAATTCAAGGCTATGCAGTTGGAACGCTTGGTGCTACTGGAAAAACCGACAGCACGGGAAAAATTGAGAAAGTGGAAGGCGAAGTTTGCATTGTCACGACAACTGAAGATTTAATTGATGTTGTCGACTCTTCAAAGGTGGATTCGTTGGGAAATTACGGAACTAAGGTCGCCTTGTCCCAGGGCTCTTTCCGTGAATGCGCCGAGAAGGATACTCCAGTCTGGATTCTCTTTGAAAAAGATGGAACGTACAATTTGCGTTCGCCATTGCGCATAAAGTCTGATAAAACTGTGGATGGTCGTGGGCGTGATATTCGCATTACGGGCATGGGGGTTTTGACAAATGAATCGTCCAATCTTATTTTTGAAAACTTGACTTTTACGGCGCCTGCGATAACAGCTCATGATACAACAAGCCGTCGCGCTCTCTCGATTCATAACCGCACGCACCATGTCTGGGTGGACCATTGCACGTTTGAAGAGTATCCGCTAATCTTGGTTGATGTCAAGCGAGGCTCGAATGCGGTCACGCTCTCGTGGAACCGTTTTGAAAATGCACAGTCCGGCATTTTATTTGGGCTTGAACCGGACATTTTCATCGATTCTGCGCAGACATTGACTTTGCACCACAATTATTTCTCGAATTTGGAACTTCGTGGTGTGCTTGCTCGTCGTGGTAAAATCCACGCCTACAACAATTTCATTTACGGCGTGGGCGATGCCGGAATGGAATGTTCTGATTATGCGGCTTGCTACATCGAGGGCAATGTCTACAATAACGATGTGCCAGTTCGGGGATATCGCCTGAAAAACGAAGATGGCTCGCTGGACGAATCAACGGTTGGATTTGTCTACATGGATTCGAATACGTTTGGTCGTGGTGGCGAGGAACTTGCTGGCGATGCCCAGGGCTATAAGCCCGATTACAAGGTTTCTGTTGATGAAGCTGGTGCAGAACTTGCCGTTCGTGTGAAAAACGAAGCCGGTCCCCGGTAGAATCTTGCTAAGCCGGGCGTTACGGGCTGGCGTTTGAAGCCCGTAGAGGGGGTGGAGAGTAACAACGTGCGAACCAGGGGGATACATCCCCCTTCCATAAAAAGACTGCACTTTGCGCTAGTTTTAAGAAAAATCTCTCGTCTCTCGTCTCTCGTCTTTCGTCTAAAAAAGCTATATTTGCAGCGCGAACTTTAAAGGAGCTATAATGCTTAAATCTACATTGCAACAGACAGATCCGGAAATCTATAACATTATCCAGAAGGAAGCCGAACGCCAGGAATATGGTATCGAACTTATCGCTTCTGAAAACTACACTTCCAAGGCTGTGATGGAAGCCATGGGTTCCGTCCTCACCAACAAGTATAGTGAAGGTTACGTTGGCAAGCGCTACTATGGCGGTAACGAAGTTATCGACGAAATGGAAGCTCTCGCTATCGATCGTTGCAAGAAGCTCTTTGGTTGCGACCACGTGAACATCCAGCCGCTTTCCGGTTCTCCGGCTAACGCTGCTGTTTATTTCGCCGTTCTCAAACCGGGTGACAAGGTCCTCGGCCTCAAGCTCGACCACGGTGGACACCTTTCTCACGGCCATCCGGTGAACTTCTCCGGTATGCTCTATAACTTCGTGCAGTACGAAGTCGATAAGGAAACTGGCCGCATCGACATGGACAAGGTTCGCGAAATTGCTCTCCGCGAAAAGCCGAAGATGATTCTCGCTGGTTTCTCTGCCTACAGCCGCAACCTCGACTGGAAGCGCTTCAAGGAAATCGCAGACGAAGTCGGCGCCCTCACCATGGCCGACATTTCTCACATTGCAGGTCTCATCGCCGGTAAGGCTATTGATTCTCCGGTGCCGTATTTCGACATCGTGACGACCACCACCCACAAGACTCTCCGTGGCCCGCGTTCTGCTATCATTATGTGCAAGGACCGTACCATCCAGAAGCTCGTGAAGGGCGAACTCAAGGAAGTTTCCTTGGCTAAGGAAATCGACAAGGGCGTGTTCCCGGGTATGCAGGGTGGTCCGCACGACCACGTGAACGCTGGTAAGGCTGTTGCATTCCTCGAAGCTTTGCAGCCGGAATTCCAGGTCTATGCAAAGAATGTTATCAAGAACGCTCAGGCTATGTGCGCCGAAATGCAGAAGCTCGGCTACAAGGTCATCAGCGATGGCACCGACAACCACCTCATCGTTGTCGATATGACTTCTAAGGGCGTTTCCGGTAAGGAAGCCGAAGTCGCTATGGAAAAGGTCGGCATCTCTTGCAGCCGTTCTACGATTCCGTTCGATCCGCGCAAGCCGATGGACCCGTCTGGTGTCCGTCTTGGTACTGCCGCTATCACGACCCGTGGCTTCGACGAAGAAGACACCCGCGAAGTGGCCCGCATCATCGACCGCGCTATCCAGGCTAAGGACGACGAAGCAGCTCTCGCCAAGATCCGCGAAGACATCGTCGCTCTCTGCAAGAAGCACCCGCTGTACAAGTAAGACCGCTCGGCTCTTATGCAAGGCGGGGACTCCGTCTTCGCCTCGCTCTCGCAACCACGCCTCGTTAATACGAGGCGTTTGTTGCTCACACAAGTAAAGTGTAGCGGGGCAAACGCTCCGCGTGTTGCGTCATCCTGAGCGTAGCGAAGGATCCAGACCAGAATATTGGCGGCCCGTTAAAACGGGTCGCTTTTTTTATATAGAAAAAGCGCAAAATTGCCAAAGTGGCGGTGAACCAACCAAAAAAATGTATAATTATAGAATTCATGAGGCTTTCTATGAATCGTTCTTTTGCCATCTTTGTGTTGCTTGCGTTGTCGTTTGCGACGGACGCTTTTTGCGGCATCTTGACTGATTCTCGTGATGGTCAAACTTACAGGACGGTGAAAATCGGCAATCAGGAATGGATGGCGGAAAATCTCAACTACGAGACCGCAAATTCCTACTGCTACAAGGATAGCGTGTCCAACTGCACCAAGTACGGTCGCCTTTACACTTGGGCTGCTGCGAAAACCGCTTGTCCGAGCGGCTGGCATTTGCCGACAGAGGTCGAATTTAAAGAGCTAGTTGCTACTGTTGGTGGTTCTAGTACAGCAGGCAAGATGCTCAAGTCCACTAGCGGCTGGGATGATGATGAAGGGGAAAGCGGCAATGGTACGGATGCCTACTTGTTCACGGCGTTGCCTGCTGGCGAATGGTCCGACAACGGTGGGATTTACCGTGAAGAGGGCCTTTATGCGTTCTTCTGGGGTTCTACTGATGATGGTATCGCGTACAGTATGCACTTGCGCTACCACGACGACATTGCAGGCCTGGGTTACGGCCACAAGGACACCGGACACTCTGTCCGTTGTATCAAAGGTTTAGAGGTGAAAAAAAGAACGACGCTCGTAGGGATTTTTATATCATTCTGTCAATGTATATTGTGGTGTCTAAAATACCTTTTTTGACCAAATAGGCTAAAGTAAATTGGCCCTCGGTTCAAAGCCGGGGGCTTTTGCTTTTTTTATAGCTTGTTTTGTATATTGCGAACAAGTAAATTTGGTTTATTTGTAATGAGTTGTGGAATGAATAATACTTATGCACTTGTTTTGTCTATCGCGATGTTTTTCTTTGCTGCGTGCAGCGAAAATGATTCATCTGTGAATCCGAGTGATGAAATGAGTTCCTCTCTAACTTCTTCATCTAATAAACAAGAAAAGTCTAGTAGCAGTTCCGCAAAATCAAGCAGTTCTGTAAAACCTTTATTAAGTGAGTCCTCAAAAAAAGTTGATGATGGCAGTGTGTATGATGCAGAGACAAATACGCTCAAAGATTTGCGCGATGGACAAACGTACAAAACGGTGAAAATAGGTAATCAGGTTTGGATGGCGGAGAACCTGAACTACAAAACTGTAAATAGCTATTGCTATAACAATAACGACAAATATTGCTCTAAGTATGGACGACTTTATACTTGGTCGACTGCAATAGATAGTGCCGGTGTATTCAGTGAAAATGGCAAAGGCTGCGGTTATGACAAGGAATGTTCGCCGACATATCCGGTGCGTGGGATTTGCTTTAATGGATGGCATATTCCTGATGCTAGTGAATGGAACAGCTTGTTTGCGATGGCGAGCGATTCCATAGGGGCGAAACTTAAATCTGCATGGGGCTGGAATCGTGGCAGTGAAAATGGCTCAGATTTATTCGGCTTCTCGGCGCTTCCTGCAGGTTACAGAGATTTTCTTGGTAGTTTCTATGGAGATTGTACCGAAGCGTTTTTTTGGAGTGCAACCGAACATGATTGGTATAAAGCTCGCTATGTAGGGTTGCAAAAACACAATGGAGATGGGGCCCAATGGGGGTTCGAAAAGGACTATGCCTTTTCAGTCCGTTGCATTAAGGATTAAATTAGACGAAAGAATGTTCTATGCAACGGATGCAACAAAATCATAATCCGTTTGCTTCAAAATGAACTTGGTTGTGTTCCTTTATCTTATTTAGAATATATATTAATGGATAGTTTAAAGGGGATTACGTCATGAAGTTGTTTTGTTGCAAAATTTCCGGCCTCAGATTTTGTGTGATTTGTGGCGCATTGCTTGTTTTTACGGCTTGCCAAGATAATTCATCTTCGGTTATTGATTCAACCCCTAAAGCTGTTGATTCTACTCCTAGAAAAATTGATTTCACAACGTCTAGTTCGCGGGTTCCAGTCGTTTATGATGAGGATCCGAAATTTGTGTGCTCCGATTCTACAAAAATTTTTGGTGAATTTACGGATGTTCGTGACGGGCATGTTTATAAGACCGTTAAAATTGGGGATCAAGTTTGGATGGCGGAAAACTTGGAGTATAATCGTGAAAGATATACGGGTGATTCGAAGTATTATTATTCCTGGGTTGATGCTGTTGGGGGAATAGCTGCGGGTTGCTCTGGCGAACGTCCTGCTTTATATATCGGGGAGTATGTTTATAAAAATCATTTTGTCTATGACGGTGTAACATTTGAAAATTGCCCTATTGCACGGCCTGCTCGTGGCCTATGCCCTGATGGCTGGCGCATCCCAACTACGGATGATGTTCAAACATTGCTTGATTATGCTGGGGGCTCGAGATATGCAGGTAAGTATCTGAAATCAACTACTGGATGGAGTGGTGTTGGAAACGGGGTAGATTGTTTTGGCTTCAGTGCTTTGCCGTCCTATAGTAAGGATTATGCAACTGGTCTCCATGAAGATTTGCATATTCTGACTGATGAACCCAAAGCGTTGTACATGTCTTATGAAAATGCTTTTGCGTATTTTACTTCTGTGACAACTTATGAAGCGAGCGGATATGTAGTCCGTTGTATTCAGGGGGATGGAAATTACGGTTTAGATTTACCGATGGACCGTGCCGAGAAAACTTACACTGGGCCTTTTGAATCGTTTACAGATTCCCGCGATGGGCATGTTTATAAAACAGTCGATATTGGCGGTTGGGTCTGGATGGCCGAAAATTTATCTTATGGTTCCAAAGAAACTTACACTTATGAAGAAATGATAAATGCTCCAGTTACGGGGTGCTATTTGGATAGTTTAATATGGGGCGATGATTATGGAATGTGGAACTATTGCTCTGCTAAACAACCGATTCAGGGAATTTGTCCTGATGGCTGGCATGTACCGAGTTATTATGAATGGAGAGTCCTTAGTGCTTTTGTAAATGGTTTAAACAATGCGACAAATTTTGTAGAAGGAACTTTTACGGGACCGATGCTGAAATCAACGAGTGGTTGGCCTGATGGAAAAAATGGTCTTGATGCATACGGCTTTGGAGCTAAGCCTCCCGAAGGAAAAGATCAGATTCGCTTTTGGTCTTCGTCGAATGCGCCCACTAGGGGGGATTGGTTCGGCAATATCGTTTTGAAAATTGGTGCTGACAGTGCCGGGTTAGAAACAGATGGAATTGGAAATTCCTATGAGGCTTATGTTCGTTGTCTCAAAGATGATGAAAGCCAAATGCAAACGTCTTCGTCTCCTTTAGGTTTTTCTATAAAGCCCGAAAAACCAGCAACTTATTCTGGCGAGTATGGTAAGTTTACGGATGAACGAGATGGCAATGTCTATAGGACTGTTGATATTGATGGTACCGTTTGGTTTGCAGATAACTTAAAATATGAAGTTCCGAATGCGTTGTCTTTTTGCAATTGTGCCGATACGACATCGTGTGATAGCCGTGGTCGCTTGTATCCTTGGAATGTGGCGAAAAATGCGTGTCCTGCTGGTTGGCGTTTGCCTTCTGTAGAAGAGGCTAATCATTTATTGATGCTTGCCGCTCAAGCTAAATACGACTTGGGTGGTTTTGATTATGCTGAAAATTTTTTAAAGGATACTGTAGGTTGGGAATATAAAGAAGGCTACAATACATTCGGATTTAGTGCTGTTCCTGCGGGTGAAATGCATTTCCGTTTAGATACAAACTCTGTGCTTATCGATGAATTCTGTAATGCTCCTAAAGGATATGGCAACGTAGGCGTGAGGATAAATGCTGAATATTGGGTCGATGGTGAAAATGCTAATGGGGCTCATGCGTGTTTTTCTGTTGATGTGTCAGGATTTAATGAATCCGTTTCTTGGGCGCTTCGTTCCCCTTATTCTATCGATACATATAATTTAGCCTTCTCGGTTCGCTGCGTTAAGGAATAGACGGAAAAACAACTTCCTGTTTTCCTCTTTCTACTTCCTACTCAAAAATAAAACCTATCTTTGTATCATAAATACGAGGTTTTATGCAGTCCTGGACCGAAATAAAGAACATTGAGAACCCCACCGAAGAACAACAATTGGAAGCTATCGGGCTTAACTGGTACGCAATCAGCTTAATTCAGAATCCGACAGAAAAGGTTCAAAAGGCTGCTTTTGAAAAAAATGAGCAGGCCATTCTTTATGTAAAATGCGGCCCGTGCGAATCCTTGAAACAAGCGCTCAACGCTATGGACGAGGCTAAGTTCCTAGCTTCGTTCAAGGCTGAACCGAATTTGCTCAAGTTTATTACGAATCCGGTGCTTCTCAAGGCTGCGGTGTCGCAGGACTGGAGAATTGTCCGCAAAATCGATGGCGCTTCTGATGAACTTTGGGCCGAGGCCGTTCGTCAATGCGAAGATGCGTTGAAGTTTATCCGTAATCCTGGCGAAAAGGTGCTTATTGCCGCTGTTGAACGTGACTGGAAGTACATCCAGGAAATCGAAAATCCGACGGCGGCTGTTGTTGTTGCGGCTGTCAAACAGGATTTCCATGCGTTTGAATATGTGAGCATTCGTCGCCGTACAGAACAAGTGCAACTTGCTGCAGTGCGTACCGATTGGCGTTGCATCCAGTATTTGCAACGTGCAAGCGAAAACGTGCAGATGGAAGCCGTTCGCCAGTCCAAGGATGCACTCAAGCTCATTAAAAATCCTGCTCAAGCAGTCAAGGACTTTTGCGCGTGATTGAACTCTCTTCGGTAACATTTCGTTATCCGAAATCAACATCGGATGCATTGTCGAATATTTCGCTTTGTATTCCGCAGGGTTCTTTTTTTGCCTTGATAGGCCCTAATGGTGCCGGAAAAACGACTCTATTGCGTTTGCTTTGTGGGCGTTTGGGTTCTTTTCAAGGTTCTATCAAAATTGAAGATGCTTTGTGCAATTCCGAAGGCTTTTTGAATGCCGAAAAATATGGCGTCTTGCTAGAAAATCCAGGCGTTTATCCGAAACTTTCCATTAAGGAATACCTCCAGTATTTTACGGGTTTCTACGGCTTTGGCGAAGATTCTTGGCGTGAAAACGGTGATATGTTGAACCGCTGCAAGCTTTTGGCGGATCGATTGAATCTGCCGGCTCTTGATAAGCGCTTGGAAACGCTTTCGCTTGGGAACCGCCAAAAAGTGCAAATTGTCCGCGCGCTTTTGCATAATCCCAAGCTCTTGATTCTCGATGAGCCTGTGGCAAATCTTGATCCGATTTCGAGAGATTCTGTTTGGCATTTGCTTGACGAATGGCGCCAAGAAACTCACGGAACTGCAATTGTTTGCTCGCACGTGCTTGCAGAAATGGATGAATGGGCTACGGATTATGCCATTATCGATTGCGGTCGCGTCTTGAAAAGTGGGCGAGTCGCCGATATCGGTGCTGATGTTGCATCGTTCAAAATCAATGCCGCAGGTGTATCGCTTGAACAAATCCGCGCTGCTCTTGCTGCAGCCGGAATCTCCGCAGACGTTAATTCTGTGCAAACGTCTCTATCGAAAATTTATAGAGATTTAATTCACTAGAATGCCTGCGAAAGGTCAAAGGCGATTCTATTCCAATCAAAGCCTTTTTTCTTCTTGTGATTTCTGCAGTTGGTGCTTTCGCTGTCACTACAGTTTTCGTTGGTCATGAGGCCTTTTACTATTGCATAATCAAGGCGGAACGTCAGGAATTGCCATTGATAGCGTATGCCTAAGCCAATACTTGCTTCTTGACCATCTTCGTAAGTGTTGTCTTTTATATCTACAACTTTGGCCCAGTCAAAGAATTGCACAATTTGCCAGCTTCTTAACGATTTCCAAGGAAGTGTCCAACGAAGTTCTTCGTTGATGCGGAAATACATCGGCGTTAGAGCTGTATGGATGTTGTCTTTAACTTCCGAGGAATCGCTGCCACTTTCGGTCTTGACTGCAACCGTGTCTTTTGTCGTGTAGCTTGCGAAAACGCTGCGGAATCGGTAACCGCGTACAGAACGGGAACCGCCTTGATAGAACATGCGGGCGTCGTCTTCGATAGCTTTGTTGAAAAAGCTACCGATACTTCCGCTGAGCGCTCCATAAAGAGTCCAGAATAAGGGAACGTAGATGTTTAATGTAGCTTCGCTATAAGTATAAATGTGGCCATCTTGGTCGTCCGAATATCCGCTGTTGTCTGATTTCACGTTAAAGTTTGTGCCAAGACCCACCGTAGGCATAAAGCGGAATCCTTTGGTCGGATTGAAGTAATCGTTGGTGTAGTCGAAAGTCAGACCGATTTCGCCTTTGAGCTTGAAAAGTTCATCGTGATTTTTGTTCACGTATCGCGTATCGATGGAACTACGGAATTTAATGTTGTTTGTGATGCCGAATGTCAAGTCGCCGCGGTTGATGATTTCGTAACGTTCTTCAACACTGTCGGGGTAGGCGGGCGGGGTGATTTTTTCATGGTTGAACGAGAGACGGTCTACAAAGCGGATTGCTGTCGGAATGAATGTAAATGCAGTTCCGAACAAAAGCGGGTTTGCATAGCCGAGCGTGATTTCTTGCTTGTTTTGTGCAATTTGGAAGTTCGTTGAAAATTCGTTGAACTTCCCAAAGAAGTTTTTATGGTCGGCGTAGAATAAAGCTCCAAAACCGTAAACTTCTTCGAAGAAAAAGCCGTATCTCGCTTCGCCGGGGACGCGTTCGATAACATCCAAGTGAACGTCAGAGAGACCGTCTTCGCGAAGTTCGTCGTTTAGCTTGACTTGCGTAAATAGCTGGGTGGAGTAAAGTTTGCTCTTGAAGTTGAAATACTGGTTACCGTCAATGATATCGCCTTTTTTGATTCGCCAAAGAGAAGAAAGCCATGCGGTGTCGGTGAGGCCTTGTTCCGGCTCAGTCTTTTTCTCGTTTTTGTTCATGATGCGCTGTGTCGTGGTGACGATGTTGCCCATCAAAACTTTTGGCCCCGGATTGACATTGATGTTTACATTGACAACTTTGGCGGTAGTATCGACAAGTTCTTCCGATGAAATATAAACGTGTAAATTACCTTGTTTGCGGTACGCTTTTTGAATGTCCTGCAAATCTTCAGAAAGGTCTTCTTGGTTGTAGTACTGGTGCTTTGTAATCTTTAGCGTGCTCAAGTCGATGGGAATAGAATCGTCGCTTGCAGAAATAATTTTTGCTTCGTTAAATCGGTAACATTCTCCTTCGCTAACAGAAATGTAGTAGTTGCGTTGGATGGAACCGTTCGATAACTGCTCGCGTTGAATAATCAGCTTTAAATCGAGGCTGTAATAACCACGGGAATAATAAAGCGCTCGTACGTTTTCCGAAGAAAGGCGCATCAAAAAGTCTTGCTTAATCGTATCAAGCTGTCCGAATTCATCGGGAATGTCGAGCTGTTCGTTCAGCTGGAATTTCGAGAAAATCTTATTTCCGCTGATGTTGACGGACCAAGGATTCTTGTCATCATTATCAGCAAACGCAAACGACGAAAAAAACAATAATGCGCAAATCAGTAAAATCATTTTGCTTTCTCCGTTGGCTTGGTTCCGTTCGGCTTGATTTCGTTGTTCTTTGTGCTTGTCGAATCAACGGCGTTCGGGTCGTTGGGCTGGAGCATTGCTCTTGGCGGACGAACCGTTTCGCAATGGCCGATGCCTAAAATGCAGGGATTCCAGAACTTGTACGTGTAGTTCACACCGATGTTCTTTTCGATACGGCTGTCGTTGTCTTCGCCTGTGCTGAACTGGTATTGCTTTCTGACAATTTGACCGTTCAAGGAAAGCGACGGTGAGAAATGGTTCTTGTGCGAGTATTCCTTATCTTGGAATACAGGGAGCGTGTAGCTGGCACCGAATTGCAAAGCCTGGTCGTATGTCGGGCTCTGGCTCTGGTCTTGCGTATAACCGAAGATGAGGCTCAAGTTTTTCACCCAGCGGTCAAGTGAAATCGGAACCTTGACGTAAGAAGAATCCTTGTCGTTGCCGGAATTGTCGAACAACATCACCTTCATGTCGATATCGCCAATGTAATCGCCGCCCAAAGTCTTGTTTGCGGTCGAAGAAATGAACTTACCGATTGCTTTACCCGCAAGCTTGTTCCAGTCGGCGGAAACGCCGGATTCTGTAGCGACGCATCCCAGGAATATGTTGCGGTACGTGTCGGCAGCCGTAGATTCTGTTCCGCAGTTCGAACTCGGAATGGGTTGCGGGTTTGTAATCGTTCCCTGAATGTCTAGGTTGACAGGGCAGGTTTCTTTCTCTTTGTCTTCTGTTTCAGAACAGTAGGGGAGTTCCTGCGTACTCGAAACATCGATGATGCCGTGTTGCCATGGAACGTCATTCCAAGAGATGTTGAATGCGTTCAGGTCAAATTCGTAGATGTCTTTCACGCCAATGAATCCGTTGTCGGCGTTGGTAACATCACCGCGCAAGAGCGGTCTGTTTGTTGTACCGAGAACCCAAATGTCAAGCGTAAGCGGGAATGATGCGAACGGCGTGATGATTTCGACGGAGTCGCTTTGCGAATCGCTGACATGGAACGACAAGTCGATGGGGCTCGAAACAGAAATCTTTGCTTCGGTCTTTTCTTTATTGCGCAGGTTTGCAATAGCGTTGTTCAGTAGCGACAAAAGTTTGTCGAGAGAACTTGGCGTGATTTCGATGTCCAGGTCTTTTCTATAGACGAGCTTGTCGATAATGAAATTGCCGCTGACGCTCTTGTTCTTGATTTGTCTTTCTTGCGTGTGCGGAATGTTGAGCGTGATGTCGCTCTTGCCAATCAAGTTTGCAGTACCAAATGTTTCGTCATTAAACTTGTATTGAATGGTTGGAATGTTCGTGACAATGGACATCTGGTCTTCGGAATCTTCCAAGTGGCTTGTGACGTTTCGCAAGGTGATGATATGGCTGTCCATTTCAAGCGTGTACTTTTCGGTACTGATATCGATGGCTTCCAATCGCATTTGTTGCAAATCGTAAAGCAACGTGGCAATGAGCAAATCGCCAAATTCGTTTTGCGTAGAAATCTCGTTGATGGCGAGCATGCCGTCTTTGAGGTCGCCTCTCACGCGGAGCGGGAAGTCTGTCGGGAGCGTTGAATACTTGAGTATGGTAGAGTCCGACCAAATTTGGGCCTTGATGCCTTTCAAACCTTCGCGGAGCGTTGCCTGAACGTCAATCTTGAGGTCGGTCTTTGCAATTTCAGCACGCGTTTCGGGGATGAGCCACATGCCTCCCAAATTGATGGTGCCCAAGAAATCGAAATCGTTGTTCAAGATGCCTTCGCTCTTGATATACCCGCTGTTGGGGCTTAAATAAGTGAGCTTGACTTTTCTTGTGGGTTCGAAAATATCATCGACGACAATGTTTGTATTGCCGGTCCATGTGCCGTTCAAAATTTCGAAGTCGGTAAGAAGTTCAATCTTGTTCTTCTTTGCCGAAACGTTCATTTGTTGGATCTTCAAGAGCTCTGGGGGAATGTTGTTGAATTTCAGATTCTTGAAATCGATGTTGCCGAGCAAACCACTTTCTTCTTCGAACGAAATTTCACCATTGAAACTACCCGAGGCAAGCGTTGTGTCGCCAAGCGGTTCCAAAAGAATCGGCAAGTTGAAGTCTTCTGCCGAAGCCCATGCGTGCAAAATTTGGATGGGGAGCATGGCGGTGGGCTTGTAGGCTGGGTTCGAATCGTTCGGGAGCACAAACGTTGCTTCCATGGCAACCTTGTTGCTGTTGTGCATAAAGACAGCGGTGTCAATGACGATAGTGTCGCCACTTTCCCTAATCTTGGTGTGCCCGTGAACAATAAACGGTTCCACGTTTCCGTCGATATCGAGCTCCGCTTCGCCAACTCTTGAATCAAGATTGTAGGCAACGGAACCTGTAACAGAACCTTTGAATTGGTCGCTTATTTCGATGTCAGAGAACGGAATGGTCGAAATTTCGGCGTGGTCCGCTTCTGCCCAGATCATGAGTGAGTCGCCCACATGTACCGTCGTTGATGCAGAACCTCCGTTCTTTTGCTTGAGATGCCAAGATGTACGGAGCGTGGGATCGTGGTAGTCTACATCGCCTGTAATGGAAAATTCTTCGTTGGGTGTGTATATAGTTGCTTTCGGGAAATCAATGAAGCGTCGTCCGAGGTCAAGGACTAGCTGCATGCGGAGCGAGTCTGCCTTCAGGTGATAGGCGTTGATGATGGAATCAATTTTTACGTAAGCGCGCAATTTGTTGTTTTGGAAGGAACCGATGATTTTTGGATTCTTCCCGATTTCGACGTTACCCCTGACCCAGTCCAGCGCCCAAGGTTCCATGGCCGAAAGGTTTGCTGCAAAGAATACTTTGAGGCTGTCCTTTGTTTTCACGTGAGCCCTGACGACGGAGCCTTCGCGTGTTTCGATGGATGCGTCGATGTTGTCCCCTGATTTGGTGATGGACTGGATATCCATGTCCATGGGCATCATTTGCGGGCCGTACATGGCGCTCATGTTTGCGATTTCGCCAGAAAAGTCAAAGTCGAGCTTGTCATCGATGGTTCCGTCGAGACTGATGGTGCCGCCTTCGTTGTTCTTGAAGAACGTTTCGATATTGGTCTGCTTGGGGGTGCCGTTCACCTTGATTGTAGCGTCGAGCGGCAAGAACGGCCAGTATTCACCGATATGCGTTTTAAGCGTAAAGTTGTATTGTAGAGATTTTTTGGTGAGCGAAGTAGAAACGTTGCCGTTGAGATTGAGGTTCGTGATTGCTGGAATCGCTTTCGAAAGCTTCATCGGAACCCACTTGAGAGGATCCTTGACGTTTATATTCGTCGAAGCCTTTAACTGGGTGAGGTCGTTTTTGGGGGCCGAGGCGCTCAGATTTATGTAGTCGTTTTGCGTCTTGATTTTGCCATTGACAATGACATTCTTGTTCGTGAAGTCTACATCGAGCTGCAATCCTGCGGCATCCTTGATGAAGTCGCCCTTGATGCTGTCGGCGCTTAAAGTGACAACCTTTTCATCGTCGTTTTGCAAATCGATGTTTTGGGCGCTCCAACCCATATCTCCCATGTTGAAGTCGAGCTTTCCTAGGCGGACCCTGGCCGGGAACGGTATTCTGATATTGTCAGGAAATTCAATGGGTTCAAGCTTTTTTGGAGGGGCGGCGTTTGGTCCTTTGTCCTTGCTTGTTGTGTCGGCGACAAAATTTGCAGACACCTCGTCTGCTTCGAGGAGAATCCCCCTGTTGTTACCGAATGGGGTGATGTCCAAATGCGGCCCTCGAATCATGTAAGAGGACTCACCCTGTTGAACGTGGACTGAATCGTAGAAATGTTCTAGGAGGTTGTTTTGACGGTGCCCGTATGGGGTAATTGTGAGGTTCCCGAACGTGTGCGGGGTCGAAAGAATCTCTTCGATGGCAAAATGAACATACCAGACGCCAAGTGCCACAGCGCCTACAATCGCCGTCGTTATGACGGCTTTTATAAAAAAGATTGAGAGTATGCTCTTCAAGTGCCCCTAATATAGTTAATGTTGCCTTTTGTTAAATGATTGCTGACGTGGAACTTGTGGTGTGAAAGTATACAGAATATGACGATTTGTAAATTATTATTTATTTAGGATAAAGTAATTTGTTGCTAGTCGTTAGTCAATGGTCATTAGTCAATGGTCGGCAATGCTTTATTTCCCAAGTTCCCAAAACTTCACTTTTAGAATCTCTAGTAACTAATAACTAATGACCAATAACCAGTAACTATTAACTATAAAAATTGTTATATTCACACGCACATATTCATGAGGACTTTATGAAAAAGGCTTTGCTTGCTGTTATTTCCTTCTGTGCCCTTGTTTTTACAGGGTGTAATTCTATTGGAGACAAGGATACTCTCGTTGCTAGGGTGAATGGCGAACCCATTTTTAAGGAAGACTACGCATTCATCATGCGTGTGGGGAACATTGTCCCTAATACAGAGCAGATGAGAAAGGCTTCGAGTTCCTTGTTTAGCCGTAAGGCTCTCTATACGGTTGCTCTCCAGAAGTATCCGGAATTAAAGGAACAGCTTGCAGCCCATAACGCGGCCTTGGAAAATTACCTGCTCACTTTTGTGTACCAGCGTCTTTATACGATGGACCGCCTGATGTACAGTGACGACGAACTGGCTTTCTATTACGACAAGCACCGTGACCAGTTTGCTGATTCGCTTTCGTACATGAACCTTCGTGACAAGGTCGCCGATGCAAAGTATATCGAATCCAATTACGATTCCCTGAAGTCCTATGCTTTCCATCATAGAGATTTGGCCGATTCTAATGCCGAAGTCAAGATTACATACGATATAAAGGAACGTTTCGTCTCGGACCATCGCCAAAGGATTGTTCGTGAAACGGGTCCTGCTCTCTTGAAAAAGTACAACATTCAGGAAACTAAAATCCAGATGCCTTCCGTGGAAGAATACTACGAAAAGCACAAGAATTTGTACATGATTCCGAATGGCTTTGTTGTTTTTCACGTAGAATCTGCGGACTCCGCTAAACTTGCTAAGCGCTTTAAGCACAGAAAAATGGATCTCGGTTCTTTCGCAACGTTAGCCTCCAGGTATAGCGAAAATCCGGAAACGAAGAAGGGAAAGGGCTCGGTGGGTAAGGTCCTCATCGGCCATTCGCTCCCGTATGGCATTGGCTTTGTAAATAGCATGTTCGCCGATCTCGATACTTTGCCGGATGGTGGGATTTCTGCGGTTCACCGCTCGGAATCGACTGGACGTTACCATGTGTTCTATCGTGTTTCTGCGGTTCCGGCCGAAGTTAAACCGCTTGACCGTGTCCGTAAGACCATCGAACGTGACCTTGCTACAACGGCGAACTATGAATTGGATTCGTCCTATGTTCTCGTGACGATGAATGGTGAACCGGCAGTCCGTGAAAAGGATGTTCTTGCTGTATATAACGATAATGGTATGATGATCCGTTCCCGCAAGACTCATGACCAGATTGTAAGTTCTCTGGCACTCCAGCTTGCTTTTGCTACCGAAGCCCGTGAAGTTGGCCTTGACCGTTCTTGGGAATATCGTGCCATGAAGCGCCAAAGCGATGTAGATTACATTATCAAGGTTTATAGAAACAAGGTTCTCAGCCGTATTGTTGTTCCGGAAGATTCCCTCAAGGCTCTCTATGAACGTATGGGCAATCCGGCACATCCGACCTTGACTTACGAACAGTCCCGTTCCGAATTGAACGACTGGTTCGAAATTCCTGAAAATATCATGAAGAGAACGTACTACTATGCCGAAGAAGACTTCTTGCCGGATACTTATGAACAGGCAAAGAATCGTGTTTTCGAACAAGCTTATTTGGTGTTCCGTAATGCCCGTTGGGACAAGGAAGTCGTGACCTCTTGGGGTACGGCTAAGGTCGATCTCTTTGCAGACAACATTACGCTCTTGCCGCAGGAATGGTCTGTTGAACTTGCTATGAGGTCGGCGGATTCTCTTTATACGCAGGCAAAGAGCCTCCAGAAGGCTTATCTTGCATGGTCTGGTATCCGTGACCGCTATGCCGATATTGACTCTGTTGCAAAGAAGGCTACTTTTGAACTGGCCCATGTCTACAGCGATATGGAAGATTACGACAAGGCACAGAGAGAATATCGCGTATTCTACAGAACATGGCCGGAATCTCCGGATGCAGAAAAGGCAATGTTCAGCCGCGGATTCATCCTGAACGAAAACTTGCACAAGGATGCAGAAGCGCTCAAGGTCTTTGAAGAATTCAAGAAGACTTACCCGAAGAGTGAACTCATGGAATCGGTTGATTGGTTGATTCAGAACATCAAGAGCAACGGCAAACTCGCCGATGATTTGATGAAGAAAATCGCATCCGAAGAGTAAAAAATCTATATTTCTCACATCTTTAACTAAAAGGTACTACTATGGAAATGACATTTGCAATGATCAAGCCGAACGCTGTCAAGTCTGGCTTGGTTGGCCGTATTATTGATCGCTACATCAGCGCCGGTCTCTCTGTCTGCGCCGTGAAGATGCATCAGATGACTTCTGAAGATGCTCGCGGTTTCTATGCAGAACATGTCGAGAAGCCGTTCTTCCCGGAACTCGAAGCCTACATGACCAAGGGCCCGTCCGTCATGCTTGCTCTCGGTGGCGAAAACGCTATTGCAAAGGTCCGCGCCATTAACGGTGCTACCAATCCTGCCAAGGCGGAACCGGGTACCCTCCGCTACGATTTTGCTCCTTCCATGACTGAAAACGTCGTTCACAGCTCCGATAGCCCGGCATCTGCAGAACGCGAACTCGACTTCTGGTTCAAGAAGGAAGAACGCTACGCTTACGAAATGCCCTGCCTCAAGGCTTGCTGCGTCCTCTAATTTTTAACAATAAAACAATCCTTCTAAGGAGACAGACTCAAATGAAATGGATCATCACGTATCTTACTTCTTCCATTGGTAAGAAGCAGATCATGGGATGCACAGGTGCTTTCCTCGCCTTGTTCATCTTTGGCCACATGTGTGGTAACTTCCAGCTCTTGAACTTCGACCAGGCTGCGGCACAGGCGTCCTACAACGCTTATACCGAATTCCTGACCGGATTCAACCCGCTCCACTTCCCGGTGAAGATGATTTACCTCGTCGAACTGGTACTCGTGGCTGCCTTTGCCATTCACATCTTCCTTGCTATCAAGCTGAAGATTGAAAACAAGAAGGCTCGTGGCGGAATTGAATACGAAGTCAATGCACGCAAGGGCAAGAAGACTTTCGCAACTTTCACCATGATCTGGTCTGGTCTCTTCATTCTCGGCTTCCTCATCCAGCACCTCATGATGCTCAAGTTCGGTGAGCACTATCTCTATGTGAACGACAAGGGCGAAATCATCCGCGACATGTGGCTCACCACGATCCAGATGTTTGCAAACCCGGGCTGGGCTGCATTCTATGTTGTTAGCATGTTCGTGATCGGTATGCACCTCTTCCACGCCATCTCCTCTGCATTCCAGACGATGGGTATCGCTCACCAGAAGTGGACTCCGATTATCGATATCGCCGGTATCGTTTATAGCGTCGTCGTTGCTCTTGGCTTCGGCATCACCGCTGTTGCCTCTTACTACCTCGCTAACCAGCCTGAAACCCAGGCTCTTATCGAAAAGTCCCGTAGCCTCCAGCAGCAGTACGAACAGCAGAAGGCCAAGGCCGACAAGGCTGCTTTCGTCATTCCGTCTGTTGGCGAAGTACAAGTTTCTTTCAATATTGAAAAGTAAGGAGCCCACTAATGATTCTTGATTCTAAAATCCCCGGTGGTTCCATCGAAGAAAAGTGGACCAAGCACAAGTTCGAACTCAAGCTCGTGAACCCGGCCAACAAGCGCAAGTTCACGGTCATCGTCGTGGGTACTGGCCTTGCAGGTGCTTCTGCTGCCGCATCTCTCGGCGAACTTGGATACAACGTAAAGTCTTTCTGCATCCAGGACAGTCCGCGTCGTGCACACTCTATTGCCGCTCAGGGTGGTATCAACGCTGCTAAGAACTACAAGAACGATGGCGACTCCGTTTATCGTTTGTTCTACGATACCGTTAAGGGTGGTGACTTCCGTGCTCGCGAAGCTAACGTGCACCGCTTGGCCGAAAACTCGAACCTCATCATCGACCAGTGCGTCGCTCAGGGCGTTCCGTTCGGTCGTGAATACGGTGGACTTTTGGACAACCGCTCTTTCGGTGGTACGCAGGTTTCCCGTACGTTCTACGCACGTGGCCAGACGGGTCAGCAGCTCTTGCTCGGTGCATACCAGGCTCTCATGCGCCAGGTTGCAGCCGGTAAGGTCAAGATGTTCCCGCGTCGCGAAATGATGGACCTCGTCGTGATCGACGGCAAGGCTCGCGGTATCATCGTTCGTAACCTCATCACTGGCGAACTCGAAAGCCACGTTGCAGACGCTGTCTGCCTTTGCACTGGTGGTTATGGTAACGTCTACTACCTCTCCACGAACGCTCAGGGCTCCAACGTCACGGCTGCATTCCGTGCTTACAAGCGCGGCGCTCTCTTTGCAAACCCGTGCTACACGCAGATCCACCCGACCTGCATTCCGCGCCATGGCGACCTTCAGTCGAAACTCACCTTGATGAGTGAATCCCTCCGTAACGACGGTCGTATTTGGGTTCCGCGCAAGGCTGGCGACACCCGCAGCCCGGACCAGATCCCGGAAGAAGAACGTTACTACTACCTCGAAGAAAAGTACCCGAGCTTCGGTAACCTCGTCCCGCGTGACGTGGCATCCCGTAACGCCAAGCAGGTCTGCGATGCAGGTCTCGGCGTGGGTAACACCAAGCAGGCTGTGTACCTTGACTTCGCCGACGCTATCCAGCGTATGGGCGTTGCAGGCGTCTCTGCCAAGTACGGCAACCTCTTCCAGATGTACGAAAAGATCACAGACGAAGACCCGTACAAGGTCCCGATGCGTATCTTCCCGGCTATCCACTACACTATGGGTGGTCTCTGGGTTGACTATGATTTGATGTCCACCATCCCGGGCTGCTTCGTTCTCGGTGAAGCTAACTTCTCCGACCACGGTGCAAACCGCCTCGGTGCATCTGCTCTTATGCAGGGCCTCTCCGACGGTTACTTCGTGATTCCGTTCACCATCGGTGGCTACTTCGCAGGTACCAAGCTCGAAAAGGTCTCTGAATCCGATGCCGCCTTCGAAGACTGCAAGAAGCAGACCGAAGAACGCATCCACAAGCTCCTCTCCATCAAGGGTCACCGCACTGTTAACGATATCCATCGTGAACTCGGTAACATCATGTGGGAATACGTTGGCATGGCTCGTAACGAAGCCGGCCTCAAGACGGCTCTCGAAAAGATTCCGGCACTCCGTCAGGAATTCTGGGAAAACGTCAACGTGCTCGGCTCCGAAGGTTCCTTCAACCAGAACCTCGAACGTGCTGGCCGCGTTGCTGACTTCCTCGAATTCGCCGAAGTCCTCACTCTCGACGCTCTCCATCGTAAAGAATCTTGCGGTGGCCACTTCCGTGAAGAAAGCCAGACTCCGGAAGGCGAAGCAAAGCGCGATGACGAAAACTTCTGCTACGTCGGTGCTTGGGAATACAAGGGCGACGGTATCGCACCGGAACTCTCCAAGGAACCTCTTACCTTTGATAACGTCCACCTTGCTACTAGGAGCTACAAATAATGAGCGGACTGAATTTGACTTTGAAGATTTGGCGTCAGAAGGATGCCAAGACCAAGGGACAGTTCGAAACTGTCAAGATCAACGATGTTTCTCCGGACATGTCCTTCCTGGAAATGCTCGACATTGTGAACGAAGAACAGATGAAGCAGGGCAAGGAAGGCTTCGCTTTCGACCACGACTGCCGCGAAGGTATCTGTGGTATGTGCTCTCTCGTCATCAACGGTATGCCGCACGGTCCTGACCATGCAACGACTACCTGCCAGCTTCACATGCGTAAGTTTAAGGATGGCGACACCATCGTGATCGAACCGTGGCGCGCTGCCGCATTCCCGGTTATCCGTGACTGCGCTGTGGACCGTTCCGCTTTCGACCGCATCATCCAGGCTGGCGGCTTTGTTTCCGTCAACACTGGTGCTGCTCCTGAAGCATCCACGATTCCGGTTCCGAAGGCTGATGCTGACCGCGCATTCGACGCTGCCGCTTGCATTGGTTGCGGTGCTTGCGTCGCTGCATGTAAGAACGCCTCTGCTATGCTCTTCGTCTCTGCTAAGGTTTCTCACCTCAGCTTCTTGCCGCAGGGCAAGGTCGAAGCAAAGAAGCGCGTTTTGGCCATGGTCGCTCAGATGGACAAGGAAGGCTTCGGCAACTGCACGAACCTTTACGAATGCCAGGCTGCCTGCCCGAAGGGTATCACCGTCGATTACATCGCCAAGATGAACCGCGAATACCTCGGCGCAACAGTCACCTACGCCGAAAAGGTTTATGGCAAGGATTAATAGTTACTCCTGACCAAACCATTCAAAAAAGGACCGCAGCGATGCGGCCCTTTTTTGTATGTAAACTGCAATTGTCCAAAATTCTCGGAAAAAGGTCATTTTTTCGGGATATCTCTGAAAGAAATTGTAGCCTGATGGCATTTGCGGCGCCTTATAACCACTCTCTTTCCTATATTTCCTTCAGAAATTAAAAAAGGAATCTAAGATGAAAAAATTTTTTGCAATTCTTGCGACGGTAGCTTGCGCCGCATTCCTCTCTGCCTGCAATGAACAGAAGTCCGAAACAAAGTCCAACGCCGATGACTCCTTCAATAAGGTCAAGGCCGCGGGCGTGTTTGTGCTCGGCCTCGACGATTCTTTCCCGCCGATGGGCTTCCGCGACAAGGACAACAACATCGTGGGCTTTGATATTGACCTCGCGACAGAAGTTTGCGCTCGCTTGGGCATCAAGCTCAAGACCCAGCCGATTTCCTGGGACGCCAAGGAACAGGAACTGAATACCGGCAAGATTGACTGCATCTGGAACGGCATGAGTGTTGATTCTGATCGCGCTAGGGTCATGAACTTGAGCGATGCATACCTCAAGAACCGCATGATTTTCACGGTGAAGGACAAGGCTATCACGAACCTCGCTGCTCTCGCTGGCAAGAAGATTGCCGTGCAGAACGGTTCTACCGCCCAGAAGCTTTTGGACGCTTCCGATGCTGGTAAGGCTGCCAAGGAAATCGTTCCGTTTGACGACAACCAGACGGCTCTCATGGATTTGGACAAGGGCGGTGTTGATGCCGTGTTCCTGGACGAAATCGTGGCCAAGTACTGGATTGTGACGAACGCGAAGGACTACACGGTGCTCGAGGAAGGCCTCTCCGACGAAGTCTACGCTGTGGGTTTCCGCAAGAAGGACCAGGCTCTCCGTGACTCTGTGAATAATGTCCTCGCTGCAATGAAAAAAGACGGCAAATTTGATGAAATTTCTGCCAAGTGGTTCGGCAAATAAATCCTTATTTATTGAAATATTTTTATTTTGATGAATAAGGAGAATAAAATGAAAAAATTATTTGCGCCGATAGCTGTATTCGCTATTGCCTTGCTGTGGGGATGCAGCGAAAAGAAGGAAGTCTCTTTTAATTCCGACTTGTCTTATGAAAAGGTAAAATCGGCCGGCGTATTGGTTCTAGGGCATATGGGCGCGTTCCCGCCGATGGGCTTTTATGACAAGGATAGCAATGTTGTCGGTTTTGACATTGATGTTGCAACCGAAGTCTGTGCGCGCATGGGCGTGAAGCTCAAACCCCAATTGATTTCCTGGAAAATTAAGGAAAATGAACTGAATTTTGGTAATGTTGATTGTATTTGGAATGGCATGAGTGTGGATAGCGCCCGTGCTGCTTCGATGAACCTGAGCGATCCTTATCTTATGAACCGTTTGGTTTTTATGGTAAAGGATAAGTCTATCGAACATCTTGACGCCCTCAAGGGAAAAAAGATTGCCGTACAGAAGGCATCGACTTCTGAACCCGTGTTGATGAATTCCGAATTAGGAAAGGTGGTCGAAGTTAATGCGTATGAAAGTATGGAATTGGCTATTGAAGCTTTGGTTGCCGGAAATGTTGATGCCGTCTTTATGGACGAAGTCTTTGCCAAATACTGGAATGTAACGCATGGTACAAACTATCCGATTCTTGACGAAGGTAAATACAAAGAAGTCTATGCAATTGGCTTCCGCAAGCAAGATCAGGCATTGCGTGATTCTGTGAATGCGGCTCTTGCTTCTATGAAAAACGATGGCAAATTTGCAGCAATTTCGGCCAAGTGGTTTGGTAAATAAGTTGGGGGCGGCGAGGTTGTTTGTTTGATGTCTGATTTAAACAGTTTACTTCCGGTCCTTTGGGGCGGCTTCTGCACAACGCTTGCAATTTTTGCGCTCACGCTCCTGTTCTCGATCCCTCTTGGGCTCCTTATTGCTGTACTCAAGATGAGCCGTTACCGCATCGTGCGTTACCCGGTGTCGTTCTACATCTCGGTGATGCGTGGCACTCCGCTGCTTTTGCAGATTGTGGCGATTTACTTTGGCTCGTATTACCTGAGCGAATATGCGGGCGTGGATCTCTCGTTTGACCGTTTTCCGGCAGTGATTGTCGCGTTTTCGATAAACTATGCTGCATATTTTGCCGAAATCTTTCGCGGTGGTATCCAGTCGATTCCTAAAGGTCAGTACGAAGCGGCCTACATGTTGGGACTCACTCGTGCTCAGACTTTTTACCGCATTATTCTCCCGCAAGTTGCAAAACGTGTTGTGCCTGCAAGTGCAAACGAAGTCATTACGCTCGTGAAAGATACTTCGCTAGCGCAGGTGATTGCCGTGACGGAACTTTTTGCGCTTGCCAAAAAGCAGCAGGCGGCCTATGCAAGCATATACCCGTTGTTTGTGGCAGGCGTTTTCTATTATGTGGCGAACTTGCTTTTGAGCATGGTCTTTGCTTACGTTGAACGCAAACTCAATTATTACAAGTGAGGCGTAGCATGGATTCTGCTAATGTTCAGTCTGTAATTATAAACGATGCCGCTCTCGATTTGAAAACTCCGATTCTCGAAGTTAAGCACTTAAAAAAATCTTTTGGCGACTTGCATGTGCTCAAGGATATTTCGTTCGATCTTAAGGCGGGCGAGGTGCTTTCGATTATTGGACCATCCGGCTCTGGCAAAAGCACGCTACTCCGTTGCCTTACCCAGCTTGAATCGTTCGAGGCGGGCGAGGTTAAAGTCGATGGCAAGGATATGGTTATTCCAGGTTCTTGCATTGGCGGGAACATTAAGTACGCTCCAGCAAAGGTCTTGCGCGAAATTCGTCTTTCGACAGGTCTTGTGTTCCAGAACTTTAACTTGTTCCCGCATTTGACCGTACTCCAGAACTTGACGCTTGCGCCAATCCGCGTGCTGGGCGATTCCCGTGAAGATGCTCGTGCGCTTGCTCGATTCTTGCTCAAACAGATGGGCCTTGAAGGCAAGGAAAAATCTTACCCGTGTGAACTCTCGGGTGGTCAGCAACAGCGTGTTTCCATTGCGCGTGCGCTTGCATTAAAGCCAAAGATTCTTTTCTTTGATGAACCGACTAGTGCTCTGGATCCGGAACTGACGGGCGAAGTTCTCAAGATTATCAAGAAACTTGCAGAAGACCGCATGACGATGGTCATCGTGACGCACGAAATGGCGTTTGCCCGCGATGTCGCAAATAAAGTCATTTTCATGGATCAGGGCGTTGTCGTGGAACAGGGAACGCCAGACTTTGTGTTCAATCAATCTCAAAACAAACGATTAAGCTCATTCTTGGAACGCTTTTCTCGAAGCTAGTTCTCCTTTTTTTATTTTATGTGAACCATAGAAGAATTATTTTCTTTTATGGGAAAGTTTAAAAAAGGAGTTAGAATGAAACGTTTTATAGCTACGTTGGCTGTTGCGCTGATGTGCTTATGCCCCAATGCGTTTGCCGTTGATGATCCCCCTGTAGAACAATTCATCACCGGTGTCCATGTGGGGATGGGCTTGGGTGGCTACTGGGATTATCCATCAGAATATTTGGGAAGCAATGAATGGATGAACGTGGCTTTTGATTTGGGTTGCGCGTTCAACATCAGAGTCAACCGGTATTTGAGCGTTGTGCCGGAATTGAATTTTGGCATGGTTATAAGCTCTAGAGATGCTGGTTCTGTTTCTTATTATGACGTTTCTGAAAATCGCGGTGCATATGGATTCAGAATTCCTGTCGCCGTTCGTTTTACTCCGCATCGGCAATTTTATCTTGAATCTGGAGCCCGCGTGAGCCTGAACTTTGCCTCTTCTCATACCTTTAGCGGATCGGACATTGATGGCAATACGATTTCGGTTTCGAGATCAGGGAACTGGGAACCAAAGACTTTTGTGCCGTCCCTTATCTTTGGTCTTGGCGGTACCTTCAGGGCCGATGATCATCATGATATTGATGTTGGTGCACGCTTTGTTCTTGATGTTGGCGGTATTGAAAAATATGACGAATTTTACGTTGAACATAGCGTTGTGAAAAACAAGACAAAGGTGTGGAATATACAGCTTGTTGTCAATTATTATTTCGGTTCACGACTCTAATTGCTTTTAAATTAAAAGATTAATACATCCAAATTTGCTTTTTTTGAGCAAATTTAGCGGTGTAGAAGAAGAATGGAACTTTTTTGAAACTTTTTTGTAAAAGGGACTGGAAATGTTGTTCTTCTTTTTTGTATTTTAAACCCTATCAAATAAAATCGAATTTATAACAGCACCGGATGTTGTTTTAAGGAGAAAAAATGAAAAAGTTTATGATTGCTTCTGCTATAGCCATGATGTGCCTTAGCGCAAACGCCTTTGCCGAAGATGATGGCTACGGTAACGACATCCCGCCTGCAAGGTCCGAAGGCACTGTCGATGACGGCTATGGCAACAAGTTGCCGGTAAGTAATGAACCTGAGTACAAAACCTTTGAAGAAGCTCGTGCTTCGTCTTATGGCAGTCCCAGCAATAGCAGTAGCAATAACCAGGGCATGCGTTCTCGTTTGGGTGTCCATCTTGGTCTTGGTGTTGCCTTTGTGGCAAATTATCCGACCGATAAAGATTTCGTAAAGCAGTATGGCGATAACGAATGGGTCGGTGTCTCTGGGGATATCGGTCTTATCTTCATGATGCCTTTAAATCCAATTCTTTCTTTTGTTCCTGAATTGAATTTTGGGCTTGGCTATCTTTCTGAAGAAATCAAGGGTGCAGGTGGTGACGATGATTTCTGGGGTGAATACAAGGTAAATGACGCAAAGTCGTTCTACAATATCAATATCCCGCTCATGTTGCGCTTGCATACCTCGTATGTGTATCTCGAAGGCGGTATTCGTCTTAGCTTCAATTTCGACACGGACCATGAATACGAATATACGGACGCGGCAGGTGAACCTCTGAAGTATTATGATCCTAAGGATGGTGAATATAAGACCGTTAAGCGCGCTGCAGAAGATGAATGGAAAATCAAGACGTTCATTCCGTCCGTTGTTGGTGGTATTGGTACTTCATTCTCCGCTAGCGGGTTGCAATGTGATTTGGGCCTCCGCTTTATTTGGGACCTTAGAGGAATTGAAGACAGGGACACAGAAATCTATGCTTCTGCAAATAATACAATACACATAGCAAAGGTTGTTGAAAACAAATCGAGCTTGTTTGCTCTTCAGCTTGTATTCAATGTATTCTTTTAATGCCTAACCCCGAAAGGTTCAACTTTCGGTAACGGCTGCATCAAAAAATTTTTTTTCAAAAAATTTTAGTACAAAAGCCTGTAAAAAGCGTGTTTATATAGCAGAACCCTTTTTACAGGAGATACATGGATGAATCATAATCAGGTGGCCTTGCTTGCAAGGCCCGAATTTAATTTGATGCCGCGTGAAAAAATGGAATACGCCGGTGTCAGCGCTTTGAGCAACGAAGAACTGTTGGCAATTATTTTGGGGAGTGGTTGCCATGATTGTGATGTCTTTGAACTTGCTCGGCGCCTTTCTCAATTCTTGTCGACAGAAACTTCGGTCCCTACGCTTGCAAGTCTTAAGCGAATTCGTGGACTTGGAAAAGTCAAGGCCGCACAAATTTTGGCGTGTCTGGAACTTTCGGGTCGCTTTATTTTAAGCGACAAGGCGATTCCCGTTTCTGTTCCCGAAGATGTACTTTCGCGTGTCTCGTACATGAAATACGAATCGCAGGAACATCTGGTTGTTATCTCGTTAAACTCGGCAAATTACATCATTCGCGTTCATGAACTCACGACTGGACTTGTAAATCAGACTCCTGTGCACCCGCGTGAGGCCTTTGCTTTGGCTATCGAGGACCGCGCCGTATCTGTGATTTTTGTCCACAATCACCCCTCGGGCTCGTTAGAACCTAGTCCCGAAGACATGTCGATTACGCGTGTTCTCTGCGCATCAGGTAAAATTTTGCAAATACCGGTTTTGGATCATATAATCATTGGTAAAAGTGGGTTTACAAGCCTATGCCGTTGTTATCCGGAAATCTTCGAAAGCACGTTTTATAAATAAAAATGTGTAAAAAAAAATCAATCAAATGGCGAAAATTAAATTTTATGTATTATTTATCCATTAATTTGCGTTAGAAAAAGTGCGGACTTTTTTTTAAAGAGTTATATTTCACGTATACATTACTATAAGTACAACTCTAGACAAGGGTTGGTCAAAATCAAGGAGACTCTATGAAACGAGTAGCAATGGGATTGGCCCTGGCTTTGGCGGCATCATCCGCCTTCGCTGGTCACGCCAATACGATTAACAAGACGGGCTTCGTCGGTGTCAATAAGACACAGTCAGCTCAGTCTCTTGGTCATTCTAAGCTTGTGTTTACAGCTTTGGGCGATTATACATTTGGAAATAGCATGTTCAAGGCTGATCCTGAGAACGGATTTCCTTATGTGATGCAGAACGAATACTATGCTCAGAAGGCTGAAGTTGCAAACTATAGCGGTATCAGTGCCTATGTCGGCCTCGCTATTGGTCTTTTGGACTATTTCGATATCGGTGTAACGTTGCCGGTCTTCTATGACCAGTTCAACGGCAACTCCGTTTGCGGTGAAGAACCGGGCTGCAATGGCGCTCCTCTCGCCGGTACGAAGGTTGGCTACATCGGTAACGTGACTGCTAGCTTGAAGGCTCGCGCTCCGATTCCGGCAGATGTGCCTATCGACTTCGCTGCTTTCTTCAGATATTCTTTCAAGACTTCCAAGAACTCCAAGCAGGGTATCTGGATTCGTGAACCGGAATACATTGCCAAGGAAGTTGGCATGGCATTCCCGTACGGTACTGCTAAGTCCGTGATGACCGTCGGTGCCGCTTTGACGTTCGACCTTTCCAAGATTGACGTTATGCCACTCCTCGTTCATGTCAACGGTGGTTACCGTATGTCTATGGACAAGGCTTACATGTCTTTCCCGTTTGCAAGTGCAGCTCTTGAATTCTATGTGCTTGACTTCCTTTCCTTCTTCGGTGAATTCTACATGGATATTCAGACCGAAGACTTCGTCTGGAACCGCCAGACGACCGATGGTGCAGTCATTCCGGAAAAGCTCGACATGAAGCAGGTGACCGGTGGTGCCGTGTTCCACTTGCCGATCGGTCTTGACATCCAGCTCGGTGCATCTGTCTATGTTGGTAATGACAACATGGTTCACTTTGCACGCGTGATGGAAAACGAAGAAAACTTCCTCACCGGTATCAAGGCTACCAAGACTCGCGTGAACCCGCAGCTCGCCTTGTTCGGTGGTCTTACTTGGTCCGGCTTCCTTGCTCCGCAGGACCGCGATGGCGACGGTGTGGCTGATGCCGATGACCGCTGCCCGGATGACTATGGTCATCGTTTGAACGGCGGCTGCCCGATGGGTAACCCGGATAGCGACGAAGATGGTGTCTGCGACGCTTGGGTTTCCGAAAAGGGTATGCTTGACGAATTCCGTAATGTTTGCGAAGGTATCGACCAGTGCCCGACCGAAAAGGGTAACAACTCCAATGGCTGCCCGTCCGATGATCCGGACCCGGATAAGGATGGCGTTTGCGATTCTTGGGTAAGCCAGAAGGGTCAGCTTGATCAGTTCAAGGATATTTGCGAAGGCATCGACCAGTGCCCGGCTGAAGCTGGTACGCTTGTCAACAATGGTTGCCCGGAAGACAATCCGGACCCGGATGGCGACGGTCTCTGCTCTCCGTGGGTTACCGACAAGAACAAGCTTGATCAGTACACTGGCGTTTGCAAGGGCTACGACATGTGTCCGGGTGAAGCAGGTGCTGCCGGCAATAAGGGCTGCCCGTGGGATGACCCGGATAGCGACGGCGACGGCGTTTGCGACGAATGGGTTGTACAGAAGAAGCTCGGCTACTACTTCGAAAAGGCTGCCGAAGATGAAGCTCTCGCTAAGGAATGGTTCATTGGCAAGTCCTGCAAGGGCCTTGACAAGTGCCCGCTCGAACACGGCGTGCCTGCATACGATGGCTGCCCGCTCCCGGATCCGGATCTTGACAAGGACGGCGTCTGCGATGCTTGGGTCACCGAAAAGAACATGTTCAACCTTTACGAAGGTGTCTGCGCTGGTCTTGACCGCTGCCCGAATGAAGCTGGCGATGATGGCTTCGGCTGCCCGAAGAAGAAGGTAGAAAAGCTCGAAGGTATCTCCTTCAAGAGCGGTTCTGCAACCGTCAACGCTAACGCTAAGAGAATCCTTAAGGGTATCGCTCAGAAGCTTAAGGAAGACGAAGCTTATAAGGATCTCAAGATTGTGATCCAGGGTCATACCGACAACCGCGGTAAGGCAAAGAAGAACCTCAAGCTCTCTGACCGCCGTGCTAAGGCTGTTATGAAGCAGCTCACGAAGTTCGGTGTTGCCAAGAACCGCATCAAGGCTGTTGGTCTCGGCTCTACCTGCCCGGTTGACGATAACTCTACGGCAGATGGTCGCGAAATGAACCGTCGTATTGAAATGCACTTCGTCACACCGGAAAATGACGGTATGAAGTGCGAAAGCAACTACGTTGGTGACTAATACCTTTTAGAGTCTCAAACAAAGCCCCGGGCATAAGCCCGGGGCTTTTCTTATATAATAGATTCAAGGTATTCCGCCAAACAACGTCATCGCGAGCATCGAAGATGCGTGGCGATCCATCGAGTTCCATGATTCCGGAGTCGCCTTTCATTGTCACCCCGGATTTATTGCGCAAGCGCAATGCCCTTCGGCTCAGCTATGTCAAAGAAATAAATTCTTTGACGCAGCGTTCGCCTCGTTTGCCTTTCCGGGGTCGCCTTTTTTTTAGATTTCTACATTTGCAATATGACAAAACTTGATGAAATTCTGACCGCAAATAACTTTAGCAATCACGACCTTGTCGAGATGCTCCCAGTGAACTTGAACCATAAGATGGTGCAGAAGGCACGCCTTGGCAAGAAGCCCGTTCCCAAGCACTCGCAGGACTTAATATTGCAGGCTTTGAACAAACTCTTGCAGCAAAATGCCGCCGAAGTCGAAGGCAAAGTTGCCAAGCAGTACAAGCGCGTGGATTTGTTTGGGGAGTGAGTTTCGAGTTCTGAGTTACTAGTTACTAGAAAATTTCATATTAAGAATTCTAGTAACTACTAACTATTAACTAGTAACTTTTATATAATTACAATATGCAGCAATACTTAGATCTTCTCAAAGATATTATCGATAACGGTGTGGACCGTTCCGACCGCACTGGCACCGGCACTCGTTCTGTGTTTGGCCGCCAGACTCGTTTTGACCTTTCCAAAGGCTTCCCGTGCCTTACGACCAAGAAACTTCACTTGCGCAGTATCATTCACGAACTGTTGTGGTTCTTGAAGGGTGATACGAACATCAAGTACTTGCACGACAACAAGGTTACGATTTGGGACGAATGGGCCGATGAAAATGGCGACTTGGGTCCGGTTTACGGTCACCAGTGGCGTTCTTGGCCGACTCCCGATGGTGGACACATTGACCAAATAGCAAACCTCATTAACAGTCTTAAGAACAATCCGGATTCTCGACGTCACTTGGTTTGTGCCTGGAACGTCGCTGAAGTCGACAAGATGGCTTTGCCGCCGTGCCATTGCCTGTTCCAGTTCTACGTGGGCGGTGTAGGTGCTAGTGGCAAGCGCAAGCTCAGCTGTCAGCTTTACCAGCGCAGTGCCGACATGTTCCTCGGCGTACCGTTCAACATTGCATCGTACTCGCTCTTGACGATGATGCTTGCTCAGGTCTGCGGTTACGAAGCCGGTGAGTTTGTCCATACTTTCGGCGACTTGCATTTGTACAGCAATCACTTTGACCAGGCTCGTGAACAGCTTTCGCGTACACCGCGTGCACTCCCGACGATGAAGATGAATCCTGATGTCAAGGATTTGTTCGATTTCAAGTTCGAAGATTTTGAACTTGTGAATTATGATCCGTGGCCGACTATCAAGGCTCCGATTGCGGTTTAATGAACGCTTCGATTGACTTCATTGGCGATATTCATGGGCACTACGATGAACTCGTGGTGCTCCTTAAAAAGTTAGGCTACCAAGAGCAGGGGGGCGCGTATCGCTATCCGGGCAATGCTCGAACGGTTGTCTTTTTAGGCGATTATATCGACCGTGGAAGTCATGCTCGCGAAACTGTAAATCTTGTGCGGGCCATGCGCGATGCGGGTTCTGCAGTTGCGTTGATGGGCAATCACGAATTCAATGCGCTTAGCTTTTGGCAAGAGAATGGAGCTGGTGGGCGACCTATAAAAGCAATTCATGGCGGCTATTTGCGTGAACATACTTTTAACAAAGTAGCGATTCACGTGAAGACTGTAGAAAGCTATCGCGGGCGCAAGGCTGAATTTCAGGAAATGCTCGATTTCCTCAAGACGCTCCCGTTTTACTTGGAAACGGACTTGTTCCGTGCGCAGCACGCCTGCTTTGACTTGAAATGCGCCGAAGTGCTTAAAGCCGAAGGCATCCGTTCTTTTACGGATGGCAATTTCGATGAGCTGATTGCTCGTGCGAACGACAAGAATGACGAATACGATGATTCGCTGTATTGGCCGATAAGTTTGTTCTTAAAGGGCCCGGAATTGGATTTGCCGGAAGGCGTGACGTTCCGAGATGCTGAAGGTGTACTCCGTAAGCGTACGCGAATCCGTTGGTGGATTAATCCGAAAAACGTCAACTTGCAGGAACTCAGTTTCCAGCCGGGTGTGGAATTGCCTCCGCTCGAAGTGCCGCTTGAAATTCAGACTCGCGATTTCTATGGCGAAAATGAACGTCCTGTTTTCTTTGGACATTATTGGTTGACGGGACTCCCTGAACTTATTCGTGATAACGTTTGCTGCTTGGATTACAGCGTTGCTGGTTACCGCGGTGACGGGCGCCTCGTTGCTTACCGTTTTGATGGCGAGCAGAAACTGGATAACCGTAAGTTCGTCTCGGTCGCCGCTATGTAGGAGTTAGGTTGTAGGTCATAGGTAATAGGAAATATCCATGCATTTTATGCATCTGTATAGGGCGGCGAAGCCGCGATTCTTTACCTAACGCCTAATACCTAAAGCCTATAACCTTTCTATATTTTATAATATGCTACAATGGGATACGCTTCTTTCTGCAACGCGTTACGGTCACCCGGCCGATCCGGACCCGAACCGTTCTGACTTCCATCGCGATTACGACCGCATCGTTTTTTCTACTGCTTTTCGTCGCTTAGGCCGCAAGACTCAGGTTCACCCGTTCTCGGTGAATGACCATGTTCACAGCCGTCTTACGCACAGCCTCGAAGTTTCGAGCGTGGGCCGTAGCCTTGCGATTACGGTGTATCACTTGATTAAAAAGCATTTGCCGAAGTATGTGAACGAATACCAGTTCGGAACGATTGTACAGTCGGCATGCTTGGCGCACGATATCGGTAACCCTCCGTTTGGCCATGCGGGCGAAGCCGCTATCCGCGAATGGTTCCGCAAGAATCGTCATTCCGCACCGATGTCCGAAATGAGTGACAAGGAAATTGCGGACTTCGAAAATTTTGATGGTAATGCACAAGGCCATCGCATCTTGAGCAAACTGGAATACCATTTCCTCGATGGTGGCATGCGCTTAACGTACGCAACGATCGGTTCGATGATCAAGTATCCGCGACTTGCTTATTACGGTTGCCCTACAAGTTTGTTTAGAACTGAAGCCGAACTCTACCGCGAAACGGCAGAAATCCTTGGTATTCCTGAAATTGAAAACGGCGTGTGGGCTCGCCATCCGCTCGTGTACTTGATGGAAGCTGCAGATGACATTTGCTATTCCATCCTCGATGTTGAAGATGCAATTGAACTTGGCATTTTGACGTTTGGCGATGTGCGCAATATGTTTAGTTTCTTGTGCGGTCCGGACGTGGATATCGATCGCGAGTTTGAAGAAAATGGCCAGAACTTCAGAGACTTCCTCAGCAGCATTCGTGGACGTGCTATCCAGAATTTGATTGATGACGTGGCTGTGCTTTTTGTGAAGCATTACGACCGCATCATGGAAGGAACGCTCGACAAGCATTTGATTGACCTTTCCCGTTCCGATACGATGGAAGGCATTCGCATTGCAAAGCGTTTGGGCGTGGAACGCATTTATCCTGACCGCCGCAAGACGGAACTTGAAGTCGGTAGTTACACGACGCTTAGCACCGTGCTTGATGCATTTATCAACGGCGTTTACGATTATCGTCAAAACGGTCGCAACTCGTACCGTGCAAACAGAATTGTACGCCTTATCGGGCAGGCTAAAATTGGGCAGAGTGTCACGACTGCCGAAGCGTACCACCAGGTACTTGACTTTGTGAGCGGCATGACGGATAATTATGCAACGTACTTGGCTCGTCAAATTGGCGGCCTTGCCATGGGATATTAATCAAGGTGAGTGCGTTGAACGACGGCATAAAAAACGATGCTTCTAAAATTTGGTTGTTCGATTACGACCTGACGCTTTATGGCGAAGAGGAACGTTTTGTCTTAAATTCGCTCGATCACCGCATTGCTGAGTTTGTCCAAAAGACTGTGGGCGGTACGTTCGAAAGTGCAACGGAAATCCGCAAGGATTATCTGCATCGTTTTGGAACAACGCTTTCGGGCCTCATGGCAATGAACGGAATAGCGCCTGATGATTTCTTTGACTTTATTCATGAACCGGAATACTTAGTTTACCCCAAAGTATCGCCTGAAAAGTTTGCTCTACTAAAATCGCTTGTGGGGCACCGCTTTGTGTTTACGAATGGGCGAGGGGACTGGAGCCGCGCCGGTATGGCCCGCATGGAAATTGCGCCTGCCATTGAGGATGTTTTTGACCTCAAGCTAATGGATTGGGAAGGTAAACCGCACGTAAGCGCATACGAAAAGATTGAAAACTGGCTTGTGGCGCGAGGCGTTTTGGATGCAAATGCCAAAGAAAAGTCGCAAATTGTGCTGCTCGAAGATTCACTCCGCAATTTGGAACCCGCTCACGAACGCGGCTGGACTACAGTTCTTGTAAATCCTAACATACAAGCGCCCGATTGGGTGGATTTTCACATCCCGCATTTACTAAATTTACGGGAGAAGTTAATTACGAATCTATAACAGAGGTCTTTAGTCAATAGTCATTGGTCTTTAGTTTTTATAAGACGCCTTGGACGCGATTATTAAACAAAAGTCTATTGACTAATAACCAATAACTAATAACCAAAAGCTAAAAATATGCTCGACTTACTTTCCATGGATTTTATGCAGAACGCCCTGATTGCAGCGGTGCTTGTGGCCATTGCTTGCGGCGTGATGGGAACGTATGTCGTCGTGAACCGCCTCGTTTCGCTTTCGGGCGGTGTGGCGCATGCTTCATTTGGCGGTGTTGGGCTTGCTTGCTTTATCGGTTTTTCACCGATGCTTGGCGCGCTAGGTTTTGCTTTGGCTTGTGCGATGCTCATGGGCTCGCTTACTTGGCGTGACCGCAAACATGCCGATACGTTTATCGGGATTATCTGGGCTGCGGGTATGGCGCTTGGCGTGATTCTCACGGATTTAACGCCGGGTTATAGCAGTGAAATGATGAGTTTCTTGTTTGGTAGCCTGTTGACCGTGCCGACGGAACTTCTTTGGTGGATGGGCGCGTTGCTTGTGTTCATATTGGCATCAGTTTCTATTTGCTACCGTAACTTTCTATCGATTTCATATGATCCGGAATTTGCGCGTGTCCGCGGCATTCCCGTGCTGAACTATTACATGCTTTTGATTGCGCTGATTGCGCTCACGGTTGTGATTGCTGTGCAGGCGGTGGGCATGATTCTTGTGATTGCGCTTTTGACAATTCCTGCGTATATCGCGGAATGTTATGCCAAGAACTTGCTCCAGATGATGGTGATTTCGGTTCTGGTTTCGCTTGTGCTCGTTGTGCTTGGGCTTTTGGTTGCATGCCAGTTCAATTTTGTCGTGGGCCCCACGATTATTGCGGGTGGAGTTGTCATGTACTTGCTCAACTTTGCTGTAAAAAAGATTGTGAAAAAATAGGAGAGGGAAAATGTTTTCTAAATGGCGTATTTCGATCGCTTTCTTGTGCTCGTTTATGGCAACTTCGGCATTCTCTGCCGTTGCCCGTAATTCGTTTGACAACATGGATGTCAAGACATCTTATTCTGAACTGTTGCAAGAAAAGAATGCCCGTAACGATTCCTTGCTGCCTGCTTTCGATGGCGACAAGGCCTTTGCAGAAGTGCTCCGCTTGAATCCGAATTTCTGGAGTTTGGGCAGTGCCATCAACAAAGAAGAATCCCTCGTGACAAAGCTTCACGTCAATTTGATTTTTGTGGACGGTACTCGCGAAGACCCGTTCTGCGAACTCGATAAAGACGCAAAAAATACGGCAGATGAATGGAACGTGCGTATCGGTGCGGACTTTGTTTCGGCAGGTTCGAATACCGTGCATATTCACGTGCAGCAGTGCTTGGACTATGTTCGTGACCAGCTCGGTTACGCTATCAAGAAGGGTGACAAAATCGTACGTGTCCCGCCCAAGGAAGTTCTTGATAAAATCAAGAAAAGTGAAATCCCGGATGCAATCGATATCGATTTGCAACAGACTCTTTTGAAAGCTCATGAAGATGTGAACCTTACCGGCAAATGCCCCAAGGATATCGAAGCCTACATCATCCTCATGAATGTCTATAATCAAGTCAAGAAAATGAAGATGGACTACGTTGTCATCAACGATCAATTGAACAAGCACCGCAATGGCGGTTCCCGTGTGCAGTCGTGCGCCTTCAGCCGCGAATGGAACAAGCGCTACCAGGAAAGTGCTAGCTTCGAATGTGATATCGATAATGACCGCTGCACCTACCGCCAAGAAAATGATGGCGATACCGAATGGTCCATCAATTATGAAAAAGACCGCTTTGAATACATCAACAAAAAGTTCCTCTTCTTCAATCGCAATCCGATGAGTATCCACAAGGGTGGCACGATGATGGATTTGCGTCTTATTCGCCTCTCTACGACACTTTATCTTGAAGCCTACATCAATTTGAAGGGTGAACCTGTAACGCTTGGCCTTATCGTTGTTCCTGGCGACAAGAGCATCAAGGACTACGAAGACGATCGCCCGTCTTACGAAGAATCCCGCGAACTGACGGAATAATTTTGAGTTGTCACCTCGGCCTCCGTGCCGGGGTCGCCTTTTTTATTTGATTTCGCCAATTTTGAAACTTTTCAATATAATTTAAAGTATAAAAATGCTACTTTGCAATATTTTTCGGCATTTTTCACTTGATTTTGAAAAATGCGTAACTCTCAACGCTTATTCTGGGCGTTGATTTTTTTTAAATACATTCAAATAATTTGAATGTATTTTAAGACGAGTGTTTGGGTGCACTACAATTGTGTAGAAGGGGGACGGATGAAATTTTTTGCATTTCTGTTTTCGGTGCTGGTGTTGTTTGCCTGCTCCGAGTCGGAAAATGTTGCGTTTTTCAATGATAGCGACCTCACCGCTCAGGAGGGGAGCTCTTCGAGCTTCGAGGAACTATCAAGCTCTTCGGAAATTGCCGCTAGCAGTAGCGATGTGTTGTTGTCGAGTTCGTCTGCGCCCATGCTCATTCAAAATTGTGTGTCAATGATCATCACGGATGGTCTTGACTCCATTGCGTCCAGCGAAGACTTTTCTTGGGATAAGGGCGGCGGAGCTGGCTGCGGTGTAGCCGCGTTTGTCAAAGGTTCTGGCGTTAGCAGAATTGGGGCGAGTGATTACGCCTCCTATTACGATACTCTCCTTGCACGCAATCCTCCCGCGCACATGGTTGCGCTCGACACGATTCTCGAAAAGCGTATCCAAAAACTTTCCGAATCGGGAATTGCACCAAAGCAGCAGGCTGAATGCATCGCACAAACGGAACTGTTCGAGGCTTTGGGAATCGATTCCGTTATCAATAAAAAATCAGGCGTGACAAAGCTCACCGTCAGTCGAGCTCTCGACTATATTTTTGGCGGCACGACGCAAAGCGATTTTTATAAGGGTGTGAACGATTATTTTGCAGAGAACGGCACGCTTTTATTCGAGCATTACTGCAATTTTGAGGATTTGGACAACTACAAAAGTGAAAGAAAAAACGGAAGATATTATCCCAATATTTTTAACACCTATCCCCGTTACTCTTTATACGACAACAGTGCTTTCGAATCGAAAGGATGTGCTGGAGGCATACCGCGCCCCATCCCGCTAGAATTGGTCAATGAGACAAGACGCAAGTGCATGAACCTTCCTATTTGCGACCAGTCCAATCGCGAGACCGTCGTCGAGGTAAAGCATATTTATGCGTATTTGGGTACAGTTCCGTTCGTTTGCAGGGAAAATGGCTGGAATACGCCGAATGAGATGGAACTTGCAACTGATGGAAATCCATGTGACAAAGAAGGTAAATACGTATTTTATTCTAAACGTCCCGATACTTCGTTCGTTTGCAGTTTAGATTCGGGATGGCATAAGGCGATGACCATCGATGCAGAAACTTTTGACGTTCCCTGCGATGAACATGGTAAACTTTACAAAAGCCCGAACAGACCAAATGTCACCTACGTTTGCCGAACGACGGCGTTTTGCAGAACCCATAATGGTCATCAAGAAGCTCCTTGTTTTGCTGACCGCGGCTGGGATTATGCCCAGCAAATGGATTTTGAAACATTGAACGCACAATGTGATAGCGAGGGCAAGACGTACCAAAGTCCGTCGGATTCGAACTTGTACTACGTTTGCCATGACGGAATGTGGACCAAGTTTTTCAATATGCCTTGCGATACCGACAATATGCGTGTCACCGTTAAAAATGAAAATGTTAACCCAGGCTTCGATCGATACATTTGTTATAACAAAACATGGCGGCGCGCAGGCGAATGGCACACGGATTTCCCCACTGAATATTATTTCAATCCCGATTTTGATTACGGAAGTTTCGAAGACCCACGCGACCATCGCATTTACCGTACGACTGTTTTTAAAGGCAAAACTTGGATGGCCGAAAACATGAAGTACGAGGGAACATTCTTGACGGACAATCCTCAATCGACAACTTGTCTCCAAGACAGCTGTAAAAATTTGGGGCGTTTCTACGATTTATACACTGCCGCAGAAGTTTGCCCCGAGGGGTGGCGGCTCCCTGATTCTAGCGATATTGAAGATTTTAGAGGTTCGCCATTGGATGTTAGAAATTTATTTTCGCTGCTTTATTCTAGAGGAACGAATGACCCTCACGGCTTGAGTTTTATTCCGACAGGAAGAATCATGAACCAACCTGACTTTAGTTTATATGGTGGGCAAGGAGGATCCTATCTTATGTGGATGAGCCCGACTCAAGAAAAGAAACGCCGTATCGCCTACATTAATGGGATTGATGTTGATTTTTGGTGGGGCGAAGATCTTAGAGAAATGTACGCAGGTAAGGAATACGACTATACAACTTACGTGCCGGTTCGTTGCATCAAGGAATAAAATTAAGAGGGAGAAGGCTTGATGAAAAAATTTGCTTGTTTGCTGTCGGTCGTCGCGTTAGTCGCGTGCTCGGAATCCGAAAATATCGCGGATTTTGATAGTGGCGCTATCGCTCAGGAGGATAGCTCTTCTAGTGATGAAAATCTGTCTGCTACGGATGATACTCAATCTTCAAGTTCCTCTTTATTTTGTACAACCTTGTCTAGTGACTCGAAAGATGTAGTAGCTTCTAGTTCTTCTCTAGTTGCACAGTCTTCTGATGCTAAAGATAAGCTGCTTTCTTCAAGCTCGTATTATTTGGACTTTTTAGATACTGGAATTCCGGGCAGAGGTGCTGGCGGAGGCTGTGTTGCCTCTTTATCTGCATCGAATGGTGCTACTGCTTTTCCTGATTATACGTGGGGAACGGGCGGTTTTCGTCCTGAAGAACTTCCTCGTTCGATTAACGGCTATCAGTTGCTTATCGAAGGACGTGCTGTAAAGTTGATTGCGGATGGAGTTGCTGCGGAAGATGCCGAAAAGATTGCAAAGAGTGAACTCGTTGCGGCATTGGGGTTGGATACTTTGTTTGTCCAAAACCCGTTGATGGATAGGCCGGCTAATTTTTCGAGGGCTGACGTTGAAAATACATTGAATTATTTCTTTGATCGTGATACTGTTGTGACCTATAACATTGTCAAGTCGTTTTCTGAAAAGGGAACTTTAGATCGTTCCGAATATTGCGGCATATGGAATGTTTCTCCAAGCAATAGCTGGGGAGGCGAAGAAAATGCTTTTATCCCTTATAGAAACATTTCGTTGTGGGCAAGAACAATCGGTCAACCAGGATGTGCCGCTACCGGTTATGAATCTGTTCCACCTACTTATATTTTAAACAACGTTTATCGGAAATGTATTGGACTCCCTTATTGCGACGGTAAACAATTTGGTATTATCGAACAAGCTGGTCTTAAAAATATCATAGCTGACACGCTTTACTATTGCGGTACAAGCGGCTGGACGCTTTTGATGAATTATGAAGATGATACCAAGGATATGCCTTGTGACGAAATTGGCAAAATGTTCAAGAGTGCTTCTTTAAGTGAACATTATTATGTTTGCAAGGAAAACGGCTGGAATGTCGCTACAAAAATGGATTACGAGACTAAGGATATTCCGTGCGGCGATTCAGCAAAAGTTATTCAAAGTCCGACGGATACGACTAGGTTCTATCTGTGCAAAAATTCGGAATGGAAAATTGCTACTCAATTAGAAAAGGAAACGACTGGAATTCCTTGCGACCGTATCGGAAAAATGATAGAAAGTGAATGGAGTAACCAAAGTAATGGTGGTATCTTTTACATCTGCCATGAATCAGGCTGGGACCAGGCTACTTATAGAGAAAGGGACATTGGCGATAGAGCCTGTGATGCAGAAGGGAAAACGATCCAGGGCTTACGCGATACTTTGATGTTCTATGTATGTTTCCAAAATGTTTGGGTCGATTTCAATGAAGCTCCTTGCGATACAGATAACAAAAGGCTTTACAATCGCAGTGCCGGGGGTGAAAACCAATATATCTGTTATAACGGCAAATGGCATTCTATGATGGAATGGAGTTGTGAGTTCCCGAAGGAGTATTACTTCAATCCTGATATCGAGTATGGAACGTTAATTGATGAACGCGACGGAGAAACTTACAGGACTGTTGTTCATAACGGATACACGTGGATGGCTGAAAATTTGAGATATGTGACGGCAGACGCTTCGCAAAGCATCCCTGTTGAAGAAGGGTGCGAAATTGCTGGTAGATTTTATTCGAAGGAAGCCGCTCTAACCGCTTGCCCTGCAGGCTGGAAATTACCTGATTCGATGGCTGCTTATTCGTTAAAAACAAGGGAATATGACTATCTTTCTCCATTTTTGCAAAATTGTTATAATGAACAATTTGTGTCTGATATAGGTTCTCGCTGTAATGGATTTGATTGTAATACTAAAGGAACTTCATTTTTGCCTTTAGGAACAAGTAAAAAGCCGCATACCGAAAGAGGACCGGAAAATACCAAGTACTGGGCTTATAGCTACAAAAATCCAGGTGATATTTGGGCGTTTGGCTTTGGTTTCAATTACATGACGTTTTATTATGTGGATGAGGATGAGCTAGTCCCTATTCGTTGCGTCAAAGAGTAGTTTGCATTAGCCAAAAAAGACCGCTTATGTGCCCATCCGTTGCATTGAAGGGTGTTTTTGCCGTTTTATTCCGTATATTTCGGCCTGAATCCGTTTGAAATAAGAACTTTTTATTATATATTATGGAAGAAATTTAAGGAGATTATTATGAATAGTTTTGTTAAGGCTTCTTTGATTGCCGCAATGATGACGGCTCCGCTTATGGCTGACGAATCTTTTGGTGGTGTCGGCATTACCATTTATCAGGTGGGCGAAGGCGTTCATGTGGCCGAAGTCATCCCGGGCACTCCAGCAGCAGAAACCAATCTCCGTGCCGGTGATGTTATTACCGCTGTTGATGGTGTAAGCCTCAAGGGTCAGAATATTGAATTTTCTAAGGCAAAACTCCGCGGCCAGGTCAATAAGCCGCTCGAGATTACTTATACGAGCAATGGCGAAACATATTCTACCGTGATTCGTCGCGCCCAGATTACCGTGAAGGACTTGGACAACAAGGCCGTCAAGAGCTGGTATGGCGACAAGGAACGCGTGAACGCTCAGGAACTCGAAACGTTTGCAAGTGCAACTGAAAATGACAAGCAGCTCGTTGCTGTGCTCAGCCGTGGTAACCTTGTCAAGAACGATGTCGCTGTTGCTTCTGCTGATGTGAATGGCGTTTATGTGGAAAAGGCTAAGACCGCTCCGAAGTTCACCAAGACGACTCCGGTTCGCTCGGGTGATGCAAGCCTCCGCCTTTTCAATCGCAAGGCTCTCTCGTTCACGGTTAAGTCTACGGGTCGTGTTGCAGTGACGATCATGAATGCCGATGGCGAACAGGTCGCAAAGCTTGGCCTCGACAATGCTGTTGCTGGCGTGAATACGATTAACTGGAATGGTTCTCAGCTCCCGAGCGGTCGCTACGTTATTTCCATTGACCACAATGGTTCTGTAAGCGGCGCCAACGCCCTGCTGAAGTAATATTCCGCTATAATCAAAAATTTGAGGAACGCTTCATATTTGGAGCGTTCTTTTTTTCTATCTTGTGGAACCGTGATTTTGTCCAAAACCCATCGTTATCTGTGGGCCGTTTTTGCATTGCTTGTCGCTGCGGTCTTTGCTCCTTGCTCTTATGGCGAGGACATGACCCGCTTTGAACTCGAAGAGCGCGAGCAGCCTGTAGAAGATACGACCGAGGTCGATTGGATGAACGATACGACAGGCGTCGATACCATTGAATATCATGCGGTTGACCTGGTGTACGATGTAGAAACATCGACATTCAACTTGAACAAGTCTGCTCAACTCAAGTACCGAACCGCAACACTTGAATCCGATACCATCTGGATGGACCAAAAGAATCAGATTTTGGCCGCTTCTGGAAATCCCGTACTTCGCGAAACCAAGAATCCTTCGCTTTCGGGTATGCGTCTCAAGTACAACCTCAAGTCTAAAATAGGCGAGGTCTATTACGCAACGACGTTCCAGGACAACCAGCAGTTGAACGGTATGGAAGTCCGCCGTTTGCCGGATACGCGAATCCAGATTGCGCGCGGTGACTTTAGTACATGTAACGATACAACTCACCAGCACTTCTACTTTTATGGACGCCGCATGGTGGTAAAGCCCAAGGAGACGATTACCGCAAGACCGGTGGTGTTGAATATTGCCGATGTGCCTGTGGCAGTTCTCCCGATGATTGTGGCTCCGCTCAAGAGTGGTCGTAAGTCCGGTATTTTGACGCCCAAGTTCGGTGGCGACCAAAAGCAGGGCTATTACTTGCGCAATATCGGTTTTTATTACGCTGCCAATGATTACTGGGATGCTACGATTTCTGCAGACGTGATTGAAGGTGACGAAGCGCGTTTTGAACGTTCGACGTTGATGGGCGAGATCCGCTATAAGAAACGTTATTTGCTCGATGGTTACTTGCGCTATACGAGCTACCTCGAAGAATTCGATTTTAGCAACAGCGGTTACGATATTGAATTTTCGCATAACCAGAACTTGACTCCCGATGCAAAGCACACGTTGAGTGGTCAGGGCTCCTTTGTGAGCGATAGGGGAATCCGTAAGAACAACTCGCTGGAATCGAGTACGATTTTGAACCAGCAGGCAAATGCTTCACTTGCTTATTCTGGAAAGTTCGGCAATAACAAGAGTCTGACGGTCAAGATTTCTCAGAATCATAACCTCACGACGGGCATGCTTGAACGCGACTTGCCCGATATCCAGTACCGCATGAGCGGAAACCTTTTCAATTTTGAATTGGATGAAGGCGAAATTGCTGCCGAAGACGGCTCGTTCCAGTCGTTCCTTGAAAAGTTCAACTACAGCTTTACGAACCGCTTTAACTATAAGTCGCACCGTGAACGCGACACGTTGCAGAACAAGGATACGACGGCGCATTATTTGGGTTACACGGGTACTTATACGCTCGATTATTCCGGCCGCCTTTTTGACGTTATCAACATTACGCCGCGAGCAACGTTTACGGGATATTGGACGGGTACTTCTTGGCGCAATCCGAACGATTCTTTGTACAAAAGAAAGCGTTATGTGAGCTTTAATCCTGAAGAAGGAACTTATGGTAACGTTGCTTACAACCATAGCTACAGCTTGACCGCCGATACAAAACTATATGGTATCTGGGTTCCTGAAATCGGGCGGTTCACTGGTATTCGCCATGTGCTTTCTCCAAGCGTTTCTTACACGTATGCGCCTGAAATCGATACGGTCAAAAAGTTTGCTCCGCATCCGTATCTCGGACAATATCCGTACCAGCAAAAGCAACAGACGATTGGCTTTAGCTTGAGTAACGATTTTGATATCAAGTATCTCAAGGTGGCTGCAAAAGTCGATACGACTCGCGGTGATTCCTCGAAAAAGGCCAAGGCCGTTGAGGACCAGTACGGCACACGCCGCTTGCTTACCACAAGGCATAGTTTTTCGTACAACTTTGCAGCGGATTCTCTGAACTTCTCGGATATTTCTTCATCGTTTGGATTCCAGGTTCTGCCGGATTACATGTTTACCATCAATACCCGCCATAGCTTCTACCACAAGTACGATTCGAATCCGAATAAAGTCAAGTTCCCGGAACTCACATACTGGGGGTATGAACTTTCAAAGAATTTCCATTGGAGCGGTACGTTTAATGGAGGCTTGCCTTCGCAGCTTGAAAAGTACGAAATGCTGAATTGGTCTTTGAGCTTGGATTACCGCTATTCGTTCAGCAGTACGCGCGTGGCAAAGAATTTGTTCAAAGACAACATTTCTCATTCGACGGGTATTTCGGCATCGTTCCAACCGACTGTCAACTGGGATGTTTCTTACAGCACCCGATACGATTATAATGAAGGTAAGTTTGTTTCGCATGAATTCACGTTCAAGCGTGTGCTGCATTGCTGGCAGCTCGATTTTACATGGACGCCGACAGGTCCTGCCGCTGGCTGGAGCTTCTCTGTGTATGTGCGTGACTTGCCGGATATCAAGCTGAATGCCGGTAGCACCGACACGAAGGTTTATGATTAAGTTAGACGAAAGATGTTTGTGTTGCAGTGTCATCCCGGATCGCCATCTCGTCAATAATTTGTGATATTAACTAGTAACTAAAAAGATATTATGACAAAATCTGAAATAGTTCTTGCTAGCGGTTCTCCGCGCCGTTCTGAAATTTTAAAACAGTTGGGTGTCCATTTTCGCGTTGTGGTCTCTGGCGAAGACGAAAAACCCACAAGCACAAATCCGCTCGATTTCCCGCGTGAAAACGCATGCATCAAGGCTTTGTCTGTATCGCGCCAGGAACGCGATGCCTACGTGCTCGGCTTTGATACGCTTGTTTTTTTGGACAACATGCCGCTCGGCAAGCCGAAATCCGAAGAAAACGCCCTTGAAATGCTAAGCAAGCTAAATAATCGGGGCCACGTTGTCATAACCGGTGTTGCAATTGCCCGCAACGGCGAAGTCCTTTGTGCTTCTGAAGAGAAAACAGAGGTCTTTTTTAGAAACTGTTCCTTACAGGAACTTAAAGATTATGTAAATTCTAAAGACCCGATGGATAAGGCGGGTGCCTACGGTATTCAAACGAATGGTGCGCGCCTAATAAAGTCTATCAACGGCTGTTACTACAACGTGGTTGGGTTACCAGTTGCACGTACACTGGAAATGTTGGATGGTTTACAAGTTAAGGTATAGCAAATGATTCAATTGGATGAGAAAAATCCCAACGAACGTCTCGGCGATTTTTTGGCCCGCGTTCGCGAATCTCAAGGGCTTTCTATTGACGATCTTTCGGAACGTACGAAAATCTCGGTGAAGATGCTTCGTTTTATTGAAGCAAGCGACTGGAAGTCTTTGCCGGTAGACGCTTATGTCCGTAGTTACCTGAATTCTGTAAGTACTAAGCTTGGCTTGGATACAAAGGCTGTCCTTAAACTTTATGCTGAAGAAGCTGGTTCAAGCTTCGCTACGCGCGACACGGAACCGATGAAGAATATCGCTCCGATCACGGAAGAAGAAAGTAAGCCGCGCAGCAAGGCCGTGCCTATTGCCATTGTTGTCATTGTGGCTTTTTTCATTGTCGGGCTCCATTTTGTAACGAAGGGTGACGCTACTACTGATAGTAACGCCAATCCGCCGGCGGTGGTTGCTGCTGAAGATTCTTCGGAAATCAGTCAGGATATGCCTGAAGGAGCCGAAGCTGTTCCTGCAGATTCCATCAAGGACGAAAAGAATGAAAAGGTGACGCAAGCCGATGTCGATAAGGCTATGAAAAAGTCTGAAAACCTCCCGGCATCTGCAACGATTTTCATTTCGGCATCTTCTAAGAAAGATACCGTGACGGGTCCGGTTTCGGACAATGGCCGCACGAAGATTGAACTTGTCGGTTCCGGCGAAATGCGTTCCTGGGTCGGCATCAAGCGCGACGAAGATGATGATGAATTTGTGAAAGAAGCGAATATTGCAACGGTCGATAACAAGCTGGTCTATACGGCTAGCGGCACGTTGTATATCGTGATTGGCGAACCGCGTGCTATTGGCAAGATGTATTTGAACGGAGTGGAAACCCCGGTTCCTGTGCCGAAGTTTGG